>NZ_JBVHVO010000002.1:72697-305446 GCF_055564815.1 Kitasatospora sp. NPDC028961 | reverse complement strand
TGCACCACCCCCGCCGACGGCACCTGCCGACGCACCGTCGACACCGGCACCTACTACTGGCGCGAAACCACCGCACCCACCGGCTACGACCTCCCCACCGACCCCGTCTTCGGCCCCCTCGTCCTCACCCCCCAGAACGCCACCACCGGCGTCCAGGTCACCGCGGCCGACCAACCCCACACCCAACCACCCGTCACCGGTGAAGTCAGCGTCCTCAAGACCGACGCCACCACCGGCGCCCCCCTCGCCGGCGCCGTCTTCGAACTCTGGCACGAGACCAACAACACCCCCGGCCTCCAGACCACCGGCATCAACCCCGACACCCGACTCGGCGCCACCTGCACCACCCCCGCCGACGGCACCTGCCGACGCACCGTCGACACCGGCACCTACTACTGGCGCGAAACCACCGCACCCACCGGCTACGACCTCCCGACCGACCCCGTCTTCGGCCCCCTCGTCCTCACCCCCCAGAACGCCACCACCGGCGTCCAGGTGACGGCCGGCGACTGCCCCTCGTCGACGCCGCCGCCGGACGGCGCGATCGACCTGACCAAGCGGGACGCCAAGACCGGCGAACCGCTGGCCGGCGCGCAGTTCCAGCTCTGGCGGGAGACCAACGGAGTCCCCGGCCTGCAGACCGGCGGAGCGAACCCGGACACCCGCACGGGCCCGGGCTGCACCACCTCGGCCGAGGGCAGCTGCGCCTTCAGGCACCTGCCGGCCGGCCAGTACTACCTCCGGGAGACCGCCGCGCCCGACGGCTACCAGCTCCCGCACGACCCGGTGACCGGCCCGTACCGGGTGGACGCCGATGACTGCGTCACCGTGGACCTCACCAACAAGCGGCACCACCACGACGACGACTGCTAGCCGAACGGCTGCCGCCCCCAGGGCGCGGCGGCCGGTACGCCGGACCCGCCGGAGCACCCTCTGCTCCGGCGGGTCCGGCGCGTCCGGGCCGGCCCGCCCCGTCCGGGTGCCGGGGCCCGGACGGAGCAGCGCACACGGCGCCCCGGCCGCGCCGCGGGTACGTTCGCGGTGTGCAGCAGAGGTCACACCATGTCAGAGGACCGGCCGCGGCCGGTGCCGTCGCCGCCGCGCTGGTGCTCGCCGCCGCGGCGTCCGCGGCCGTCGCGCAGGACGCGACCACCGTGGTCGGCGGCGAGCGGCTGGGCCGCCCCGCCGTCCAGGTGGCCCCGCTGGCCGGGGCGCCCGCGCTGCCGGTCGAACTCACCGGCCGGTCCTGGCTGGTCGCCGACGCGACCACCGGTGACGTCCTGGCCGCCCGCAACGCCCATCTGCCGCTGCCGCCCGCGAGCACCCTGAAGATGCTCTTCGCGGACACCGTGCTGCCCAAGCTGGACCGCTCCCTGGAGCACAAGGTCGCCCCGGCCGAGCTGGCCGACCTGGGCGTGGGCAGCAGCCTGGTCGGCATCAAGGAGAACCTGCCCTACCGGGTGGAGGACCTCTGGCGGGGCGTCTTCCTCAGCTCCGGCAACGACGCGGTGCACGTCCTGGCCCACATGAACGGCGGCCTCGCCCGGACCGTGGCCCAGATGCAGGACCGCGCGGTGGCCCTCCAGGCCCGCGACACCCACGTGGTCTCGCCCGAGGGCTACGACCAGGAGGGGCAGGTCTCCTCGGCCTACGACCTGACGCTGTTCGCCCGGGCCGGGCTGCGCAACCAGGACTTCCGCTCCTACTGCTCCACCCGCACCGCGCGCTTCCCCGGCGGGGTGGACAGGACGACCGGTCAGCGCACCGCTTTCGACATCGCCAACACCGACCGGCTGCTCGGCAAGTACCCGGGCCTGATCGGGGTGAAGAACGGCTACACCACCGGCGCCGGTGCCACCTTCACCGGTGCCGCCGAACGCGGCGGCCGCACCCTGCTGGTGACGGTGATGCACCCGGAGTCGCAGACCAAGGTGTACGACGAGGCGGCGAGCCTGCTCGACTGGGGCTTCGCCGCGGCGGGCCGGGTGGAACCGGTCGGCCACTTGGTGGACGAGCCGGCCGCCGCCGCGTCCGCCCCCGCCGAGGCCCCCGCGACGGGCGTCGTGCCGCACGCGATCCAGCAGGCCCACCACGCGCTCGGCCCGGCCGGGTGGACGGCGCTCGCGCTCGGCGGGGCGCTGGCGCTGTGGTCCGCGGGCCGGACCCGGGCCCGGCGGCTGCGGCTGCGCCCGGCTGCCGCCGAGGCCGCCGCCGCCCCGCTCGCGTTCGCCGGAACGGGTGCCACCGCGCTGGGCGGCTCGACGGCGGTGGGCGGTCGCGGCCGCCGGCGGGCGGCCCGCGCCCTGCGGTCGACGGTGCGGTCGGCCCGTCGGCGGCTGCACCACCACCGGGCCTGACTCCCCGGCGGCCACCGCGCCGCCGGCCGCGGCCGTCCGGACCGCGTCGTCCGTCGGGCGGTGCTCCGCCGGCCCGGTGCGGCCGGGCGCCGCCCGCACACCACCGATGGAACGGAGCCTGCGATGACCGACCTGCCCTTCGACGACACCACGGACTTCGAGGACGCCGACCGGGGTTTCCTCGGCGCGCTGGTGCCCGCCGTGGTCCGGGCCGCCGACGGGCGGGTGGTCTGGGACAACGACGCGTACGGCTTCCTCGCCGCCGACTGCCCGGACACCGCCCGTCCGAGCCTCTGGCGCCAGGCCCGGCTCTGTGCCCGGCAGGGGCTCTACGAGGTGGCCGAGCGGGTCTACCAGGTGCGCGGCCTCGACCTGTCCAACATGACGCTGGTCGAGGGCGAGCGCGGGGTGATCGTGATCGACCCCTTGATCTCCGCCGAGACGGCCGCCGCCGCCCTCGCGCTCTACCGGGAGCACCGCGGCGACCGGCCCGTCACCGGCCTCGTCTACACCCACTCGCACGGCGACCACTTCGGCGGCGCCCGCGGCGTCCTGCCGCCGGGCAGTGAGGAGGGCGTCCCGGTCATCGCGCCCGCCGGCTTCCTGGAACACGCCGTCAGCGAGAACGTCTACGCGGGCAACGCGATGACCCGGCGGGCCATGTTCATGTACGGCGACCGGTTGCCGAAGGCCCCCGACGGGCAGATCGGCGCCGGCCTCGGCATGACCACCTCCACCGGCACCATCACGCTCGTCCCGCCGACGGTGGACGTCACCCGCACCGGCCAGGAGGAGACCGTCGACGGCGTGCGGATCGTCTTCCAGCTCACCCCGGGCACCGAGGCCCCGGCCGAGATGAACTTCCTCTTCCCCGGCCTGCGGGCACTCTGCCTGGCCGAGAACGCCACCCACACCATGCACAACATCCTGACGCTGCGCGGCGCGGTGGTCCGCGACGCCCGGATCTGGGCCCGCTACCTGGACGAGGCGATCGAGTACTTCCACGGCCGGTACGACGTCGCGTTCGCCTCGCACCACTGGCCGACCTGGGGCCACGACAACGTGGTCGCCTTCCTCTCCGAGCAGCGCGACCTCTACGCGTACCTGCACGACCAGACCCTGCGCCGGCTCAACGACGGGCTCACCGGGACGGAGATCGCCGAGGAGCTGCGGCTGCCGCCCGCGCTGGAGCGGCGCTGGCACGCGCGCGGCTACTACGGTTCGCTGAACCACAACGTCAAAGCCGTCTACCAGCGCTACCTCGGCTGGTTCGACGGCAACGTGGCGCACCTGTGGGAGCACCCGCCGGTGGCCCAGGCGCAGCGGTACGTCGAGGTGGCCGGCGGCGGCGAGGCCGCGCTGGCCAAGGCGCGGGGCTACGCGGACTCGGGGGACCTCCGCTTCGCGGCCACCCTGCTCAACCACGTGGTGTTCGCCGACCCGTCGAACCGGGCGGCCAGGGAGGCGCTGGCCGGCGTCTACCGGCAGCTCGGCCACGGCGCGGAGAACGGCCCCTGGCGCAACTTCTACCTGGCGGCCGCGGGCGAACTGCTGGACGGCCCCGGGACGGTCCTGCTCGACGCCGCCAACCCCGGGATGACGGCGGCCCTGACCACCGCCATGCTGCTCGACTCGATCGCGATCCGGATCGACGGGCCGCGCGCCTGGGACGAGGCGCTGACCATCGACCTGGTGCTGACCGACGAGCGGCTGCGGTACCGGGTGACACTGCGGCACGGCGCCCTCACCCACCGGTCGTTCCCGGCCGGGGACGCGCCCCGGTCGCCCGCCGGGCTGACGCTCACCCTGACCAGGCCGCAGTTGCTCGGCCTGCTGTCCGGCCAGGCCCTCGACACCGTCCGGCACGAGGGCGACCCGGGGCTGCTGCCGCGGCTGTTCGCCCTCGTCACCACCCCGGAGCGGGCGTTCCCCGTGGTCACCCCCTGACGACGGTCACACGCCCCGGCCCACGGCGCGGCCTAGAATGCGGCCATGAGCGCCGCCACCCCCGACCCCGCCTCGCAGGACCGGCTCGCACGCCTGGTCCGGCTCTCCGCCGGGAACTACCTGCTGGTCACCACCTACAAGAAGGACGGCAGCACGGTACCGACCCCGGTCTGGGTGGTCCGCGACGGCGACGCGCTGGGCGTCTGGACCGTCACCGACTCCTGGAAGGTCAAGCGGATCCGCAACCGCGCCGACGTCCTGGTCGGCCCGTGCGACGTCAAGGGCCGGCCGACGGGCGAGCAGTACCCGGCGACCGCCGAGATCCTCGGCCCCGAGCGGACCGCCGCCTACCGGACGCTGCTGCGGCAGAAGTACGGCCTGCTGGGTGTGCTCACCCTGCTCGGCAGCCGGGTGCGGCGCGGCGAGCGCGGCACGGTCGGCATCCGGATCACGCTGACGGACTGAGCGGCTCCGGCAGGGCCGGCCGGTCCTGCGCCCGGGCGCAGGTGTCCAGGACCACCCGGGCGACCAGCTCCGGGTCGTCGTTCATCGGCACGTGCCCGCAGCCCGGCAGCCGGACCAGCCGGGCCGCCGGGAGTTCCCGCAGCGCGCGCACGCCCTGACGGCGCAGCAGGATGCGGTCCCGGCTGCCCCAGGCGACGGTGACCGGCACGTCGCCGGCGGCCCCGGTGAACCGCAGCCCGCGGCCGGCCGCGAGGGTGGGGCCGAAGCCGGTCGCCTCGCGCAGCGCCCTGGTCTCGGCGACGGCGGCGGCGGGCTCCCGGCGGCCGGGGCGGGCGTAGATGGAGCTGACCAGGAGCGCGCGGCCGGCCGCGGAGCGGGCGATCCGGCCGACGGCGGGCGGCGGCAGCAGCCGCGCGCCGAGCCGCATCCCGCCCAGCACCGCGTAGGCGTAGCGGCGTTCGGCCTCGGTCCAGAACCCGGCCGGGGCGAGCGCCGTCACCGAGCGGGCCAGGCCGGCCCGGCCGAGGCCGAGGGCGAGCAGTCCGCCGAGGGAGTTCCCGGCGACGTGCGGGCGCTCGATCCCGAGTTCGGCGCAGAGCCTGCCGAGCACCGGCACCACCGCCTCCAGCCCGTACGGCACGCCCGACGGCAGGGCGGGCGAGGCGCCGAAGCCCGGCAGGTCGACGGCGATCACCTCGTGCCGCTCGGCCAGCGCGGGCAGCACCGGCTCCCAGGCCTGCCAGTGGTGGCCCACGCCGTGCAGCAACAGGAGCGGGCTGCCGGACCCGAGCCGCTGGTAGCGGACGGTCACCTCCCCCGGTCCGTGCGGGGCGGGCAGCGCGAAGGTGACGTCGGCGGGCATGCGGCTCCTCTGCTGGACGCGATGTCAGTAAGGATTACCGACGAGTAGCCCGCCCGGCAAGAGGTGCGCCCTGCCGGCCGCTCAGTACCGGACGGCCCTGACCACCACCGGCAGCAGCGTCTCCTCCGCCGGCCGGCGGCTGAACGCGACCGGGGAGGCCTGCGCGCCGACGGCGAGGTGCTCCGCGCCGACGATCGAACTGTCCACGGTCTTCCCGCTGGTGTCCGTGAAGTCCACCTGCACCGCGTACGAGGCGGCGTTCACCCCGTCGTTGGTGATGGTGACCACGACGGCGTGCAGCCCACCGGTCTGCGCCCGCGGCACCCCGGTGATGGTGACGTCGCCCAGCGCGTTGCCGCCGTTCTCCAGCGTGCCCAGCGCGGCCGCCGCGTTCTGCCGCGCCTGCTCGCCCTGTGCCGAGGCGGAGGCCGCGAACGAGGCGGCGGCGGCCGAGCCGGACTCGGCGGCCGCCGACGCCGACGCGAGCGCCGACTCCGCGGTCGAGGCCAGCGCGGACGGCGGCTCCCCCGAGAACGACGACGGGTTGGGCGCCGTACTCAGCGTCGAGGCCTCCGAGCGGGTGACCGACGGATTGGTCGACGAACTGCTGCACGCGGCCAGCACCGCGGCCCCGGTCAGCGCGGCCACCAGCGCCACGGCCCGCGGCCCGGACCACCCCCGGCGAGCACCCTCGGCAGGACGGTTCGGGAAGCTATGGAGTTCACGCACCGGAGTTCCCTCTTCTGATCGGCGTCCAGCGGCCGACGACCGCTACGTCCCCATGCTTCGCAACGACCGCCCCCGCCGCGAAACCTGCTCCCCCGTTCGGGTACCCCCGGCCTCACCGACACCGGCCTGGGCTGCGGCCGGCGCTCCTGTTTCCGGCTCGACACCCCGCTGACGGACGGCGGCCCCGGCACGTCCCCGGGCGTGGTGTTCCGGGGTGATGTGCGGGTGGTGGGAACCGGTGGGGGTGGCGGGCCGACTGGTGGGGGGTGAGTGAGATGACGCCGGGTGGCCGGCCGTGGAGTGTGGTGGCGGGGTTCGCCCTGCTGTTGGTGGTGGTGTTCGTGGCGGCGTTCGCGCTGGGGCGCGGGGCCGGGCCGGTGTCGCCGGGGCTGACGCCCGGGAGCGGCGGGGGCGGCGGCGCGCCGGGGATGAGCGGGCACGACATGGGGGCGGGCCGGTGAGCGCCGTCGCGGACGCGCCGGCCGGGGCGCCGGTCAGCACCGACCTGACGGTCGGCGGGATGACCTGCGCGGCCTGCGTCGGCCGGGTGGAACGGACGCTGGCGCGGATCGACGGGGTCACGGCCGGCGTCAATCTCGCCACCGGGCGGGCGCGGGTGCTGCACCCGGCCGGGGTGGCCGTCGGGGACTTGGTCGCCGCGGTCGAGCGGGCCGGGTTCACGGCCGCGCCGGCCGGGGCCGGGCAGCCGCCGGTGGACCGCGCCGAGGAGCCCGCGGAACGGTGGCGCCTGCTGGTAACCGCGCTGGCGGCGGTGCCGGTGGTGGTGCTGTCGATGGTGCCGGCGCTGCAGTTCCCGGCCTGGCAGTGGGTGTGCTTCGCGCTGGCCGTCCCGGTGGTGACGTGGGGGTCGGCCGGCTTCCACCGGCGGGCCCGGCAGGGGCTGCGGCACGGCACGGCGACCATGGACACGCTCGTCAGCCTCGGCGTGGTGGCATCCTTCGGCTGGTCCGCGTACGCGCTGGTGTTCGGCGGGGCGGGCGGCCTCGGCATGCGGATGCCGTTCTCGCTGACCGCCGACGGCGGGGGCGGCGCGCACGTCTATCTGGAGGCGGCCGTCGGGGTGCCGCTGTTCGTGCTGGCGGGCCGGCTGCTGGAGGGCAGGGTGCGGCGGCGCACCGGTTCGGCGCTGCGGGCGCTGGCCGAGCTGGGGGCCAAGGAGGTGTGCGTCCGGGATCCGCGGTCCGGGCAGGAGCGGCTGATCCCGATCGAACAGCTGCTGCCCGGCGGGGAGTTCGTGGTCCGGCCGGGCGAGCGGGTGGCCACCGACGGGGTGGTGGTGGAGGGCGGCTCGGCGCTGGACCTCAGTCTGCTCACCGGCGAGAGCGCGCCGGTGGAGGTCGGCCCCGGCGATGCCGTGGCGGGTGCCACGGTGAACGTCGGCGGCGCGCTGGTGGTCCGGGCCACGGCCGTCGGCGCGGACACCCAACTGGCCCGGATCACCGCCCTGGTGGCGGACGCGCAGGCCGGCAAGGCGCGGGCGCAGCGGCTCGCGGACGCGGTGGCCGGGGTGTTCGTGCCCTGCGTCCTGGCGGTGGCGGTCGCGGTGCTCGGCTTCTGGCTGGGGGCGGGCGCCGATCCGCAGGCGGCGGTGACGGCCGCGGTCGCGGTCCTGGTGGTGGCCTGTCCGTGCGCGCTGGGCCTGGCCACGCCGACCGCACTGCTGGCCGCGACCGGCCGGGGCGCGGAGCTGGGCGTCCTGGTGCGCGGGCCGGAGGTGCTGGAGAGCCTGCGCCGGATCGACACCGTGGTCCTGGACAAGACCGGGACGCTCACGACCGGGCGCACCGAGCTCGGTGAGCTCACCGTCGTGCCCGGGGTGGAGGCGGACGAGGTGCTGCGGCTCGCGGGCGCGGTCGAGCAACGCTCCGAGCACCCCGTGGGCCGGGCCGTCCTGTCGGCGGCCCGGGCGCGCTGCGGGTCGCTCCCGGCGGTGGCGGCCTTCGCGGCCACCGCCGGGGTCGGTGTCACGGGCAACGTCGAGGGGCGGGCCGTCCGGGTGGTCCGGCCGGAGGACTCCTCGGCGGAGCTGCCCGCCGTCCTGGCCGGGGCGCGGGACCGGGCCGGGGCGGCCGGCCGGACACCGGTCCTGGTGGAACTGGACGGCCGGGCGGTAGCCCTGCTCGCGGTCGGGGACACCCTGCGCTCCGGCAGCTGGCGGGCGCTGCACCGGCTGCGCGCGCTGGGGCTGGAGACCGTCCTGCTGACCGGCGACGGCCCCGGGGCAGCCCGGGCGGTGGCCGCCGAGCTGGGCATCGAGCGGGTGCACTGCTCGGCCTCTCCGGCGCGCAAGGCCGAGGTGGTCGCCGAGTTGCGGGCCGCCGGGCGGACCACGGCGGTGGTCGGCGACGGGGTCAACGACGCCGTCGCGCTGGCCTCGGCGGACCTCGGGGTGGCGCTCGCCTCGGGCAGTGACGCCGCGATCGGGGCGGCCGGGCTCACCCTGGTGCGGGGCGACATCGAGGCGGTGGTGGACGCCGTCCGGCTGGCCCGGCGGACGCTGGCCACCATCCGGGTCAATCTGCTCTGGGCGTTCGGCTACAACCTGGTGCTGATCCCGCTGGCGGCGGTCGGGCTGCTGAACCCGATGCTGGCGGCGGTGGCGATGTCGCTGAGTTCGCTGCTCGTGGTGGGCAACAGCCTGCGGCTGCGGACGTGGCAGCCGGGGCGCGGCGCGGGCCGTCCGGGCGGCGAGCCGCGCCGGGGCGCCGCGGGGGTGGCCGGGTGAGCGCCCGGTCCGGCGGCCGGAGGGCCGCACGGCTGCGGGTGGTCGGGCCGCCGGTGGCCGCGGCCGCGGTGGCGCTGGCCCTGCTCGCCGGCTGGACGGCGGTCGGCGGGGCCGGGCGCCAGCGGCCGGTGGAGGCGGGCCCGGGCTGGGTGCTGCTGCCGGCGACCAGCGGGGCGAGCGCCACGGCGGCGTTCTTCACCGTCCGCAACCCGGGCGACATACCCGACGAACTCACCGGTGCGAGCTGGGAGTTCGGCGGCCGGATCACGCTGAAGCGGCATCGGCACGAGGGCGCGGCGGGCCGCTGGGAGCCGGCCGCCGTGCTGCCCGTGCCGGAGCGCGGCGAGCTGGCGATGGCGCCGGAGGACGCCGACCTGATGATCGTCGACCCGCCGGAGCTGCGGGCCGGGCAGTGGGTGGAGTTCACCCTCAGCTTCCGCCACAGTCCGGACCTGCGGGTGCGGGCCGAGGTCGTACCGCCCGGCGGGCGGCGCGCGGGCTGAGCCCGGGCGGCGGACCGGGGCCGGGCCGGGGCCGGGCGGCGGGCCGGGGCCGGGCGGCGGGCCGGGGCCGGGCGGCGGGCTGAGAGCAGGCGGCGAAACGGGGCCGGGCGGCGGGTGGGCCGCACGGCCGGGCCGTCACGGATGCGGCACCACCGCGACGGGGGCGTCCGCGTACGGGAGGACGGCGCTCGTGACCGGGCCGAGCCGCCGGCCGAGGTCGTACGGGCGGTGGCGCCGGCCGACCACCACGAGGTCGGCCGCCCCGGAGGCCGCCACCAGGGTGCGGGCGGCGCCGAGCCCGACCTGCTCGACGAGTTCCGTGCCCGGGCGGCGCTCACGCCACTCGGCGAGGGCGAGCGAGAGCTCCTTCGCCTCCAGTGCTTCGAGCTCCGCGAGTTCGGGCTGGGACGGGACGAGGCCCACGGTCGCGAACGCGGCCGGCAGCTCCCAGCCGTGGACGGCCCGCACCCGGGCGCCGCGCAGCTCCGCCGCGTCGAACGCGAAGGCCAGCAGGGCTTCGTCCACCGCCCGGGTGTCGACGCCGACGACGACCTCGGGCACCTCGGGCGGCCCGCCGTTCGCGGCCGGCGGCCGGACCACGACCACCGGTGACGCGCTGCGGGCGACGGTCGCCGTGCTCACCGAGCCGAGCAGCAGCCCGGCGAAGCCGCCGAGTCCGCGCGAGCCGAGGACCAGCAGGCCCGCATCGGCGCTCTCGGCGACCAAGCCGTCCACCGCGCCGTCGAGCACCACGTCGGCGTGCACGGCCAGGCCGCGGTGGCGGCGGCGGATCGCCTCGGCGGCGCCCTGCACCACCTGCTGGGCGGCGGCGGGCGGCGCCTCGGCGGTGGCGAACCCGGCCCGGCCGTCGGTCAGCCAGGGCCAGGCGTGCACCAGGCGCAGCGGGACGCCCCGGCGCAGCGCCTCCTCGGCGGCCCAGTGGGCGGCGGCGGTGCTCGCGGGCGAGCCGTCGACTCCGGCCAGAACGGGTGGCGTCATCGGTCTTCCTTCCGTTGCGGATCACGGGCCACTGCGGCCGGGGGCGGTGCGTCCTGACCCGCCGTCGACTCCCCCACCCTCGTCCCGGGAGCGGCCCGGTGCCAGGGACCGGCGGGCCCCGGCACGGGGGCCGGAAGTCCCGCCGGGTGCGTACACGACGGACCCCGGCGTCCCGGGCGGGTGTGCACGGGCACTACCGTGAAATCCGACCATCCTCCCGGTCGCTCGACCGGGGACGGAACAGCTGGAACGGGACCCTGAGGAGGACGCCGGTGGGCGGCGCGGACGGTACGCGGACAGGCACCGGCCCTTCGGCGGACAGGTCGCCCGGCGGCGGCGCCGGCGCGGGCGCGCGGATGCCGCAACTGCGCCTGGACGAGCTGCTGGAGGAGCTCCAGTGGCGGATCGACGCGGCGCGCGGCACCCGGGACCGGGTGCACAGTCTGCTGGAGGCGGTGCTGGCGGTCGGCCGCGAACTCGACCTCTCCCAGGCCCTGCACCGGATCGTGGCGGCCGCCGCCGACCTGGTCGACGCCCGGTACGCCGCGCTCGGCGTGATCGGCGCCGACGGCCACACCCTCTCGCAGTTCCTCACGGTCGGCCTGACGGAGCAGGAGATCGCGGCGATCGGCCCGCTGCCGGCCGGCCACGGGATCCTCGGCGAGCTGATCCGCCACCCGGAGCCGCTGCGCTGCCCGGTGCTCTCCGAACACCCGGCCTCGGTCGGCTTCCCCGCCCACCACCCGCCGATGCACACCTTCCTCGGGGTACCGGTGCGGGTGCGCGGCGAGGTGTTCGGCAACCTGTACCTCACCGACAAGCGCGGCGGCGTGGACTTCGACGCCGACGACGAGGCGGTCATCTCCACCCTGGCGGTGGCCGCCGGGGTGGCCATCGACAACGCCCGGCTGTACGAGGAGGCGCAGCGCCAGCAGCGCTGGCTGCGGGCGAGCGCCGAGATCACCAGGAGCCTGCTGTCGGGCGCGCCCCGGCTCGCCGTGGTGGAGCTGATCGCGCGCCGGGCCCGGGAGATCGCCGGCGCGGAGCTGGCGGACGTCTCGGTCGCGCCGGCCGAGCCCGGCGAGCGGGCCGACGAACTCACCGTCGAGGTGGCGCTGGGCCGCGAGCCGGGCGCCCGGCTCGGGGTGACGGTCCCCGTCGACGGCACGCTCTCCGGCGCCGCGTACGCCTCCGGCTCGCCGGTGACCAGCGAGGAGCTGGCGGTCGACGCCCGGTTCGCGGCCGGGCCGCCCGGGCGCTTCGACGGCCTCGGCCCGGCGGTGGCGGTGCCGCTGGGCACCGGGCCCGGGTACGGCCGGGGCGTGCTGTTGCTGGCCCGGGAGTGCGGGCGGCCGCCGTTCACCGCCGAGGAGACCGGCCCGCTGCTGGGCTTCGCCGACCAGGCGGCGCTCGCCCTGGAGCTGGCCGAACGCCGCCGGGACGCCGAGCAGTTGACGCTGCTGGAGGACCGTGACCGGATCGCCCGGGACCTGCACGACCTGGCCATCCAGCGGCTCTTCGCCACCGGGATGACGCTGCAGAGCGCGGGCCGGCTGATCGAGAGCCCGGGCGCGGCCGACCGGGTCGGCCGCGCGGTCGCGGACCTGGACGAGACGATCAAGATCATCCGCTCGACGATCTTCGGACTGCGCGCCCACGGGGAACCCGACCGGAGCCTGCGGGCCCGCGCGACCCGGGCCGTCGGCGACGCGCGGACCACCCTGGGCTTCGCGCCGCGGCTCAGCATGGAGGGCCTGCTGGACACCGACGTGCCGCAGGAGCTGGCCGAGCACGTGCTGGCCGTCCTCGGCGAGTCGCTCAGCAACGCGGCCCGGCACGCCCGGGCGAGCCGGGTGGAGGTCGCGCTGCGGGCGCTCGGCGGGCGGGTGACGCTCACCGTCACGGACGACGGGGTGGGCGTACCGGCGGGCGGGCGGCGCAGCGGCCTGCGGAACCTGGCCGAGCGGGCGGAACGGGCCGGTGGGAGCTTCGCCCTGCGGGAGGCGGAGGGCGGTGGCACCCAAGTGGTCTGGGAGGCCCCGCTGGGGGTCTGACAGGCCGGTCCGCACCCCGCCGGGCGGCGGGGCCTCAGCCCTCGGTGGTCAGCCGCCGGCCCACCACCAGCTCCGGGCCGACCCGGATCAGCACCCGCTCCCGATCCGTGTGCCGGTCCGGTGCGTCGCCCGGGGCCGTCGCCGGTGCCGGGGCCGGGCGCACCTCCGCACGGCCGAGGACGGTGACGCACCAGCCGGTGCCGTCGGTGCCGTCCCACTCGTCGGCCTCGAAGGCGACCACCGCGCCGTCCACCGCCCGGGCCAGCTCGGAGCCGGCCCACGCGGACAGCAGC
Source organism: Kitasatospora sp. NPDC028961 (assembly GCF_055564815.1). NCBI lineage: Bacteria > Bacillati > Actinomycetota > Actinomycetes > Kitasatosporales > Streptomycetaceae > Kitasatospora > Kitasatospora sp. NPDC028961. The sequence continues at coordinate 292,491 of NZ_JBVHVO010000002.1, read as the reverse complement.
ACGCCGCCGGCCGCGTCCAGCCGGAAGGACACCGGGAGCACGGCGGGCAGCGCGCCGACGGTGTAGACCACCCGGCCGACCGCCGCCCCGGCCAGCAGCTCCAGCGCCCCGGTCCGGTCGAGCTCCGGCGGGCCGGGCGGCCGCCGACCCTCCGGTTCCACCTGCACGGACGGCGCGGACGGCGCTTGAGGATCGGGGTTCATGCCAGCGATGGTCACCCGCCGGACCGGGCCCGGGCGAGGGCCGATGGTCCCGCCGCGGGTCCCCGTCCCGAAGCGCGGGCTATCCCCGCCCGCCGCCGAGGGTGCGCGGGTAGGCCGGCTGGGCGGCGGCGGACTGGCGCAGCTCGGTGGCGATCAGCGCGGCCTGGACGCGCCGCTCCACGCCGAGCTTGGCCAGCAGCCGGGAGACGTGGTTCTTCACCGTCTTCTCGGCGAGGTAGAGGCGCTCGCCGATCTGCCGGTTGGTCAGGCCCTCGCCGATCAGCGCCAGCACCTCCTGCTCGCGCCCGGTCAGCTCCGGCCCGGTGGCGGCGGGCGGCGGCGGGGCCGCGTCGTTGCGCAGCCGGTTGAGCAGCCGGGTGGCGGCGCCCGGGTCGAGCATCGACCGGCCGGAGGCGACCGTACGGACGGCGGTGACCAGGTCGGTGCCGCTGATCTGCTTCAGCACGTAGCCGGCCGCGCCCGCCATCACGGCGTCGAGGAGCGCCTCCTCGTCGTCGAAGGAGGTGAGCATCAGGCAGGCCAGGTCGGGCATCCGGGAGCGCAGTTCGCGGCAGACGGACACCCCGTCACCGTCGCCGAGGCGGACGTCCAGGACGGCGACGTCGGGGCGCAGGGCGGGGACGCGGACGAGGGCCTGCGCGGCGGTGGCGGCCTCGCCGACCACCTCCAGGTCGGGTTCGCCGTCCAGCAGGTCGTGGACGCCGCGGCGCACCACCTCGTGGTCGTCCAGCAGGAACACCCTGACCGGTGCCGGGGTGTCGGTACCGGCCGTCTCGCTCGCCATCTCGCGGCTCCACCTTCCTCGCGCCCGGCACACTGCCGCGGGCCCACCGCATCATCGCCGACCGGAGGGTGCCGGCCCAGGGCCCAACGACCCCATTCGGGCCGGCTGCCCCGAAGCGGCCCACCGACGGCACGGCCCACCCGGCGCCTCCCGGCCGAGGCCGGTGCGGCCCCGGCGCGGCGCCCGGTCAGGGCCGGTGGCGGCGGGCGTTGGCGAAACCGATCAGCAGGAACGCCGTCGAGACCACCCCCGCGCCGGCTGCCGCTCCGCCGAGCCGGGAGGCGAACGGCCCGCCGGCGGTGAGCAGCAGGGACAGCGCGCCGAGCGCGGCGACGGCGAGCCCGACGAGCAGCCAGCCCGCCAGGATCCGGGCCGCCGGGTGCGGGCCGCGTGGCACGGGGCCGGCGTCGAGCATCGCCCAGCGCTGCCCGGACTCACGCTGCTCATCACGCCGTTGGCGGTACGCGCGGACCCGCAGGACCGCCCCGGCGACCAGGCCCGTCAGGGCGGACCCGGCGGCGGGCCGCCAGTCGGCGACGGCCGGCAGCACTCCCCCGGCGAGCGCGAGCCCCGCCCAGCAGACCACACAGGCCGCAGCGGCGGTGCGGACGGACCGGGGGCGGTCCTCGCCCGCCCGGAGGTCGGCGACGGCGGGCAGGTACCAGACGCAGCCGGCCGCGGTGAGCGCGGCGGTACCGAGGGCCAGGACGGGGTGGGACATACCGGGTGCTCCTCGACCGGGCGGGCCTCCCCCGGGTCGCCGGGGGCCGCTCCGAAGCGGGTGGAAGGGAAGGGGTGGGACCGGCCCCGCCCGCCCGGGGGCAGCGGAACGGGCGGGACCGGCGTTCGGGGCGGCGCGGGCCGCGGCGGGCGCGGGCCGTCAGCAGGCGCGGGCCGTCAGCAGGCCGTCACCGGTCCGGCGACCCGTCGCCGCGCCGCACCGCCCGGCGGGCCCGCGGGGCGGGGACGTCGTACCGGGCCGGGGTGACGCCGGCCAGGTGCTTGGCCGGTTCGCCGTTGTTCTCCACGAAGTCCAGCGCCGCGATCCCGGGGTGGTGCAGGTCGAACGCCGGGGACTCCGAGCGGATCCGGGGCAGGGTGGCGAAGTTGTGCCGCGGCGGCGGGCAGGAGGTGGCCCACTCCAGCGAGCGTCCGTAGCCCCACGGGTCGTCGGTGGTGACGCGCTCGCCGTACTTGGCGGTCTTCCAGACGTTGTAGAGGAACGGCAGGATCGACAGGCCGAGCAGGAACGAGCCGAGGGTGGACACGGTGTTGAGGAGGGTGAAGCCGTCCGAGGCCAGGTAGTCGGCGTAGCGGCGCGGCATGCCCTCGGCGCCCAGCCAGTGCTGCACCAGGAAGGTGCTGTGGAAGCCGATGGTGAGGGTCCAGAAGCTGATCCGCCCGAGCCGCTCGTCCAGCATCTTCCCCGTCATCTTCGGCCACCAGAAGTGGAAGCCGGCCATCATGGCGTAGACGACCGTGCCGAACAGCGTGTAGTGGAAGTGGGCGACCACGAAGTACGAGTCGGAGACGTGGAAGTCGATCGGCGGCGCCGCCAGCAGCACCCCGGTCAGACCGCCGAACAGGAAGGTGACCAGGAACCCGACCGTCCAGAGCATCGGCGTCTCGAAGCTCAGCGAGCCCTTCCACATGGTGCCGACCCAGTTGAAGAACTTCACCCCGGTCGGCACCGCGATCAGGAAGGTCATGAAGGAGAAGAACGGCAGCAGCACCTGGCCGGTGACGTACATGTGGTGCGCCCAGACCGTCACCGAGAGACCCGCGATCGCCACGGTGGCGGCGATCAGACCCGCGTAGCCGAACATCGGCTTGCGGGAGAAGACCGGGATGACCTCGGAGACGATCCCGAAGAACGGCAGCGCCAGGATGTAGACCTCGGGGTGGCCGAAGAACCAGAACAGGTGCTGCCAGAGCATCGCCCCGCCGTTGGCCGGGTCGAAGACGTGCGAGCCGAACTTGCGGTCGCACTCCAGCGCCAGCAGCGCGGCGGCCAGCACCGGGAAGACCATCAGCACCAGGACGGAGGTGAGCAGCACGTTCCAGCAGAAGATGGACATCCGGAACATGGTCAGGCCCGGGGCGCGCATGCAGATGATGGTGGTGATGAAGTTGACCGCGCCCAGGATGCTGCCGAAGCCGGACAGCGTGACGCCCATGATCCACATGTCGGCGCCGACGCCCGGCGAGTGGATCGCGTCCGAGAGCGGCGCGTAGAGGAACCAGCCGAAGTCGGCCGCGCCCTGCGGGGTCGCGAAGCCGGCGGCGGCGATCAGCGAGCCGAACATGAACAGCCAGTAGGCCAGCATGTTCAGCCGGGGGAAGGCGACGTCCGGCGCGCCGATCTGCAGCGGCATGATCCAGTTGGCGAAGCCGGTGAACAGCGGCATCGCGAACAGCAGCAGCATCACCGAACCGTGCATGGTGAAGGCCTGGTTGAACTGTTCGTTGGAGAGGATCTGCGTCCCCGGCCGGGCGAGTTCGGCCCGCATCACCAGCGCCAGGACGCCGCCGATCAGGAAGAACCCGAACGCCGACACCAGGTACATCGAGCCGATCGTCTTGTGGTCGGTGGTCGTCAGCAGCCTGACCAGGGCCGAGCCGGGCCGGCGGGCCCGTACTCCGGCCGGCCGGGCGGCCGACGGCGACGGCGGCGACGGCGACGGCGACGGCGACGGCGGCGCGCTGTCGCCCGGTGCCTCGATGGCGCTCAAGGACGCACTCCTTCGAAGTTCTGCGAATGGATGGTGATCCATGATCAGAACTCGACGGCCCGGCGCCCCAGGGCCGTTGGGCCCGGTGGCCCCGGGCCGGTGGGCCTCCGTCCCGGGCCGGGGCCAGGGACCTCCGGCGGGCGTCCGGCGCCCGCCGGATCCCGCCGGGGCCCGGACCAGGACACACCGAGGCGCCGGTGCGGGCCGGGAGCCGGACATGCCGAAGCCCGGTGCGCCGTCGCGGGGCCCCGGGGGCCGCCGCGACACCGCACCGGCGGCGGACCGGCGCTACCGGCCGGCGGCCCCGGCCGGGGTCAGCCGGTAGCCCGTCACCAGCTCCGGCCGGATGGCCACGATGTGGTCCGTCCCGGCGTCCACCCAGGGCGTCAACAACGCCCGGTACCGGGCCAACAGGACGGGGTCGGTGACCGGGCGGGCGTAGCCGGTGACGACCACGCTCCAGCCGAGCCTGGTCCGCGGGTCGATGGCGTCGGCCTCGTAGGCGACCACCACGCCCGCCGCGTCGGCCCCGAGCGTGGCCGCGCCCAGCGCCGCCGCGTCGTCCGTCCGGATCACCACGGTGTCGTCGACCAGCAGGTGGTTGACCGGGCGGACGGCGGGCAGCGCCCGCAGTGTGAAGACGATCCGCCCGAACGGCGCGCTGCCGAGCAGCCGCAGCGCCTCGGTCCGGTCGATCGGCACCAGCCGGCGCGGCGGGGCCCCGGTGTGCGGCGGCCGACCGCCGCCGGGCGGCTGCCCCGCGAGGCGGCGCAGCGTCCGCAGCCGGTGGCGGACGGACCCTTCTCTCACGAGGTGGCCGCGATCAGGCCGAGCAGGCCGTCGAAGCGCCGGTAGAGCACCCGGCCGCGCCGCGTCCCGGGCTGGGCGAAGAACAGGAACGGCAGGTCGGCGGCGCAGAGCCGGTCGACGGCTCCGGCCTCCGTCAGTTCGGGTGCGCCGACCGGGCTGAGGGTGAACGGGACGGCCGGGCGGGTGGGCGGCCCGGCGGCGCCGGTGCGCGCGAGCCGGTAGCCGGTGGGGCCGGTCCGGTAGACGACGGCGTCGGTCTCGGTGGCCGGGTCGGTGAACAGGTGGATGTCGAAGTCCATCGCGTCCATGGTCCGGGCCGCCGCGTCGGGCGAGCACCACACCAGGTGGGCCTCCTTGCGTCGCGCGATGTGGCGCGGGCCGGCCGAGGACGCCGCCAGGGCGGGCCGGACACCGGCGCGCGGCAACCCGGTGCACGGGTGCGCGGCGAACGGCGCCGCCCCGGCGGCCACCGGCGCACGGCCGGCGCGCGACGGGCCGCCCTGCGCGGGAACGGCGGAGAGCAGACCGGCCCCGGGCGCCCGGCGCGGCCACGGCAGCGGCGTCCAGCCGGTGGTGACGGCCGTGATCCGGGCGCGCAGCCCGTCGGCCAGCCGGTCCAGGGCGGTGGCCCGGTCGGCGGCGGCCTCCTGGACGCGGATCCGCCGGCCGTCCACCTCGGCGTTGACCTGCGCCAGCACCGCCCGCGCGCCGACCGGCCGGATCCGTACCCGGACCGCCTCGACCAACGCGTCCGCCCCGCCCACCACCGCGGCGATCCGGGCCCTGGCGTCGATCGCGACCCCTCGCGCGAGCCCCTCGTCCACCTGTATCGCGACCAACTCGCCCACCTCAGGCCTCTCCTGTCCCGTCACGAAGTCCGCCGTCCCGTCACGTCTGCCCACCGGTAGGCCCCGCACACCCGTCAGGCGCTCACGATCCCGCCAGCGGTCGGCGCCGGAAAGGGCCGAAGGGCCCGGGCGCGCGCGCCGGCCGGCCCGGGCCGCGCCCGCGCGGGCCCCGGGGGGCCCGGGTCGTGCGCACCCCACCCGGCGGGCGGGCCGCCCGGCCCGGATCATGCGGGCGGAGCGCCACAAAGATGGGGGGCCGTCCCCCATGCCCCGGCGGCCGGGGCAGGGCAAGGATCAGCACGAGGGCGGCGGCTTCGACGGCGACGCGGCCCTCTCGCGGCATCGGAGGTGCGGTGGTGGCAGAGGTGGACGCCGTGCGCAGAGCGCACCCCGACGGGGGCGGCGTACCGGTTCAGGGCCCGGTCGCACCGGCGTCCGCCAAGGCCGCCACGACGCCGCACCCTCCGATGCCCGGCGACCCGCCGGCCCGGCTCCACGCACCCGCCCCGGCCCCGCAGCACGCCCCGGCGCCCCGGGTCCGGCGCGCCCGGGCGGACCGGGCCGTCTGGTGGGAGCGGGCGCTGACCCCCGGTCTGCCCCGGCCGCTGGCCCGCCCCGACTGGGCGGCGTTCACCGAGGCCGCCGTCGCCGCCGCCCCCGTGCGGCCGATCGTGCCGCGCGCCGCCTACCCGGGGCTGACCGGCTTCGCCCTGGTCCTGGCGCCGTTCGCCGAGCGCGCCCTCGTCCGGCTGCCGGCCGTGCTCGACCCCGCCGCCCACCGCCCCGGCCGGCCCGGGCGGCTGGACGTCCCCGCCCTGCGGGCCGGCTTCACCGCCCGCCTCGCCCGGCGCCTCGCCCGGATCGCCGCCCGCACCCTGGTCCTCGAACTGCACACCGCGCGGACCGGCGGGCGGCTCGCGGGCGCCACCCCGCAGGAACGGTTCCGCTCCTTCCTCGCCCTGACCGCGCGCCGCGACGGTCTCGCCGGGCTGCTCCGCAGGTACCCCGTCCTGGCCCGGCTGCTCGCGCAGACCTGCCTGGACGCCGCCGACGCGCACGCCGAACTGCTCACCCGTTTCGCCGCCGACCGGCCGCTGCTGGTCGCCGGCCTGCTGCACGGCACCGACCCCGGGGCGCTGGTGGCCGTCGACTCCGAGGCCGGCGACCGCCACCGGCGCGGCCGCGCCGTCAGCGTGCTGCACTTCGCCAACGGCTCCGCCGTCGTCCACCGCCCCCGCCCGCCCGCCGCCCACCGGCACTTCAACGCCCTGCTCGGCTGGTTCAACGCGCAGCCCGGCGTGCCCCGGCTGCGCGCGCTCGGGCTGCTGGACCGGGGCGACTACGGCTGGACGGAGTACGCCGACGCCCACCCCTGCCGCACCGGCTACGAGGTCGAGCGGTTCTACCGGCGCCAGGGCGCGCTGCTGGCGCTGCTGCACGCCCTGGACGGCACCGACCTGCACTACGAGAACCTCGTCGCGGCCGGGGACCAGCCCGTCCTGGTGGACGTCGAGACACTGTTCCACCCGCCGGCCCGGGCCTGCCCGGCACCGGACCCGGCGGCCCGGGCCCTGGAGGAGTCGGTCCACCGGGTCGGCCTGCTGCCGCAGTTGCTGCTCGGCGACGAGGGCGCCGTGGACGTCTCGGGCATCGGCGGCGGCCGACGGTCCACCTCCCCGGTGGAGGGCGTGGACTGGACGGGCGCCGGCACCGACGAGATGCGGCTGGTCCGGCGCGCCCGCCCGCTCGCCGAGGCCCGCAACCGGCCCCGGCTGGACGGCGCGCCCGCCGACCCGGCCGAGTACACCGACGCCCTGGTGACCGGCTTCCGCGCCGGCTACACCGCCATCACCGGCGGTCGCCACCAACTCGTCGGCGCTCACGGCCTGCTGCGCTCCTTCGCCGAGGACGAAGTCCGGGTGGTGCCCCGCGCCACCCGGGTGTACGCACGGCTGCTGGACGAGTCGACCCACCCGGACGTGCTGCGCGACGCCGCCGCCCGGGGCGCCGTCCTGGAACTGCTGCGCACCGACGCCGTCGCCGACCCCGGCCGCCCGGAACTCGCCGACCACGAGCTCGCCGACCTCCGCTCCGGCGACGTCCCGCTGTTCACCACCCGCCCCGGCAGCCGCGACCTGTGGACCTCCACCGGCCGCCGGCTCCCCGGCGAACTCGCCGAGACCGGGCTGGCCCGCGTCGAGGCCAAGCTGGCGGCCCTCGGCGAGGTCGACCGCAAGGACCAGGAGTGGATCGTCCGGGCCGCGATGGCCGGCGCCGCCCCGACCCCCGCGCACCGGCCCGGCCGGCCGGCGCCGGAGAACGTCTGGGCCACCGCGCCCGAGCCCGAGCAGCTCCTCGCCGCCGCCCGGGGCGTGGGCGACCAGCTGGTCGCGGCCGCCTACCAGGGGCGGTCCCGCACCAACTGGCTCGGCCTGGAGCTACTCGCCGACCGCTACTGGCGGGTCCGCCCGCTCGGCGCCGACCTGGCCGGCGGGTACACCGGCACCGCGCTGTTCCTCGCCCAACTGGCCGCCCTCACCGGCTCCGACCGCTACGCCGAGGTGGCCCGCCGGACCCTCGCACCCGTTCCCGGCCTGCTCGACACCCTCGGCGCGCACCCCGACCGGCCGGCCGCCGTCGGCTCGGGCGCCTTCGCCGGGCTCGGCGGCATCGCCTACGCGCTCACCGAGATCGGCCGCACCCTGGACGACCCGCTGATCCGGCAGTGGACCGGCCCGGCGGTCGCGCTCACCGCGGCCGCCGCCGCCCGCGAGACCGACCCCGGCGTGCACAGCGGCACCGCCGGCGGCCTGGCCGCGCTGCTCGCCGTGCACACCGCCACCGGCCGGCCCGAGGCGCTGGCCGCCGCGACGGACTGCGCCGACCGGCTCGCCGCCCTGCCGGTGCCCGCCGCCGCCGGCTTCGCCCACGGCTCGGCGGGCACCGGCTGGGCGCTGCTGCGGTACGCGGACACCGTCGGCGAACCCGCCGACGGACCGCACCACCGGGCGGGCCTGGCGGCCCTGCACGCCGCCACGGCCGCGCGCGCCCGGGAGTCCTCCTGGTGCCGAGGCCGCCCCGGGATCGCCCTCGCGGTGGCCGACAGCCCGTCCGCCCGCGCGGACCGGCGGCTCGCCGACTGGGTCCAGCGCGCCGTCCGCAACACCGCGCGGGCCGCCCCGACGGCCGATCAGAGCCTGTGCCACGGCGAGTCGGGCGTACTGGAGCTGCTCGGCCGAGGCAGCCCGGCCACCGGGCGGACGCCGTGGGTGCGCCGGGCGGCCTCGCTGCTGGCCGGCGTCGACCAGGACGGCCCGCGCTGCGGCACCCCCGGGTCCGTACCGCACCCGGGCCTGCTCACCGGCCTGGCCGGGATCGGCCACGGGCTGCTCCGGCTGGGCTTCCCCGAGCGGGTGCCGCCCGCCCTGCTGCTGCGCCCCCGCACCCCGGCCGAAAGGCCGGCCCCCTGACCGCACGCCGTGTACCGTCCACGACGACCGAAGCGGCGCGGCGGGCGAGCACCGCTCGCCCGGGCCGAACCCGGCCCCACGAGCTCCACCGACGAACGGGAGTACCGCACCGCATGAACGACACCGACCTGGCACAGACCTGGAACCAGCCGGACGCCCGGCCCGAGGAGGCGGTGGACCATCCCGCCGGGGACATCCGGCTGCGGGCCGGCGGCGGGCTGGGCCTGCGCTCGCAGCTCCTGTCCGCCGCCGCCGGCTCCGTCTCCCCGGCCTTCGAGTTCCCCACCATGACCGTCCCGATCTGACCGTCCCGATCCGACCGGACCGATCCGAGCGACCGGGGGCACCGGGCACCGCCCGTGACACCCCGGCAGCGCGCGCCACGTCCCGGCCGTGAACGGCCCGGCGAACGGGCCGCACGCCACCGACGCCGGACCGTGCGCCCCTGAGGGCGCGGCCGGCCGCCACCGGGGACCGGGCAGCGCCCCGGTGGCGGACCGGAGCGGCGTCCCGCCGATGTGGCCGTACGGTGACCGGCCCGTGCCGGACAGGTGTTCGCTTCGTGGCCGATTCACCACTCTACAGATCGGAGAGGCCGTCAAGTAGCCTGCGGGCCATGCGGACCACTTCGTCGATCACCGTCGGCCGGGCAGCCGAGCTCGGCCGGCTCGGCAGCGCGCTCGCCGCCGCCCGGCAGCGGTCCGGACGGGCGGTCTTCCTGCTCGGCGAGGCCGGGATCGGCAAGTCGCGGCTGGCCGGCGAGTGCGCCTACCAGGCCTACGGGCTGGGCCTGCCGGTCCTGCGCGGGCGCGGCAGCTCCACCGGGACGGTCACCCCGTTCCGGCCGCTGATCGAGGCGCTCTCCTCCCGCTTCCGGGCCGCCGGCCCGCCCACCGACCCCGAACTCGACCCGTACCGGCCCGCCCTGGCCCGGCTGGTGCCCGAATGGCGCGGGGCGGCGGCCTCGGCGGCCGGGGCCGGCGCGTACCCCGAGACGGTGGTCGAGCTCGCCGAGGCACTGCTGCGCCTGCTCGCCGTGCTCGGCCGGGACGCGGGCTGCGTGCTGCTCCTGGAGGACCTGCACGACACCGACGCGGAGACGGTCGCCGTCCTGGAGTACCTGGTCGACAACCTGGCCGGCCTGCCCGTCCTGCTGGTCGGCACCCTGCGGGCCGAGCCGGGCCCGGCGCTGGACCTGGTCCGGGCCGCCGAACGCCGCCGTGCCGCCGCCGTCACCGAACTGCGCCCGCTGCCGCCCGCCGAGGTCCGGGCGATGGCCGCCGCCGTCCTGGAGAGCGACGCCGCCGACGTCCCGGCGGCCGTCCTGGAGACGCTGGCCGACCGCGCCGACGGCTCGCCCTACCTGATCGAGGAACTGCTCGCGGACATGCTGGCCGGCGGCGCGCTGCACCGGGCCGGCGGCCGCTGGGAGGTGGCCGGGGGCCTGCGCACCGGCGTGCCGAGCACCATCGTCCGCAGCTGGGGCCGGCGGATCGACCAGCTGGACCCGCCCGTGCGCGACCTGCTGCTCACCGCCGCCACCCTGGGCAGCCGGTTCTCGGTGGCCACCGTCCAGCTGATCACCGGGTACGACGACCGGACGCTCTTCAGCCACCTGCGGTCGGCCTCCGAGGCCAACGTCATCGTGCCCGACGGCGCCGCCCCGGACCGCTACGCCTTCCGCCACACCCTCACCGCCGCCGCCGTCACCGCCGCCCTGGCCCCGGCCGAGCGGGCCGCCGTGGCCCGCCGGGCGGCCCGGGCGATCCTCCGCGCCGATCCGGAACTCGCCGACGAACGACGCCAGTTGGTCGCCTCCCTACTGCTGGCCGGCGGGGACCGGACGGGCGCCACCGTGCACTTCGCCGAGGCCGGCCGACGCGTGCTGGAGGCCGGCGCCGCCGGCTCGGCGGTGGTGCTGCTGGAGCGGGCGCACGAACTCGCCGGGGACGCCGAACGGGCCGCCGTGACCGAGCAGTTGCTGCCGGCCCTGGCCGAGGCGGGCCAGCTGGACCGGGCCTTCGAGCTGGTCCGCACGCTGCCCCCGGTCCGGCCGGAGCCGGCGGCGGCCTGCGCCGCGGCGGTCCGCGGCCCGGCCACCGACCGCCGGGTCGACCTGCACACCCGGCTCGCCTGGGCGGCCGTGATGGCCGAACGGGCCGCCGAGGCCGCCGCCCAGGTCGCCGCCGCCCGCGCCCTCTCGGGTGCGCACCCGCGCCCCGAGCAGGACGCCGCACTCGTCGTGGTCGAGGGCCACCTGGCGCTCCTGCCCGACCACGCGCCCGCCCTGCCCACCGCGCCCACCGCGCCCGAGGGCGGCGCGACCGCCGCCGGGGCCCCGGGCGACGAGCACCCCGGCCGGGCCCGGCTGGCCCGCACCGAGGCCCTGGCCCGCCGGGCCGCCGAGGTGGCCGAGCGCTGCGGACTGCCGGTGGTCGCCTGCCAGGCCTGGCAGTTGCTCGCCCTGCTGGCCCGCGAACGCGGCTTCGACGACGCCGACGCCTGCCTGGAGCGGATGCTCGCGGTGGCCGAGGCCCACGCCCTGCCCGTCTGGCGGGTGGAGGCGCTGCTGCGGCTGGGCGCCAACGCCTTCATGCGCACCGGCGACGGCGCCCGCCTCGAACGCGCCCGGGAGGCCGCCGCCGGCCTCGGCGCGATCGTGCTCACCCAGACCCTGGACGGCCTGCTCGCCATGAACGCCGTCCTGCGCGGCGAATGGCGGACCGCCCGCGAGATCGTCGACCGCTGCCTGGACGCCACCGCCCGGCTGAACAACGTCCCCGCGCACCGCTACCTGCTGCTCGGCTCGGCGACCCTGGCCGCCCATCGCGGCCGGGGCCGGGAGATGGAGCGCGAACTGGTCCGGTTCCGCCAGGCCGGCGGCGAGGAGTCCTTCCTGATGCCCCTGCGGCACGGCCTCTGCCGCGCCATCGGCGCGCTGCTCGCCGAGGACCGCGCCGGGGCCCGGGCCGAACTGGCGGCCGGCCTCGCCTGGGAGCAGGAGCACCCCAACGTCTTCTACCTGGCCGGCCGGCACGGGCTGCACCCGCTGCTGGAGGTCGCCGAGGGCCACTGGCAGCGCCCCGACCTGACCCGGGCCATGGCCGCACCCGCCACCGAACTCGCCTGGAACCGCCAGTTCCTGGGCTTCGCCGAGGCCGTGCTGCTCGGCCGCGAGGGCCGGCCGCGGGACGCCGCCCGAGCGGTCGACGAGGCCCGCGCGGCGGCGGCGCCCTTCCCGCTCGCCCACCACCTGGCGCTGCGGCTGACCGCCGAAGCCGCCCTCGCCGACGGCTGGGGCGACCCGGTGGGCTGGCTGCGCACCGCCGAGGAGTACTTCCACGAGGCAGGCGTCCAGCCGGTGGCGGCCGCCTGCCGGGCCCTGCTGCGGCGGGCGGGCGCCAGCGTCGCCCAGCACCGCGGCGGCCGCGACGCCGTCCCCGCCGGGCTGCGCAGCTGCGGGGTGACGCTGCGCGAGTACGAGGTCCTCGCCCTGCTCACCGACCGCCCCGGCAACCAGCAGTTGGCCCGGACGCTCTCCATCTCCCCCCGCACGGTGGAGAAGCACGTGGCCAACCTGCTCGCCAAGACCGGCCGCCCGGACCGCGCGGCCCTCTGCGACCTCGCCGCGGAGCTCTGCGCCGGACCGTGACGGTCCGGCCGCCCCGCCGGTCCCGCCCCGCGGACCGCGCGGCTCTCCACGGCCTCGCCGCCGGACCGCGACGGCTCCGGGACCGGCCCCCGGCTCAGGGGGTGAGCCGGACGATCTCGCCGAGTTCCAGGGCCGCGTACACCGCGCCGTCCGGAGCCACCGCGATGCCGTGCGGTTCGGCGGCCGGCACCGGCAGCTCGTACCCGGCGTAGTGGCCGTCGGCGGTGAGCGAGCCGAGCCGGTTGCCGGCCCACTCGGTGAACCAGAGCCGGCCGTCGGGGGCGGCCGCGACGGCGTGCGGCCGGGCGGCCCGGTCGGGCAGCGGATGCTCCGTCACCCGGCCGTCCACCGTGATCCGGCCGACCTGGCCGGCGCCGATCTCGGCGAACCAGAGCGCACCGTCGCCACCGGCGGCGATGCCGACGGGCGCGGCCCCCTCGGTCGGCAGCGGGTGGACGGTGATCTCGCCGTCGACGGTGATCCGGCCGACGGCCCCGGCCTGGTTGAGGGTGAACCAGAGCGCGCCGTCCGCCCCGGCCGTGATCATCGACGGGAAGGCGCCGGTCACCGGCAGCGGGTACTCCGTCACCCGGCCGTCCACGGTGATCCGCCCGATCCGGTCCGCGTTCAGCTCGGTGAACCAGAGCGCGCCGTCCGGGCCGGTCGCGATCCCGTACGGCCCGGCGGCCTCGGTCGGCAGCCCGAACGACCGCTCCCGGCCGTCGGTGCCGATCCGTCCGATCCGGTGGTCCCGCATCCGCGCGTACCAGAGCGCGCCGTCCGGCCCGGTCGTGATCACCGACGGTCCGGACCCCGCGGAGCCCGTCCCGAACCGCCGCACCGACCCGTCCGCCGCCAGCCGCCCGATCTCCCCGGCGTGCACCAGCGTGAACCAGACACCGCCGTCCGGCCCCACCGTGATGCCGTAGGGACCGGCCTTCCCGTCCGCCACCCGGAACCGCTCGAACTCCCCGCGCATCCCCGCTCCTCGACTGTCGCGACGTGATCGTCCCCATGCTGTCACGCCGTCATCAGCCGTTGTCGGTGGCGTCGTCTACCGTCCTGGGCCATGGGGATCTACCTGGTGAGCGTGGCCGCCGACGACTGGCGCGACGAGGAGGTGCTCGGGCCGGTGGCCGGGGCGGTCGACGCCGAGCTGGGCCGGCGCGGCCTGGCGCCGTTCGTCTGTCCGGAGCCCGTCCGGGCCGGGCGGCGCCCCGGCACCCGGTTCGAGGAGAAGCTCCACCGGCCGATCGGCAGCTTCGACCGGCTCTGCCGGGCGCGGTCCGACGACACCCACGAGGCGCTGCTCGGCTGGGAGGTGCTGCTGCCGGTCGACCTCGCCGACTCCGTGGTCCTGCCGGCGCGGTCGGAGGACGACGACCCGACGACGGTCGGCGGCGCCCGGCGCGCGCTCGCCGCCGCCCGGCGCCTCGCCGACCGGCTCGCGCTGCCCGCCGGGATACCCGAGCACTGCGACGGCCTCGACCTGGGCCGCTGGTTCGACGGCCCGGCGGCCGTCGCGGCCGCCACCGCCCCCGGCCCCTGGAGCGAGGACCTGGACGCCGCCTACTACACCGCGGTCTACCTGCGGGCGGCCGAGCACGCGCTCCGGCGCGGCTGCCCGGTGGCCTACTCCTGACCCGGGCCCCCGCCGGCGTCCCCGTCCTCGCGGTCGCCCCCGCCCGCACCGGCCGGAGCCGCCCCGCGCAGGCCGCGGCCGACGGGGTCCGCGGTGCCGCGCAGGACGGAGACCACGCCCACCCCGGCGGCGCAGATCGGGACGGCCAGCAGCGCCCCCAGGATGCCCGCGATTCCGGCACCCGCCACCACGGCGACCATGATGGTGGCCGGGTGCAGCTCGACGGTGCGGCTCTGGATCACGGGCTGGAGGATGTTCCCCTCGACGACCTGGACGGCGAGGACGATGCCGAGCGCCCAGAGCGCCGTCCCCAGCCCTCCGTCGGCCAGCGCGACCAGGACGGCGACCGTCCCGGAGAGGAAGGCCCCGACGAACGGGATGTACGCGCCCATGAACACCAGCGCGCCGAGCCCGGGCGCCCCGGGGATGTCGAGCACGAGCAGGCCGACGGTGATGAAGAAGGCGTCGATCAGGGCGATCAGGGTGGTGCCCCGCATGAAGCCGGCCATCGCCTCGAACGCCCGGTCCGCGCAGGCGACGACCGTCTCGGCGCCGCCGCCCGGGAGGTGCGCGCGGAGCGCCTCCGGGGTGCGGTGACCGTCGCGGAGGAAGAAGAAGACCAGGGCGAGCGCCAGCACGGCGCCGGTGAGGATCTGGGTGGCCAGGCCGAGGCCGGAGAGCACGCCGTTGGTCACCGTGGAGATCAGCGAGCTGGTCTCGCCCGAGGCGTTGTCCAGCGCGTGGCGGATCTTCTCGCCGACCGGTCCGAGCCAGTCGGCGAGCCGGTCGCCGGCCTCCTGGAGCGACTCGGCGATCTGCGGGGCGCTGTGCACCAGCGAGTTGACCAGCAGGGCGATCACCCCGCCGACGGCGGCGACCAGGAGGGCGCAGGTCAGCCCGGCGGCGGCGCCGCGGCCGAGCCCGCGGCGGACCAGCCACGGCATCACGGGGTAGAGCAGCGAGGTGCCGAGCAGCGCCAGGATGACCGGCACGGTCGCCGCGCGCAGTTCGACCAGGGCGAAGACGACCAGCGAGGCGACGGTGATCAGGAGGATGACCGCGACCGACCAGGCGGCCGCCGCCCGGACCGGGGGCGGCAGCATCAGATAGGGCCTGCGGTGGTCCGCCCACCGCTCGCCGGGAGCCCTGTCGGGCGGAAGCTCCCCCACCATGTCCACCTCCGCCTGGCTCGACCGGTCCAATTTCCCCATCTCAGCAGATGATCTGACCGATCGCCCGTTATGTCCGGCCCCTGGCGTGCCCGGCGCGACCGCGCGGCGGGATCGGCTTCCGGACGTCCACGCCCGTCGCCGACCACCGGCAGAACCGATTCAACCGGCCCCGCCCCGGCCGGGCCCGGAGGAATCGCGGAGCCTCACCCCATCGGGAACGGCACCTCGCACCCCTGTGGCCCGGTCGAACGCCGGACCTACCCGGCCTCCTCGAAGCGGACCGCCCCGCCCCCGCCGGCGAAGGCCAGCACCCGCTCGGCCTCCGCCTCCGCCGCCCGCCGGTCACCCCGGCCGAGCGCCGCGAACGGACGGACCGCCACCGCCCGCTCACCGGCCGGGCCCTCGGTCAGCTGCCAGCTCCCGGCGACCAGGCCGTCGACCAGCACCGCCCCGAGCACGATGCCGTTCTGCGTCATCACCCGCGGCCGGTACTCCTCGGGCAGCACCCGGGTGCGGTCGGCGTGCGAGAGCAGCAGGTTGTCGAAGGGCGCCAGCAACCGGACGGGCGCCGGCACGGCCGGGTCGGGCCGGGGCGCCCCCGGCAGGTCGTACAGCAGCCGGCCGTGCTCGTCGCGGAAGGTGACCAGCTCCGGCGCGAGCCGCTTCAGCACCGCGCCCAGCCGGCTGAGCCCACACCACTTCTGCAGGTCGGCGACGGTCGCCGGTCCGAAGGCGGCCAGGTAGCGCAGGGCCAGCGCGTCCAGCGAGGGCGCCCGGTCCAAGGGCCGGCCCAGCCAGGACTCGGCGGTGGTGTGCGCCGCCGCCCCGCTCCGGCCCCAGAGGCCGCGCGGCGGCACCTGGACGAGCGGTAGCAGGCAGCGCGCGGCCTGGGCCAGGGCGGCGGGGTCGCGGTCGGGCCGGCCGGCGGCGAGCGCCCCGCCGAGCTGCTGGAAGGTCAGCGGCCGCTCCTCCAGCAGCACCCGCGCCTCGTCGGCGAGTGCGGTGAGGTCCAGCCCGGCGAGCCGCTTGCCGTAGGCGGAGCGCAGGCCCTGGTCGAGCACCGGCTGGACGAGCGGGCGCAGCGTCCGGCAGTCGTCCGCCGTCACCAGGTGGATGGTGCCGCGGTGGAGCGCGATCCGGACCACCTCGCGCCGCTGGAACAGGTCGTCGAGCAGGTCGGGCGTGAAGCCCTCCAGCCGGCTGAGCAGCCCCAGGTAGGGCGGCTGCGGCACGGCCTGGGCCTGCAGCCCGCCGAGGTGGCCGACCATCGCGGCCGGCGTCATGGCGCTGCGAGCGAGCAGGTGCTGACGGGCCAGCAGGGCGCGGCCGAGCGCGCGGGTCCCGAGGACGGGCGGTCCGGTCACCGGCGGCCGTCCAGCACGTCGCGCAGCACGCCGATCCGGTTGCTGGTGATCGAGTCCACCCCGGCGGCGCGCAGCCGGCGCATGGTGCGGCGCAGGTCCGCGGTCCAGGTGGAGACGGCGAGGCCGGCGCCGTGGGCGGCGGCGGTGAACTCGGCGGTGGCCAGGCCGAACGGCGGGTTGAGGTAGCGCGGGCGCAGGTCGTCCAGCAGGGCGCGGGCGGGCAGTCGCGGCTGCTTCCAGGTCAGCGCGATCTCGGCGTCGGGGGCGAGCGCGCGGACGGCGAGCATCGCGGTGGCGGGCCCGCAGAAGCCGACCCGGTGCTCGGCGCCGAGTCCGGTGACGGCCTCCCAGGCGGCGGCGACGGGGTGCGGGTCGTCCAGGTCGATCAGCAGCCGGGCGGCCGGGGAGGCGGCCGCGGCCTTGAGCGCCTCGGCGAGCGTGGGCACGGCGAGGTCGCCGTCGCGCAGCTCGTCGAGCTGGTCGAGGGTGACCCGGCGGAGGGCGCGGGGATCGCCCCAGAGCCGTTCGAGGGTCGCGTCGTGCAGCAGGACGGGCACGCCGTCGCGGGTGAGCCGGACGTCGACCTCCACCGCGTCGGCGCCGGCGGCCAGCGCGGACTCGACGGAGGGCAGGGTGTTCTCGCGGTACCGGTACGGGTCGCCCCGGTGGGCGACGGCGAGCACCGGGCGACGGGCGGCGTTCGAGCCGGCGGTGGGGTTCATCGGGGCCCTCATCGGATCAGCCCCGCGAGCCACGGGGACAGGTACTGGTGGGTGACGGACTCGCGGTAGCTCGGCTCGCCCGGCACGGTGACGATCAGCGTGCAGGACGGCGGGAAGGTCCGCTGCTTCACGTGGACCAGCCCGCTCCAGACCGCGTCGAGGAAGGCGGGCACGCTGTCGCGCGGTACGTCGAAGGCGATGTCCTCGACGGTGACGACCGCCTCGTCGTGGACGAAGAGCCGGACGGTGAGCCCGGGGCAGCCGGTGATCTCCAGCAGGGCCTCGTGCGGGATCGCGTCGAGTCCTTCGGCGCGGTCGTGGCCGCCGACCAGTCCGGCGAAGGTCTGGTCGCGCCCGATGTCGTGGGAGGCGCGCACCTCGCGGCCGTGCCGGGCGGCCATCGCCTCGACCGCGAACACGGCGCTCTGGGTGGACGGCAGCGGCGGGTGGGGCATCGAGTGGCGGTCCTCTCGTCGGCGGGGTTCGGTTGTGCGCTCGCCCGGCTCTCCCCGGGCGGGTGGGTCAGCGCAGTTCGACCATCACATTGGTCGACTTGATGACCGCCGTCGCGGGCGCTCCGGGAACCAGCCGGAGCTCCTCCGCCGACTCCCGGCTGATCAGCGAGACCACCCGGAACGGCCCGGCCTGGATCTCGACCTGCGCGGCCACGTCACCGAGCACCACATCGGTGACGATGCCGGGGAACCGGTTGCGGGCCGAGGACGGCCGCCCCTCGGCCTCGGCGTTCTCGGGCCGGGCGAGCTCCCGGGCGAAGGCGGCCAACTGGGCGCCGGGGATGATCCGGTGGCCGTGCTCGTCCCGCTCGGCGGCGACCCGGCCGGCGTCCACCCAGCGCCGCATGGTGTCCGAGCTCACGCCGAGCATCGCTGCGGCCTCGCCGATCCGGTACGGGTGGACCGGCGCGTCGGACTGGCCCATGTGCGACTCCTGACGGTGGTTCGGTAGCACGTCCGGTGGCACGTGCGGTGTCACGGGTGACACCCCGTCCGGCTTCCCGGCGGGGCGGCGGCGCGGTCCGGCCGCCCCCGCCATCCTGCCGTACCGGCCGCCCGCCCGGCCAAGCGGAGCACCGTACGCCCGCCGGGGCCGCCCCCCGCGCCCGGTCCGGTGCGCCTAGGGCTCGCCGAAGAGGTCGCGCCGGACGGCGTCGCCGGCGGTGAGGACGGCGCCGGAGAGCACCGCGCCGCCGCCCGCCGTACCGGCCCGGACCTCGGTGCGCAGCGGGGAGAGCCCGGCCAGGCGGCGTTCGACCCGGCCGGCGAGTTCGGCCCCGCCGGCCCGGCCGACCTCGCCGCCGAGGACGACACAGCCCGGGTCGAGGACGACGCAGACCGCCGAGGCGCCGACCGCGATCCGCTCGGCCAGCTCGTCCAGGAACGGCCCGCCCGGCTCGCCCTCGCCGCACGCGCCGAGCGCTGTCCCGACGGCGGCCTCGGCGGCCGCGGCGTCGTCGGCCGGGCCGGCGGGCAGACCGTGGGCGCGGGCGAGGCCGCAGACCGCCGCGCTGCCGACCAGGCCGTGGAACCCGCCCTCGCACCCGGCGGCGCTGGGCAGGCCCGCGGTGCCGGGGACGGGCAGGAAGCAGATCTCGCCGGTGCCGCCGGAGGCGCCGCGGCGCAGCCTCCCGTCGAGGATCACCGCGGCACCGACGCTGTGGCCGAGCCAGATCAGGACGAAGGTCTGCTGCCCCCGGGCGACGCCGATCCGGTACTCGGCGCGGCCGGCCAGGTTGACCTCGTTCTCCAGGATCACCTCGGTGCCGGGCAGCGCCTCCAGGGCGGTGAGCAGTTCGGCGTGCCAGCTCGGCAGCGCACCGGTGCTGTAGAGCCGGCCGGTGGCGGGGGCGACCAGTCCGGGGGCACCGACGGCGACGGTGTGCAGCCGGTCCACGCCGGCCCGGCCCGCGGTCTCGCGCAGGGTGCGGACGATCCGTTCCGCCGTACCGGCGTCGCCCCGGCCCTCGACCGCCAGCTCGGCGGAGGCCAGGGTGTGCCCGGTCAGGTCGGCGACGACCAGGCTGACCCCGCCCGCCCGGACGTCGATCGCGGCGAGGTGGGCGCGCGAGGCGACCAGCGCGTACAGCCGGGCGTTGGGGCCGCGCCGCTGCTCGCCGCGCTCGCCGACCACGGCGACCAGGCCGGTCCGCTGCAGTCGTTCCAGCAGGTCGGCGACGGTGGGCCGGGAGAGCCCGGTGAGGTCGCGGAGCTCGGTGGCGGTCAGTGGCCCCTGATCGAGCAGCAGGTTGAGCGCCAGCCGGTCGTTGATCGCCCGGGCGGTGCTCGGCGTGGCCGTACGCACGGTGGTCATGGGCGTCATCCTTCCAGAGTGTTTCTATCAGGGTCCCTTCCTGATAATTTATCGGACGACGACACCCGCGCACGAACCACGCGATGGCGGGCATCACTCAACAGGAACCACCCACAGGGCACCGTCGCGCCACGGCGCGGCCGGGAGGGAACACCGGATGACCGACAGCCTGACCACAGGACCACCCCACGGCCGGCCGGCCGCCGGGCCCCTGGCGCACCCGCGCCGCGCCAGGGCGAGCATCGCGCTGGTCTTCGCCGTGCACGGCGCGGTCGGCGGCACCTTCGTCACCCGCATCCCCTGGCTCCAGGACCGGCTGGACCTCTCCCCCGGCCAGCTCGGGCTCGCCCTGGTGATGCCGGCCATCGGCTCCTCCCTCGCGATGCCGCTGGCCGGCCGGTTCGTCCACCGCTACGGGGGCCGGGCCGCGGTGCGCGGACTGCTGTCGATCTGGTGCCTGGCGCTCACCCTCCCCGCCCTCGCCCCCTCGCTGCCGCTGCTCTGCCTGTTCCTGCTCGCCTACGGTGCGACGGCGGGCATGGCGGACGTGGCGATGAACGCCCAGGGCGTGGAGGTCGAACAGCGGCTGGGCCGCTCGATCATGTCCGGACTGCACGGGATGTGGAGCGCGGGCGGGCTGGTGGCCTCGGCCTTCGGCATCCTCGCCGCCCACCAGGACCTCGACGCCCGGCTCCAGCTGGCCGTCACCGCCGTGGTGCTCCTCTGCCTGGCCCAGCCGGTCTGCCGGGGCCTGCCCGACCTGCGGGCGGCCGAGGACGACGAGGCCCCGCCGCGCTTCGCCCTGCCGCCGCGCAGCTCGCTCGTGATCGGCCTGGTGGGCTTCTGCGCGGTGTTCGCCGAGGGCGCCTCGATGGACTGGAGCGGCGTCTACCTCAAGGACGTCACCGGCGCCTCGGCCACCGTCGCGGCCGCCTCGTACACCGCGTTCGCGCTCACCATGGCCGTCAGCCGACTGGCGGGCGACGCGGCGATCCGCCGCCTGGGCGCCGTGCGGGCGACCAGGATCAGCGGCGCGGTCGCCACCACGGGCGGCGTCCTGGTGGTCCTCGCCGACAGCCCGGCCCCGGCCATCGCGGGGTTCGCGCTGATCGGCATCGGCATCGCCGTCGTCGTCCCGCTCGCCTTCGCGGCCGCCGGCCGGATCGGCACCAACCCGAGCCAGGCCATCGCCGGCGTCGCGACGGTCACCTACACCTCGGGCCTGGTGGCGCCGGCCATCATCGGGGCGCTCGCCCAGGCCACCTCGCTCACCGTCTCCTTCGGCGTGGTCGCGGCGCTCGCCTTCGCCCTGCTGCTGAGCGCCGGCGCCCTGCGCCGGGCCGAGCCGGGCGCCGGGGCAGCGGCCACCGACCACCCGCCGACCACCGGGAAGCGGGCCACCGAAAACGTGATCGCACCGTCCTCGAAATAGCCTTACCAAGGTAATCCCCGGGCGATGTACTGGCCCCGCACGAATTGAATTCGTCGCTAATATCGCCGACTGCCGGATGCATGGAGCATCCGGCAGTCGGCGACCAGTGGCGGAATTCTCCCCGTGTGCTACGACGCCGACTCGGCGCCCCCGCCTTCACCCCCGCCGACAGCGCCCTGGCCGAATCCGCCGATCTCACCCTCGTCTCGGGCGACGGCACGGAATTCGCCGCCTTCCTGGCCCGGCCGGTCCGGCCGACCGGCCGCGGCGTACTCGTCCTGCCGGACAACCGGGGCCTTTCCGATTTCTCCCGGGCGACCACCGTCCGGCTCGCCGAACAGGGCCACCCGGCACTCGCCGTCGATTACTACGGGCGCACCGCCGGCGCCGCGCCGCGGGAGCGCGGGCCGGAATTCGGCGCGCTCCCGCACCTGCTCGCCCTCACCCCGGACGGCCTCGACGCCGACCTCACCGCGGGCATCGGCCGGCTGCGCGCGACCGGCGTCACCGAGGTCGTCGCCCTGGGCTTCTGCTTCGGCGGCCGCCAGGCGTTCCGGGCCGCCGCCCCCCGGTTCGGCCTCGCCGGTGTGGTCGGCTCCTACGGCTACCCCGACGCCGTCAACGGCGCTCCCGGCCCCACCCAGCTCGCCCCCGGCCTGACCGCCCCCGTGCTCGCCTTCCGGGGCGGCGCCGACGCGCACATCCCCGCCGGGACGGTCGCCGCCTTCGACGCGGCCCTCACGGCAGCCGGCTGTTCACACGAGTTCATGACTTTTCCTCAGGCGCCGCACAACTTTTTCGAACTGGGCGCCGTCGAACACACCGACGCGGCCAGGGAGTCCTGGCTGCGCCTGCCGGCCTTCGCCGCCGCCCCGGGCCCGTCCGGAGCGGCCTGACCCGGCCGGCGACCGTCACGTCCACAGCACAGGGGGACTCATGACCGGCCGAACCAGCAGCAAGCGACGCGTCGGTTCCGCCGCCGCCGTCGTCACTCTCACCCTCGGCGGCGCCCTGGCGGCCGCCGCGCCCGCCTCGGCGGCGGGCATGAACTACAAGCCGATCAGCACCG
Organism: Kitasatospora sp. NPDC028961; assembly: GCF_055564815.1. NCBI lineage: Bacteria > Bacillati > Actinomycetota > Actinomycetes > Kitasatosporales > Streptomycetaceae > Kitasatospora > Kitasatospora sp. NPDC028961. The sequence goes on along the minus strand of NZ_JBVHVO010000002.1, from coordinate 270,242 downwards.
CCACCGACGTCGAGGTCCGGGTGCAGTCGAGCGGCAAGTGCCTGGAGGTCGCCGACTGGCGCACCGACGACGGCGCCCCGGTCCGCCAGTGGACCTGCACCGGCGGCGACAACCAGAAGTGGCGGTTCACCGACGGCTACGCCGTCAACGTCCACAGCGGCAAGTGCCTGGAGATCCCCGGCTACTCCACCGCCCCGGCCGCCCGGGCCGACCAGTGGACCTGCGACAAGGGCGCCAACCAGCGCTGGGGGGTCGTCAACGACAGCCAGGGCTCGCTGGCCCTCGTCAACTTCCACAGCGACCTCGTGCTCGACGTCAACAACGGGACCGCCGCCGACGGTGCCCCGGTGATCCAGTGGTACCCGACCGGCGTGTCCAACCAGCGCTGGTACTTCAACCCGTCCGTGGTGCTGTAGAGCCGGCCCCGCCCCGGCGGGGAGCACCGCCACCCCGCCGGGCACCCCGGCAGACCCGAGCACCGCACCGAACCAGGGGGACCAGATGACCGACCGCTCCACCACGGGGCGACGCCTCGTCCCGACCGTCACCGCCCTCGCCCTCGCCACCGGCCTGGCCGTCGCCGCACCGGCCGGCCCGGCCCGGGCGGCGACCTCCGCCCCCTTCCAGATCGGGAACCTCGCCAGCTACAAGTGCCTGGAGGCGGCCGACTGGCGCACCGACGACGGCGCCCCGGTCCGCCAGTGGACCTGCACCGGCGGCGACAACCAGAAGTGGGTCTGGACCGACGCCGACCAGCTCGTCAACGTCCACAGCGGCAAGTGCCTGGAGATCCCGGGGTACAGCGGCGACCCCGGCACCGCGGTCGGCCAGTGGACCTGCAACGGCGGCGCGAACCAGGGCTGGAGCGACGCGAGCCGGCTGCACAGCGGGCTCCGCCACCTCGTCAACGCCCACAGCGGCCGTTACCTCGACGTGGCCGGTGGCAGCACCGCCGACGGCGCGCCGGTGATCCAGTGGGACCTCAACGGGGCGGACAACCAGGTCTGGTACTACTCGCCGTTCCCGCCCGGCCCGCACCACTGACCATGCCGAAGCCTGCCCGACCACCCGACCACCCGACACCAGGGGGATCCGATGACCGCGCTACGCACCGCTCAGCTCCGCACCTCTCCGTTCCAGCGCCTCGGCACGGCCACCGCGGCGCTCGCCGCGGCCGGCGTGCTCACCGCCGCCGTCCCGACCACGGCGCAGGCCTCCGTGCCGGTCGTCGTGACCAGCCCGACCGAGGTCCGCAACGCCATCACCAACAAGTGCCTGGAAGTCACCGACTGGCGCACCGACGACGGCGCCCCGATCCGCCAGTGGACCTGCACCGGCGGCGACAACCAGAAGTGGGCCTGGACCGACGCGAACCAGCTCGTCAACGTCCACAGCGGCAAGTGCCTGGAGATCCCCGGCTTCAGCACCGCCTGGGGCGTCCAGGCCGACCAGTGGGACTGCAACGGGGGGCTCAACCAGATCTGGTCGGAGACCGTCGTCCACCACAGCGGCATCCGCTCGCTGACCAACCGCAGCAGCGGCCTCGTGCTGGACCTCCCCGGGACCAACCCCGCCGACGGCACCCCGATCATCCAGTGGGAGCGCAACTACGGCTTCAACCAGGCCTGGATCTACTCCCCCGCCCAGCACGGCACGCACAGCTGACCGGCGGCCGCGTCACGGCCGCAGCCTCCGGGCCGCCCGGTGACCGGCCGGTCGCCGGGCGGTCACGGGGTGAACCCACCGCCCGGAGCACCGGGCCGCCCGGTTAGGCTCGGGCGGTGCCCGCACCCGCACCCGCACCCGCATTGCCCGCGCCCCCGCCGACGCCCGACCCGACGCCGCCCCGGCCCGCGTCGCGGCTGCGCGCGCCCTGGCCCCGGTTCGCCCTGCTGGTGGTGATCCTCGCCGCGGCGGCCGGCTCGCTGCTGCTCTGGAGCCCGTCGGCGCTGCTCTCCGACGGGCTCCCGGCCGGGGTGCCGGGGTACTGGCTGGCACCCGCGTTCACCGCGGTCTACGCGGTCGGCACGCTGGCCTTCGTGCCCCGCCCGGCGCTCAACGCGGCGGCGGGACTGCTGCTCGGCATCCAGCAGGGCATCCTGCTCGCCGTGCTCGGCACCACCCTGGGCGCGGCGGCGGCCTTCGCCCTGGGCCGGCTGCTCGGCCGCGACGCCCTCCGCCCCTATCTGCGCGGACGCCTGCTGACCGCGCTGGACCGCCGGTTCACCGAGCAGGGGTTCCGCAGCGTGCTGCTGCTGCGCCTGCTGCCCGGGCTGCCGTTCCAAGCCGGCAACTACGGCGCCGCGTTCTCCGGCGTGCGGTTCCTGCCGTTCCTGACCGCCACCGCGATCGGCGTGGTACCGACCACGGCGGTGTACGTCACGGCCGCGGCCAGCGCCGGGGAGCCGGGTTCGGCCGCCTTCCTGCTGTCGGCCGGCGCGATCGCCGTCCTGGCCGTCGGCAGCCTGGTGTCGGTGTGGCGGGCCGCCGCCCGCCGCCGCGTCCCGCAGGCCTGAGCCGGACAGCCCGGCCGACGGCCCGGACCGCCCGACGCGCCCGGCGCGCCCGCCGACTATTCGGTCGCCCCGGCCCCACCGGGTGCGCCAGGATGGCCGCCATGACCAACGACCCGATCCCCGCCGTCGACCGGCCCGAGCCCCCGTTCGCGGCGGACGAGACGGCGATGCTCACCGCGTGGCTGGAGTTCCACCGCGCCACCCTCGCCCGCAAGTGCGAGGGGCTGGACGCCGACCAACTGCGGCTGCGCGCCGTCCCGCCGTCCTCGCTCTCGCTGCTCGGCCTGGTCCGGCACATGGCGGAGGTCGAGCGCTACTGGTTCCGGATCATCCTGCTCGGCGAGGAGCCCGGCACCGCGGGCCTCTACTGGACCGAGCAGCACCCGGACGGCGACTTCGACTTCGTCGACTCCGCCGACGCCGCGGAGGACTTCGCCACCTGGCAGGGGCAGATCACGGCCGCCCGGGCCGCCTGCGAGGGCCTGCCGCCGGAGACGGTCGGCAAGCGGCCGCGCCAGGGACGGGAGGTGACGCTCCGCTGGATCCTGGTCCACATGATCGAGGAGTACGCCCGGCACAACGGTCACGCGGATCTGCTGCGCGAATTGGTCGACGGCGTCACCGGCGAGTGAAATCGTTCCCACATCGTTGACAGAAGGTCAATTCGGCGGTGACCACGACCGATATGGTCTACGCGCGCAACCGTCCGCCGTTCCGCTGCGTCGCAACTGTTGCCCGGGTTCGCCCGGGTTTCCGGCGCGGCACGACTGGTACGGGGGTCGCGAGCGGGCACGGGACCGGTGATCAGTGCGATACTCGGACAGTTCCGACGAGTGGATGACGTGTCAAAAGGACACGCGCACCGGGGGACCTGTACGGAACGAGGCAGGGAGGCGCGGCATGGGAGCACTTCGCGACGAGCACCACAACGGGTGGCTGATGCCCTCCGGGAACTACCCGGCCGCGGTGTACGACGACGAGTGGATCGAGCAGGAGACGGTACCGTCCTCCCCGGCTCCCACGAAGATCGTCTCCCTGCGGCCGACGGGCTTCGAGGCCGCGCGAACGGTCGGCGAGCACATCCGGGCGAGCATCCCGGTGGTCATGGACCTCACCGAGATGGACGAGGCCGAGGCCAAGCGCATGGTCGACTTCGCCTCCGGGCTGATCTTCGGCACCTGCGGCGGGATCGAGCGGATCGCCCGCCGGGTCTTCCTGCTCACGCCGGCGGACGTCGAGGTGATGGTCATCGACCGACCGCTGGACGAGACCGGGTTCTACAACCAGAGCTGACCGGCAGCGATCGCCGGCACCAGACCCGCGACCGGGGACGGCCACCGCCGTCCCCGGTTTTGCATGCCCGGACGCCACCGGGCCCGGCCCCGTGGACCCCCGGCGCCACCGGCCCCAAAGACCCCGCCACGACACCGGGGCCTCGACTGAGGCATCCAAGAAAAGATTGAGACACGGACGTCTCATTTGGCGTAGACTCGCCCCATGGCCACCGACCGCGACTCCGTCCTCGAAGCCGCTGTGGGCGTGCTCTCCCGCCGCCCGACCGCCCATCTGGACGAGATCGCCCGGGCCGCGGGCATCAGCCGCGCCACCCTGCACCGGCTCTTCCCCGGCCGCGAGGCGCTGATCCGCGAGGTCGGCCTGCTCGGCCTGCGCACCTTCGGCGCCGCCCTGGACGCGGCCGCCGTCGAGGACGGCGACGCGCACGCCGCGCTGCGCCGCCTCGTCGACCGGATCGTGCCGGACGCCGCGCTCTGCGCCTTCCTGGCGGGCGAGAACCAGCTGTACGACGACGAGGACATCAACGAGCTCTGGGACGCCCAGATCAGCCGGCTGCAGGCGCTCTTCCTGCGCGGCCAGCAGCAGGGCGTGTTCCGCGTCGAGCTCTCCGCCGGCTGGCTCAGCGAGGCCTTCTTCGACCTGGTGGCCGGCGTCGGCTGGGCCGTCCAGGACGGCCGGCTCGCCCCCCGGGACGGCGCCTTCTCGCTCGCCGAGCTCTTCCTCGGCGGCGCGCTGCGACCGCCGCGGCCGCACTGAGCCCTCCACACCCCACCCACAGCACCTCGGACCACAGGCCCGCACCAGCGGCCGGAAACCGATACCCATGAGCAGCACCGTCCTCACCCGCCCCCGCCAGCGCTGGATCGGCCTCGCCGTCCTCGTCCTGGCCGTGACCCTGGTCGCCGTCGACGCGACCGTCCTGTCCCTCGCGATACCGTCGATCAGCGAGACGCTGCGCCCCAGCGGCACGCAGCTGCTCTGGATCGGCGACGCCTACTCCTTCGTGCTGGCCGGCCTGCTGGTCAGCATGGGTTCGCTGAGCGACCGGATCGGCCGCAAGAAGCTGCTGCTGGCCGGCTCCACCGCGTTCGGCGCCGCCTCGCTGCTAGCCGCCTACGCGCCCAGCGCCGGCTGGCTGATCCTGGCCCGCGCGCTGCTCGGCGTGGCCGGGGCGACCATCATGCCGTCCACCCTGTCGCTGATCCGCAGCCTCTTCCCGGACGACCGCGAGCGGGCCACCGCGATCGGCATCTGGGGCGCGGCCGCCACCGCCGGCGCCGCGCTCGGACCGGTGGTCGGCGGGGTGCTGCTGGAGCACTTCTGGTGGGGCTCGGTGTTCCTGCTGAACATCCCCGTCCTGCTGCTGCTGCTGGTCTTCGGGGCCTGGCTGCTGCCGGAGTCCAAGGACCCGAAACCGGGCCGCTGGGACGTGCTGTCCGTGGTGCTCTCGCTGACCGGGGTGATCGCCGCGGTCTACGCGATCAAGGAGGCCGCCGCCCACGGCGTGGCGCGCTGGGACGTCCCGGTCGCGGCCGTGCTGGGCGCCGCCGCACTGACCGTCTTCGTCCGCCGCCAGCTGCGCCTGACCACCCCGCTGCTGGACGTCCGGCTCTTCTCGGACCGGCGCTTCACCGCGGCGGTGCTGGCCTCGCTCACCGCGCTGGTCGGGCTCTCCGGCGTGGTCTTCGTGACCTCGCAGTACCTGCAGCTGGTGCGCGGCTACGAGCCGCTCAAGGCCGGTCTGGCCGAGCTGCCGGCCTTCGCCGGAGCCGTGGTCGGCGGTCTGCTGACCGCCCGGCTGGCGCGGCGGGCGGGAGCCCGGGCCACCCTGACGCTGGGCCTGCTGGCCATGGGCACCGGCATCGGCCTGCTCGGCTGGGTGCAGCAGGACTCCACCTACCTGGTGCTCGCCGCGGCCTTCCTGATCGTCGGCACCGCCGAGGGCGTGGTCTACACGCTCGGCGCCGACCTGGTGCTGGGCGCCGCGCCGGCCGACAAGTCCGGCGCCGCCTCGGCGGTCTCCGAGACGGCCTACGAGCTGGGGACGGCGCTCGGCATCGCCCTGGTGGGCTCGGTGGTCGGCTCGCTCTACGCGAGCGGGCTGACCGTGCCGGCCGGGGCGGGCCAGGCCGCCGCCACCCAGGCCGGCGAGTCGCTCGGCGGCGCGGTCGAGGTGGCGCACGGTCTGCCGCAGACGCTGGCCGGTCCGCTGCTGGACAGCGCCCGCGACTCCTTCGTACACGGCATGAACATCGCCGCGATCCTGGCCGGCGGGCTGCTGCTGGCCGCCTCGGCGCTCGCCTGGCGCCTGCTGCGGGGCCTGCCGAAGGCGGCCGACCAGGACCGGGCCGAGGCGGCGGCGCGGCAGCCCGACCGCGAGAAGGCGGCGCTCTGACCCCGGGCCTGCCCCCGGGCCGCGGGGGGGGGGGGGGGGGGGGGGGGGGGGGGGGGGGGGGGGGGGGGGGGGGGGGGGGGGGGGGGGGGGGGGGGGGGGGGGGGGGGGGGGGGGAGGGGGGGGGGGGGGGGGGGGGGGGGGGGGGGGGGGGGGGGGGGGGGGGGGGGGGGGGTGGCCCCCCCCCCCCCCCCCCCCCCCGCTCCCGGCACAGACCCGGAGGTCAGTCGTCCTCGGGGAAGAAGAAGTCCTGGGTCTGCCGCCGGTAGGGCGCCGGCACGGCGGCCAGGCGGTGCGCCGGCCAGAGGTCGGAGCGCTCGCTCAGGGTCAGTTCGCCGCCCTGGCGGACCAGCCAGACGTCCTCGTAGTCGAGGTGCAGCGCGGCGTCGCCGGGGACCCGGCCGAGCAGGGCGAGCGTCAGCCGGACGGTGTCGTCCTGCTGGTCGGAGACGTCGGCCGCCTTGTCGAGGCGGAAGGCCACCGAGACGGTCGCGCCGAAGGGGCGGCCGCCGATCAGCGGGTCCCCCCACGGGATCGCCTTGGTCGCCACCACCCGGACCCAGGTGCCGCGGGCGGTGACGGCGCCGTCGGCGACCAGCGTGCCGGCGTCCTCCCCGGCGCCGAACAGCGCCTGCGGACGGGCGATTTCGTCGAGCTTCTCTGCGACCTCGGCCGCGGTGAGCGGGGTCACCAGGTCGAGGCTGTAGGCAATAGCCATGCTGGGCGTCTCTCTCGGTTCGTCTAGGGGTAGAAGTGGACCACGTTGCCGGACGAGTCGATGACCTTGATCTCCTTGAGACCCTCGATCGGCCAGTCCTGCAGCTGCTTGCGCATGGCGGCCGCGTCGACACCGCTGTCGGAGAGGTTCAGCACGATGCGGTCGGCCTGGCCCGAGTCCACCTTCTTCTGGATGCCGGTGGAGATGGAGCGCGGGTTCGAGGCGGTCGGCGCGTAGCAGTCGAACACCTCGCCCTCGATGCGGTAGTCGGGGTTCTTGGTCGTCCCGGTGACGTTCGGGTTCTGCTCGACCTTGTAGCCGTTGCGCGCCATGATCTCGGCGGACTCGTTCTCCCGCTCGAACGCCCGGCGGGTCGTCGCGTCGGCGTTCCTCGGGATGTTGGTGGTGTGCCCCTCCGGGGTGGCGGCCGGGTCGGCCCCCTTCGACGGCTGGGTGTGCAGCTCGCCGGACCCGCCGCCGCCACCGCCCTCGCCCTCCATGTGGACCCGGCTGGAGCCCATGGCGTCCTGGGCGATCTCACCCGCGCCGATGCCGGCCATCCCGAGACCGGTGGCGATGACGCCGGCCGAGAGCACGTTGACCGGTACGCCCACCACCGCGCCGACGCCGGTGAGGTCCAGGCCGACGCCGAGGACCTCGCCGCCCGCGCCGACCGTGGCGAGGGCGAGCCCGCCCGCGACCTCCAGCGCGGCGCCCGGGTTCTGCAGCATGGCGTTGCCGACCGAGGCGAGGTCCTCCACGACGACCTGGCCGACGTCCCCCAGGAAGTCCCCCGCGTCGGAGAAGAAGTCACCCACGTCGTCCCAGAAGCCGGGCTCCTCGGGGGCCTTGTCGCGCGCGGTGGCGACGGTCTTCGCCGCGGTGTCGCCGGCCGACTTGAGCTGGCCGCGGGCGTTGGCCAGGGTCTGCCGCGCGCCGTCCCGGGTGCTCTCGCCGGGGTCGGTGAACGGCAGTTCGTGGCCGGCGTTGCGCTCCGCCTCCTGGTGGTCGCCCTTCGCCCGGCTGCTGGCGCTCTGGCCCGCGTCCCACTGCCGGATCGCCTCGGCCGCCTGCCCCTGCGCCCAGGTCAGGGTCGACTGGTAGGCGGTGAGCGCGGTGGCGGCGGTGTGGAAGCAGTCGCCGGCCTCCAGCCACTTGCCCGGCTCGCCCTCGAAGGCCTTCCGGAAGGCGTCGCCGGCCTTGCCCGACCACCCCTCGACGGTGTCGATCCGCTTGAGGCCCTCGCCGGTCGAGTGCAGGGTGTCCCCGTAGCTCTTGAGCCAGGCACAGGTGGAGGCGATCGCCTCCGGGTCGCCCGGGACGAGCTCCTTCGGGTCGGACGTGCCGCCCAGTTCCTTCGCCATCACTTCGCTCCCGGGTCCTCGCCGCTGTCGCGGCTCAGGGTGCCGTTCAGATGGCCGACGACGTGTCCGTCGACCTCGCGGTAGGCCTTCACGCTCGCGTTCAGCCGGGCCGTGACGGCCTGCGCGTCCTTGGCCAGGTTCTCCACGCCCAGCTGCCAGCGGGTGCAGAACTTCTCGACGACGTCGGCCAGGTGGCCGTGCCCGAAGTCCTCCTTCTTCGGGTCGAGGTCGCTGACCTTCTTGAACTGCATCTTCGCCAGGGTGTTGGTGATCCCCGAAGCCGCGTCGTCCAAGGCACCCAGATCGACCTTGAATCCGTCTGCCATGAGCCCTCCCGTCTGTGCCGAGCAGGCGTCCTGCGGGCGCCCGGGAACAGTGACGCGGGGCCGTGCGGTCCGGTTCCGGTGCGGCGCGGTGACCGGTCGGGGCCCCGGTCGCACCGGTCACGCGCCGTCAGGCCCCGGCGCGGGGCGCGGTCCGGGCCCCGGGCCGGTCCCGGCTCAGGCCCCCAGGAAGCGCTGGAGCTGGGCGAGCACGTAGTTCGCCCCGGTGTACCCGATGCCCTGGAACCAGAGCCGGTCGTCCACCTCGAAGGCCCGGTGGGCGCGTACGGCGCCGAGGCCCTGCCAGGCCGGGGAGGCCAGTACGGCCCTGGTGCCGGCCCGTTCCGGGTCGCCGTAGGTGGCGTACAGCAGCAGGTCGCCGTCGGCCCGGGCGATCTGGTCCGCCGGGATCTCGACGTCGAACTGGTCGACGTTCTGCGCGTCCGGCCGGCCGAGCTGGACGTCCGCCAGCACCGTGCCGGGGAAGTTCTGCCGACCGTACAGTCTGATGCCCGCGCCCTCGACGAACCGCACCAGGCCGACCCGGCGCCCGGAGGCCCTGGCGTTCGACAGCGCCTGGACGACCTGGGAGACGTGCCGCTGGTAGGAGCCGACGAAGGCCTCGGCGGCGTCCTGGCGGCCCAGCGCCTGCGCGTGCAGCTGGACGTTCGCCTTCCACGGGTAGCCGGTGGTCTGGGTCAGCACGGTCGGGGCGATCTCGCGCAGCTGGTCGTAGCGGCCGCCGTCGCGGGCCTGGTTGGAGAGGATCAGATCGGGCCGCAGGGCGCGGATCGCGGCGAGGTCCGGGGCACCGACGTCGCCGACCCGGGCGAGCCCGGCGACCCGCGAGGCGGGCCAGTAGTCGGGGAAGCCGGTGTCCAGCGGCGCCAGGGCCGCGCCGACGGGGGTGATGCCCAGGGTCAGCGCGGAGTCCAGCTCGGCGGTGTCCAGGGTGACCACGCGCATCGGCGCGCCCGGCACCGCGACCGGGCCCGTCGCGGCGCCGACGGTGGCGTCGGGCACCGGGGTCGGGGTCGGCGTGACGCTCGCGGCGGCGGCGGCGCCGTCGGCGGGCGGGGCGGGGTGCCGGGTGCTGCACCCGGCGAGGGCGGCGGCGCCGAGCCCCGCGAGCAGGGTGCGGCGGGTGAGCGGGGGCATCGGCGGTCCTCGGGCGGGCGGACGGGGAACGGGCGCGCCCGCGGTGGCCGCGGGCGCGTCGATTATGTCCGAATTGCCCGCTAGGCGTCGGCCTTCACCGCCCACGGCGCGCCCGGGACCACCAGCGGGGTACCGGTCACCGGGTCCGGCACGACCACCGAGTCCAGGCCGAACACCTCGCGCACCAGCTCCGCCGTCACCACCTCGGCCGGCGGACCCTGGGCGACGATCCGGCCGGCGCGCATCGCCACCAGGTGGTCGGCGTAGCGGGCGGCCTGGTTGAGGTCGTGCAGCACGGCCACCACCGTCCGCCCGCGCTCGACGTTGAGCCGCCGGACCAGGTCCAGCACCTCGACCTGGTGCGCGATGTCCAGGAACGTCGTCGGCTCGTCCAGCAGCAGGATGTCGGTGCCCTGGGCGAGCGCCATCGCGATCCAGGCCCGCTGGCGCTGGCCGCCGGACAGCTCGTCCACGCTGCGCTCGGCCAGTTCGGCGGTGGAGGTGCGCTCCAGCGCCTCGGCGACCGCCCGCTCGTCCTCGGCCGACCACTGCTGCCACCAGCTCTGGTGCGGCTGGCGGCCGCGGGAGACCAGGTCGGCCACCGAGATGCCCTCGGGCGCGGTCGGGGACTGCGGGAGCAGCCCGATCCGCTGGGCGATCCGCTTGGTCGGGACGCGCGCCAGCTCGGCGCCGTCCAGCAGCACCGCGCCCCGCACCGGCTTCAGCAGCCGGCCGAGCGCGCGCAGCAGCGTCGACTTGCCGCAGGCGTTCGGGCCGACGATCACCGTCACCCGGCCGTCCGGGACGGTCAGGTCCAGCCCCTCCACGACCGTGCGCGCCTCGTAGGCGAGGGTCAGGCCCCGGGCTTCGAGACGGTGGGCCGGCGTCGGACGGGCGGACATCAGGAACCTCCACGGCGGGATCGGACGAGCAGCCACATCAGGTACGGCGCGCCGACCAGGCCGGTCACCACGCCGACCGGCAGCTCGGTGGGCGAGAGCAGCCGCCGGGCCAGCAGGTCGGCCAGGACGACCACCAGCGCACCGGTCAGGGCCGAGCAGAACAGCGGGACCTGCGCCGAGCGGGCCAGCCGCAGCGCGATCTGCGGGGCCATCAGCGCGACGAAGTCCACCGGTCCGGCCGCGCCCGCCGCACAGGAGGCCAGCACGACGCCGAGCAGCCCCATGCCGAGCCGGATCCGGTCCAGCCGCAGGCCGAGCCCGACGGCGGTGGCGTCGTCGAAGGAGATCGAACGCTGTGCCCGCCCCGCCCAGAGCGCCACCGGTACGGCGGCCAGCAGCACCCAGGCCAGCCAGCCGGCCTGGTCGTACCCGGAGCCGTTCAGGCTGCCGGTCATCCAGACCTTCGCGGCCTGCGCCTGGAAGCCGTCGCCCTTGGTCAGGAAGACCGAGGTGAGCGAGGAGAGCGCGACGCTGATGCCGATGCCGATCAGCACGAACCGCTGGGCGTGCAGACCGCGCCGCCAGGCCAGCGCGTACACCAGCACCCCGGCCACCAGGCCGCCGGCGACCGCCGCCCACGGCACCTGGCCGGCGGAGCCGACCACGCCGTACGCCATCAGCCCGACCACGGTGGCGGTGGCGCCCCAGGAGACGCCGACCACGTCGGGGCTGGCCAGCGGGTTGCGGGCGACGGTCTGCACCAGCGCGCCGGCCAGGCCGAGCGCGGTGCCGACCAGCAGTCCGACCACCACCCGGGGCAGCCGGAACTCGCCGACCACCAGCTCGTGCGGGCTGGGCCGCCCCAGCACCACCTTCACCACCTCGGCCGGGGACACGGTGGACTCGCCCAGGCAGAGCGAGGCGACGACGGTGGCGGCCAGCGCCAGCAGCAGGCCGAGCACCGCGACGGCGGAGCGGCGGTGCAGCAGGAAGGAGGCGCGCCCGGCGCGCAGCACGGTGTAGCCCCGCAGCGGGACGACGGAGGCGCTCACGCGGCCACCACCTTGCGGCGCCGGACCAGCGCGACCAGCACCGGCACCCCGACCAGGGCGGTCATCACCCCGGCGGGCACCTCGGACGGCGGGAAGAGCACCCGGCCGAAGGCGTCGGCGAGCAGCAGCAGCGCCGGACCGAGCACGGCGGAGAAGGCGAGCACCCAGCGGTGGTCCGCCCCGGCCACCGCCCGGGCGGCGTGCGGCACGGCGAGTCCGACGAAGGCGATCGGACCGGCGGCGGCGACCGCCGAGCCGGTCAGCACGGTGGCCCCGAGCGCGCCGACCGCCCGCACCAGGCCGGTCCTGGCACCGAGCCCCTTGGCGGTGTCGTCGCCGAGCGCCAGCGCGTCCAGCCCCCGCGCCACCGCGAACACCAGGACGGTGCCGACGAGCAGGAAGGGCAGCAGCTGCCAGGCCACGTCGGCGGTGCGTCCGGAGAGCGACCCGACGTGCCAGAACCGGAACTGGTCCATCGCGGCGGCGTCGGTGGTGAGCACCATGGTGTTGAGCGAGGCGATGAACGCCGACATCGCCGAGCCGGCCAGCGCCAGCTTGATCGGGGTCGCCCCGCCCCGGCCCCGGCCGGCCAGGCCGTACACCAGCACGGTGGCGATCACCGCCCCGGCGAAGCCGAACCAGACGTACCCGGTGAGGGTGGAGACGCCGAACGCGGAGATCGCCAGCACCACGCCGGCCGCCGCGCCCTGGCTGACGCCGAGGATGCCCGGGTCGGCGATCGGGTTGCGGGTGATGCCCTGCATGACGGCGCCGGCGAGGCCGAGCGCCGCGCCCACCGCGAGGCCGACCACCGTGCGCGGCACCCGCAGCTCGCGGACCACCACGGCGTTGGTGGTGTCCCCGCCGTGCCACAGGGCGTCGAGGGTGTCCCCGAGCGGGATGGTGCGGCTGCCGACGGCCAGGCTGAGCAGGACGGCGGCGGCCAGCAGGGCCAGTGCGGCGGCGAGCCACAGTATTCGGCGGCGCGGCAGCGGGCGCGTGCCGGGCGCGGGTGCGGACCGGGGTGCGGCCGTCGGCGCGGTGGTGTCGGTCATGGCTCTCTCTCGCAGATAGCTCAGGCAAACCTAAGTTCCACGGAGAAGCCGGGGCAAATCGCTCCGGACCCCGGCCGGGAGCCGGACCGGGACGGAGCCGGCCGTTCCGGCGGCGGGGTTGGATAGCCTGGCGGCATGCCTGCGACCCCGGACGTCCCGCTCACCGTCGGCTTCGACCTCGACATGACCCTGCTGGACACCCGGCCCGGTATCCGGGCCACCTATCTGGCGCTCGCGGCGGAGACCGGCGCGCACATCGACGCCGACCTCGTGGTCACCCGGCTCGGCCCGCCGCTGCTGGACGAACTGCGCAACTGGTTCCCGGCCGAGCGGGTGCAGGCGGTCGCCGACCGCTACCGCGTGCTGTACCGGGACCTCGCCTTCGCCCCGACCGTCGCCCTGCCCGGCGCGCACGCCGCGATCGACGCGGTGCGCGCGCACGGCGGCCGGGTCGTGGTGATCACCGGCAAGTACGAGCCGAACGCCCGGCTGCACCTGGAGCACGCCGGGCTGCACGCGGACGCGCTGGTGGGGGACCTCTGGGCGGAGACCAAGGGCGTCGCGCTGCGCGAGCACGGCGCCTCGGTGTACGTCGGCGACCACCTCGGCGACATCCGGGGGGCCAAGCACGCGGACGCCGTGGCGGTCGGCGTGGCGACCGGGCCGTACGGCGCCGAGGACCTGCTGGCGGCGGGCGCGGACGTGGTGCTGGCCGACCTCACCGGCTTCCCCGAGTGGCTGGCCGGCCACCTGGCCGCGCGGCCGGTCGGCTAGGGCACGGGCCGGTCAGGCCCCGGCGTGCACCCGGCGGCGCTGGGCGCGGGCGGAGAGCAGCAGGCCGGTCAGGGCGAGCAGGAAGCCCAGCGGCATCAGCATGCTCAACCAGTACGCGGCCGTCGGCAGCGGCGTCAGGTGCAGGAACAGCGGGACGAAGGTGACCAGGGTGGCGAGCGCGCCGAACCCGAAGACGATCGCTCCGGCCTTGACGTAGGCGTCGCCGCGGTCGGCGCTCTGGCTGCTCACTGGGGTGCTCCTCTGCGGTCGGTCGGCCGTCCCAGTCTGGCAGAGGACGCCGCCCGCGCCGGCGGCGGACCGTTTCGGGGGCGACCCGTCCGGTCACGTTGCGCAGTTTCCCGGAAGCTGGGAGTTTTGATCCCTGCTGGGCGGGGGTATGCACGCTGTGCCGAGGGGTGCGACAGGTGCGCCCCGTCTCCTCAGACCGGGGGTGTGAGCCAGTGGAAAGCGCGAAGCCGCGTCCCGGCCGTGCCAGTACCTGGTCGCCGGTGGCCACCAGAGCCCGGTACGGATCCGCCGCGGATCGCGGATGAGGCAGTGACTGACCGTTAGTCTGCTCTCCACAGCGTGCTGACCATGAGCGCCCCACGGGCGCGGAGCCGAGGTCGGCCCGCCCTCCACCACCCAGTGATCCCCGGCCAGGGCCGGGATCCCTCACACCCACATCGAGGACTGTTCGAGATGCCCACCGGCCAGGTGAAGTGGTTCAACGAGACGAAGGGCTTCGGCTTCCTTTCGCGCGACGACGGCGGCGACGTCTTCGTCCACACCAAGGCGCTGCCCGCCGGTGTCACCGTGCTGAAGCCCGGCCAGCGGGTGGAGTTCGGCGTGGTCGCCGGCCATCGCGGCGACCAGGCGATGGCCGTGCAGCTGCTGGACGCGCTGCCGTCGGTCGCCGCCGCCACCCGCAAGAGCGCGGACGACATGGCGGCGCTGGTGCAGGACCTGATCACCATGATGGACGCGGTGCTGCCCGGGCTCCAGCACGGCCGTTACCCGGCCAAGCCGACCGGCCAGAAGCTGGCCGGGGTGCTGCGCGCGGTGGCCGACCAGTTCGACGTGTAGGCCGGTCCGGCCGTCCTCAGGCGTCCAGCGCACCCGGGTCGAGCGGGGGTACCAGCCCCTCGGCGGCGGCCCGGGTGAGCAGCGCCCGCACCGCGGCGTAGCCGTCCTCGCCGAGGTCGGCGGTGAACTCGTTGACGTACAGGCCGATGTGCTGGTCGGCGACGGCCGGGTCCATCTCCTGGGCGTGCGCGAGCACGTACTCCCGGCTGGCCGACGGGTCGGCCCAGGCCTGCCGGACGGAGGCGCGGATCGCCTCGGTGACCGCGCGCAGCCGTTCGGCGCCGAGCGAGCGCCTGGCGATGATCGCGCCGAGCGGGATCGGCAGGCCGGTCTCGCGCTCCCAGGCCTCGCCCATGTCGGCCAGGCTGCGCAGGCCGTACTGCCGGTAGGTGAAGCGGGCCTCGTGGATCACCAGGCCGGCGTCCACCCGGCCGTCCCGGACGGCGGGCATGATCTCGTGGAACGGCAGGACGACGATCTTCCCCAGGCCGCCGGGCACCGCCTTGGCCGCCCAGAGCCGGAACAGCAGGTAGGCGGTGGACCGCTCGGAGGGGACGGCGACCGTCCGGCCGCTCAGGTCGTCGCCGGTCTCCGGGCGGGTGAGCACCAGCGGGCCGCAGCCGCGGCCGAGCGCGCCGCCGCAGGGCAGCAGCGCGTACTCGTCCAGCACCCAGGGCAGCGCGGCGTAGCTGACCTTGAGGAGGTCCAGTTCGCCGCGCTCGGCCAGGCCGTTGGTGACGTCGATGTCCGCGAAGGTGACCTCGGGGGCGTCCGCGCCGGGCACCAGGCCGTGCGTCCAGGCGTGGAACACGAAGGTGTCGTTCGGGCAGGGCGAGTGGGCGATGGTCAGCCGTTCAGCCACGGCGGGCCTCCTCGGAGGTGGTCAGGAGCTCCGGGTAGGGGAGCGCGGTGAAGGCCCGCTCCAGCGCGGCGAGGGCCTCGCCGATCCGCCAGGCGGCCCGGTCGCGGGGGCCCACCGGGTTGGAGACGGTGCGCAGCTCGAAGACCGGCACCCCGTGCCGGGCGGCGGCCTCGGCCACCCCGAAGCCCTCCATCGCCTCGGCCACCGCGTCGGGGTGGCGGGCGGTCAGGGCGGCGGCGCGGGCGGCGCTGCCGGTCACCGTCGAGACGGTGAGCACGGTGCCGGTGACCACCGGGGAGTCGCCGGCCGCGGTGCCCAGCGCCTCGGCGGCGCGGGCCACGGCGGCCCGGGCGGGGGTGTGCCGGACCGTCCCGAAGCCCAGTTCGGTGACGTCGGCGAAGCCCTCCGGGGTCTCCGCGCCCAGGTCGGCGGCGACGATCGCCTCGGCGAGCACGGTCGCGCCGACCGGCGCGGCCGGGGCGAACCCGCCGCCGATGCCGGCCGAGAGCACCAGGTCGTACTGGCCGACGGCGAGCGCGGCGGACGCGGCCGAGGCGGCGGCGGCCGGGCCGACCCCGCCCGCCAGCACGTCCACCGTGACCCCCGAGGGGTGCTCGGCGCGGTGCAGCCCGCCGCCGGGCACCGGCACCGGGGCGGGCTCCGCGCCGTCCTCGCGGCGGCCCAGGCCCCGCAGCACGGCGGCGGCCTCGGCCGGCACCGCGACGACGACGAGCAGTCGGCCCCGCCGGGGGGCCGACTGCTCGTCGTCGTGGAGTCGCACGGTCATCGGACGGCCGGTCAGGCGTCCTGGGTGTTCAGCTGGAAGTACCAGACGCCGTAGATCGCGTCCGGCTGCTTCGGGTCCGACTCGACCACGGTGACCAGGGTCTTGCCGGAGGCGTTGAGGGCCTTGGAGGCCGACACCGAGCCGGAGTAGGTCGAGCCCTTGGCGGCCGAGGCGAGGATGAAGCGGCCGCCCTGGGCCTGCTGGCCGCCGTTGGTGTTGGCCCACCAGCCGCGGTCGGCCACGTCCGGGGTCACGCCGAGGCCGAGCTGGTCGCTGGCGACCACGTCGGAGGAGGGCAGCTTGCCCTCGTCCAGCGCCTTGCTCGCCCGGTTCTGGCACTCCTCCTGCTGCTCGTCGGTCAGCGGCTTGCCGTCGTTGAAGCAGAACGGCCCGACCTCCATGGAGGACCGGCCGACCGTGAGGGTGACACGGTGGCTGGAGGGTTCTTCCTGGCCCGTCGCGTAGGCGATGGACCCGCCGACCGTGCCGGCGCCGATCACGACGACGGCGCCGACGGCGGCGATGACACGGGTGCTGAGGCTCATGCGTCAGAGGCTACCGGGCTTTGCCGATCACGCTACGCGGGGGTCGGCAACCGCGTGTTGCGGCCCGGGGGCGGCGCGGGGGGCGGCGCGGGGGGCGGCGCGGGGCTAGGCCACCCGCGGGGCGGTCGCGCGGCGCCGGGCGCCCACCTTGAACAGCGCGCGAACCGTCCAGAGCAGCACCACGCCGACCACGCCGGCCGCCACCGAGAGCCCCAGCGCGCCGTCCAGCGGCAGCAGGATGCCGACCGCGCCGCCGGCCACCCAGGACAGCTGCAGCAGCGTCTCCGAGCGGGCGAAGGCCGACGTCCGCACCGACTCCGGGACGTCCCGCTGGATCAGCGCGTCCAGCGCCAGCTTGCCCAGCGAGGCCGCCACCCCGGACGCGGCGGCGACCACCACCACCGTCACCACGCCGTACCAGAGCGCGGCGGCGGCCGTCGCGCAGGTGGCCAGCAGCAGCATCGCGGTGACCGTCGCCTCCGAGCCGCGGGTCCGCAGCCAGGAGCCGAGCACCGAGCCGAGCGCGTTGCCGGTGCCGGCGGCCAGCGCCACCAGGCCGAGCGCCAGGGTCGGCTGCAGCCCGCCGACCGGATCCTCGCGCAGCAGGAACGCCAGGAACATCACCAGGAAGCCGACCAGCCAGCGCAGGGCCGACATCGCCCGCAGGGCCAGGATCACCGACGGGCCGACGGTGCGCAGGGACGCCTTCGGGGTGCCGGCGCTCCTCGCCTCCTCGGCGCCCGGCACGGCGGCGGGCTCGCCGTGCGCCTCGGCGTGCAGGACGGCCCGCTGCTCGCCCTTGGCGGAGTCCACCTCGTGCGGCAGGTGGAAGGCCATCAGGGTGCCGACCACGAAGACCAGGAAGGCGCCGCGCAGCGGCCAGCCCGGCCCGATCAGGTGCAGCACCCCGCCGACCCCGGCCGCCACCATGGTGGCCAGCAGCCCGGCCAGGGTGACCCGGGAGTTCGCCTTCACGAGTGACAGCCGGCTCGGCAGCAGTCGTGGCACCACCACGCTGCGCACCACCCCGTACGCCTTGGACGCCACCAGGACGCCCAGCGCCTCCGGGTAGAGCGCCAGCCCGCCGCCGGACACCGTGCCGGCCATCGTCCACGCCAGCACCGCGCGGGCCAGCATCGACATCGCCATCGCGGCCCGCCGGCCGTGCGGCAGGCGGTCCAGCAGCGGGCCGATCACCGGCGCCAGCAGCGCGAACGGCGCCATGGTGATCAGCAGGTAGAGGGCGACCCGGCCGCGCGCCTCGCCGGTGGGGACGGAGAAGAAGATGGTGGAGGCCAGCGCCACGGTGATCAGCATGTCGCCGAAGGAGTTCAGCGCGTGCAGCTCGATCAGCTTGGCCAGGCCGGACTCCCCGGCGCCCTCGGCGGAGGTCGCCCGGCGGATCCGCCGGCCGGTGCCGTGTACGACCTTTCCGGTTCGGGCGCCGGCGGCGGAGGCGGTGCGGACCAGGAAGTTTCGGCGGGCCTCGGGCGCGCCGTCGAGTTCTCCGGCGGCGTCGGACGCTTCGTCGGCCGGCCGGTCCGGGCGCTTCACGAGATCCACCGGCGGCCCGTCGCCGTCCCGTCCGGGCACCGTCGAGGCGCCCACCTGGTGCGGTTCGCCCGCACCGGGGGCCGGAGCCTGCTGTCGCGGCACGGCGTTCGCCTCGTCGGGGCTGCCGGCCTGCGAGGCGCGCAGTGCGTGCTGCGACGGTTTTTCGTCCGCCACAAGCCCATCCTGCCCCAGAATCGGTACTGCGACGCGGGATTCCGCTCCGCTCGGCGCGGCCCTTCCGGAGCCGGCGGGCGCCCCGGACTGTGCCGGGTGGCCGACCGGCGGGTAGCCTGCCCAGGGTCCGCCCGAACGCGCGCCGGACTCCGGAGGACCGGACGGGCGGCGCGGCCGGTATCCGTGGCGGCCCGTGGTCGCGCAGAATGGTCGAGGGAAACCGAGCCGCGACGGAACAGGCAACACGCCGTGGGCAACAGAAGAACTGGGAGAGAATCGACGCCGTGAGTGCTGCGATGCGAAGCCGTACCCCCGATCGGCTCTGTGCCGAGGCCGTCGAACTCGCCCGGCAGGCAGCGGACGAGGCCGTCGGAGCAGAGACCGTAGGGGCGCACCTCGGCGTCCAGGCGGATGCCGACCGCGTCGTCACCCACACCTTCGAGTGCCTGGACGCGGCATACCGTGGCTGGCACTGGGCGGTCACCGTGGCCCGCGCCCCCCGCGCCAAGAACGTGACCCTGGACGAGGTCGTGCTGCTGCCGGGCGACGACGCCGTGCTGGCCCCGCAGTGGGTGCCGTGGAGCGAGCGGCTGCGCCCCGGCGACATGGGCCCCGGGGACCTGCTGCCCACCGACGCCGACGACCTGCGCCTGGAGCCGGGCTGGACCGGCGAGGACGAGCCGGCCCCGAACTCCGTGGTGGCGCTGGCCGAGGAGGACGTGGTCGTCTCCGACCCGTCGGTCCAGCCGGCCCCGGCCCGCGCCCAGATCGGCGCCCTCGCCGAGGAGCTCGGCCTGGGCCGCAGCCGGGTGCTCTCCCGGCTCGGGCTGCACCTGGCCGCCGACCGCTGGGAGAAGGCGCACGGCCCGCAGACCCCGATGGCACAGGCCGCGCCGGCCTCCTGCGCGAGCTGCGGCTTCCTCGTCCCGATCGGCGGCTCGCTCGGTCAGGCCTTCGGCGTCTGCGGCAACGAGTTCGGCCCGGCCGACGGTCAGATCGTCTCCTTCGCGTACGGCTGCGGCGGACACTCCGAGGCGGCCGTCATCCCGGCCCCGCCGGCGCCGTCCGAGCTGATCCTGGACGAGCTGGTGGTCGAGCCGCTCCAGCTGCACCCCGACCGCACCTCCGGTTCGGTGGAGCCCGACGCCCCGGCCGAGGAGCTCGGCCACTCCTGAGCACGGTGGCTCCTGAGTCCGGCCACTCCTGAGTCCGGTGGCTCCTGAGCCGGGCCGCGTTCCCGAGCCCGGCTGTTCCCGGGCCGGGCCCGGCAGCGGCCCGGAACCGCCCCCACCGGGCGGAACGGCGCCGCGGCCCGGGCCCGGTCCGCAGGGGGTGCCCGGGCGGGGGAGAATGCCCCCCGTACGAAGTACAGGGCGGCGGAGGGTGGCAGTTCCAGTGGAACCTCGGATCATCGGCAGCGGCACGGACGAGCACCACGCGGACCCCTTCGGCAGCGCCGTCCTGCGCCGCCGGGTGCTGGACGCCTGGGCCGCCTCCCCGGCCCGGTTCCGGGAGGACGCCAACGCCGAGGAGGAGCTCGCCCTCGGCGGCTACCGTGACCGGCTGGTCGTCGAGTTGGCGCAGAACGCGGCCGACGCGGCGGCCCGCGCGGGCGGTGCCCCGGGCCGGCTGCGGCTGACCCTGGCGGACGGCGTGCTGGCCGCCGCCAACACCGGTGCGCCACTGGACGCGGCCGCCGTCGAGTCGCTCTCCACCCTGCGCGCCTCCTCCAAGCGCGCCGACGAGCAGCCCACCGTCGGCCGGTTCGGCGTCGGCTTCGCCGCCGTCCTCGCCGTCACCGACGAGCCCGCCGTGCTGGGTGCCGCCGGCGGCGTGCGCTGGTCGCTCGGCGAGGCCCGCGCGCTGGCCGAGGCGCAGCCGGCGCTCGGCGAGGAGCTGCGCCGCCGCGACGGCCACGTGCCGCTGCTGCGGCTGCCGTTCTCGGCCGAGGGCCCGGCCCCGGCCGGGTACGATACGGTGGTCGTGCTGCCGCTGCGCGACGCCGCCGCCGAGGACCTCACCCGCCGGCTGCTGGCCGGGATCGACGACGCCCTGCTGCTCACCCTGCCCGGGCTCGCCGAGATCGTGGTGGAGACCGAGGAGGGCACCCGCACCCTCACCCGCGGCGCCGCCGAGGCGCGCCCCGACCGCGTGGCCGAGGTGACCATCACCGACGACGCCGGCGGCCGGCTGCGGCAGACCGTCTGGCAGACCGCCGGCGCCTCCGGCACCCTGGACGCCGCGCTGCTCGCCGACCGCCCCACCGAGGAGCGCGCCCGTCCGTACTGGACGGTGACCTGGGCCGTCCCGGTCGCCGCCGACGGCAGCCCGCAGCCGACCGGGATCGCCCCGGTGCTGCACGCGCCCACCCCCAGCGACGAACCGCTCGGCCTGCCCGCGCTGCTGATCGCCTCCTACCCGCTGGACTCCACCCGCCGGCACGTCGCCCCCGGCCCGCTCGCCGACTTCGTCACCGAGCGCGCCGCCGACAGCTACGCCGACCTGCTGCGCGCCCGCGGCGGCGACCTCGGCTCGCTCGGGCTCGTACCCGGCCCGCTCGGCCAGGGCGCGCTGGACAACGCGCTGCGGGCCGGCATCCTCGCCCGGCTGCCCGGCACGCCGTTCCTGCCGCACACCGCACCGGTCGAGGAGGGCACGCCCGCGCTGCGGCCCCGGGACGCCACGGTGCTGGAGGGCGCGGACCACTCGGTCGTCGAGGCGCTGGCCCCGATCTTCCCCGGCCTGCTGCCGGCCGGCCTGGAGCGCCGCACCGAGCTGCGGGTGCTGAACGTGCGCCGGGTGCCGCTGGCCGACGTGGTCGACCAGCTCGGCGGCCTGGACCGCGAGCCCGCCTGGTGGCGCAACCTCTACGCGGCGCTCGGCGCGGCCGACCCGGAGGCGCTCGGCGCGCTGCCGGTGCCGCTCGCCGACGGCCGGACGGTCACCGGTCCGCGCCGGGTCCTGCTGCCCTCGGAGGACGCCGACTGGGCGGCCTTCCCCGGCTACCCCGAGGCGCTGGCCGGCGCGCTGGCCCTGCTCGACCTGCGGCTGGCCCACCCGGAGGCGGCGCACCCGCTGCTGGCCAAGCTCGGCGCCGGCACCGCCACCCCGGCCGGGGTGCTGGACACTCCCGAGGTGCGGGCCGCCGTGGCCCGCTCCTACGAGCTGGCCGAGGACGACCTGGACGCCGCCACCGACGTCGCCGAGTCCGTGCTCGCCCTGGTCAAGGCGGCCGCTCCGGCGGTCGGCGAGCACCCGTGGCTGGCCCGGCTGGCGCTGCTGGACGACGAGGGCGAGCCGGCCCGCGCGGGTGAGCTGATCCTGCCGGACAGCCCGTTCGCCGCACTGGCCCGGGAGGAGGACGCCGGCTGGATCGACGACGAGCTGCTGGACCGCTGGGGCCCCGAAGTCCTGGCCGCCGTCGGGGTGTTGGCCGACTTCGTGCTGGTCCGCGCCGAGGACGTGGTACTCGACCCGGACGACCTGGAGCGGCTCGACCCGACCGCCCCCGCCGACCGCGCGGCCGGCGGCCACCCCACCGGGCTGCTGGACGAGGCGCCCGACGGCCTCGCCGAGTGGGCCGAGGACGCCCTGGAGGCACTGCACGCCGACGACGCCGACCCGGTCGGTGTCCCGCCGGTCGCGGCCGAACTGCTGGTCGTCCGCGACCTCGACCTGGTGGACGACGACGCGTGGCCGCAGGCGCTCGCCGCCCTCGCCCGCCCGCCGTACCGGGAGGCCGTGGTCAACCCCGTCCGCACCCTGCTGCCCGACGGCTCGTACGCGGACCTGCCGCCGTACACCGCGTGGTGGCTGCGCGACCACCCGGTGCTGGACGGCCGCGAGCCGGCCGGGCTGCGGGCGGCAGGTGCCGACCCGCTGCTGCGCGGCCTCTTCGAGGAGGCCCGGACGACGCTGGACGAGCAGTTCCTGCACGCGCTCGGGGTGCGCACCACGCTGACCGCGTTGCTGGCCGAACCGCACGGGCCGGACGAGCTGCTGGACCGGCTCACCGACCCGGCCTCCGTCGTCGGTCACCGTCAACTGCACGGCATCCACAGCGCGTTGGCACGGGTGGCGGTGGATCGGATCGAGCCGCTGGACGTCGTGCGGGCGCTGCCGCCGCTGGACCGGGAGACCGGCCGCCGGCCCGCGCACACGGTGCTGGTGGACGCCACCGAGGCGGTCGTCGCCGACGCCCCGGACCTCGTCCAGCTGCTCCACCCGTACCCGCTGCTGCCGGTCGCCCCGGCGCTGGCCGCCGACCTCGCCGAGCGCCTGCACGTCTCGCTGGCCAGCGAGGTGGCCGGCGGCCGGGTGCTCTCCGAGGGGCAGCTGCACCGGGTGCCCGCCGTGGTCCGCGAGCTGCTGCCCGGCTGCCCGGTGGCCTACGAGGAGCACGAGGAGCTGCTGGTGGTCGGCCCGGACGGCGAGGAGGCCGCCGTGGACTGGCGGTGGGACACCGCGGCGGACGCCCCGGAGGCGCCCTACGACCCGGACGCCGCCGAAGCCGCGGACGAGGACGACGAGTTCGAGCTGCCGCCGGTGCCGGGACTGCTGCACGCCGCGACCCCGGAGGGTCTGGCGGCCGGTCTCGCCTGGTCGGTCGGGCAGTGGCACCGCCGGTTCGAGGTGCTGGCCGCGCTCACCGAGCCGGACCGCGCCTACGAGCTCTCGGCCGCCCGGGACTTCGAGGGCTGACCGGGCTGGCGGGCCCGCGGCCGGGGCGGCGGGCCGGCGCCCGGTCGGCTCCGGCCGGGCGCGGGTGGCCCGCCCGGTGCCCGTCCCGGCCGGCGGGGCGGGCACCGGGCCCGGGCGCCCGTGCCCCGGTCCAGCCGGCCCGGGCGGCCGCGCCCAGCCACCGGTAGAGGCCGACCGTGACGGTCAGCCAGAGCACCGCGACCACCACCGGCGCGGCCTTGCGCAGCCACGGCCCCGGTTCGATCAGCGCATCGGCGCCGACCAGGGCGAGCCCGGCCGCCCCGGCCGCCAGCATTCCCCCCAGGAAGGCGGTGAACGCCTCCAAGTCCCCACCCCTGCGCGCCATTCAGGACCCCCTTCGGGGTCAATCATCCGCCTTCCGCCGCATGATCCGCCAGGAGACCTCCAGCAGGAGTCCGGCCACCAGGGCGATGCCGACACCGATCCACGGGTCCCGGGTGCCGGAGAGCGAGAGCTGGAAGAAGTCGGACAGCCACGGCACCGTCAGCACCAGCGTGAACGCCCCGCCCATCGTCGCGATCAGCAGCAGCCGCCACCAGTTGTACGGCCGGGCCACGATCGCCAGCACCCACAACGCCACCAGGAACAGCGTCAGCGTCGCCACGCTGGTGTCGGACTTCAGGTCCGTGGCGTGGTCGGCCCGGGCCAGCGCGTACGCGGTGAAGGTGGCCGTGCCGGCGATGATCCCGCCCGGCACGGCCATCCGCAGCACCCGGCGGACGAAGCCGGTCCTGGCCCGTTCGTTGTTGGGCGCCAGCGCCAGGAAGAAGGCCGGGATCCCGATGGTGAGGGTGGAGAGCACCGTCGAGTGCCGGGGCAGGAACGGGTACGGCGAGTGGGTGAAGATCACCAGGAGGGCGAGCAGGACCGAGTAGACCGTCTTCACCAGGAAGAGCCCGGCCACCCGCTCGATGTTGCCGATCACCCGGCGGCCCTCGGCGACCACCGACGGCAGGGTGGCGAAGGAGTCGTTCAGCAGCACGATCTGCGCGACCGCCCGGGTGGCGTCGCTGCCGGTGCCCATCGCCACGCCGATGTCGGCGTCCTTGAGCGCCAGCACGTCGTTGACGCCGTCGCCGGTCATCGCCACGGTGTGCCCGCGCGACTGCAGCGCGCCGACCAGGTCGCGCTTCTGCTGCGGGGTCACCCGGCCGAAGACGCTGGTCCGGTCGGCGGTGTCGGCGAGCTCCTGCGGATCGGTCGGCAGGGTGCGGGCGTCCAGCGGGTGGTCGGCGCCGGGCAGGCCCAGGTGCGAGGCGACCGCGCCGACCGAGACGGCGGCGTCGCCGGAGATCACCTTGGCCCGGACGCGCTGCCCCTCGAAGTAGCGCAGGGTGTCGGCGGCGTCCTCGCGCAGCCGCTGCTGGAGCACCACCAGGGCGAGCGGCTGGAGGTCGGCGGCCGGGTCCGGGGAGTCCAGCGGGACGGGCGTGCGGCCGAGCAGCAGCACCCGCAGCCCCTTGGTGCCCAGTTCGTCGACCTCGGTGAGGGCCGGGTGGCCGGTGGGCAGCAGCACGTCCGGGGCGCCCAGCAGCCAGCTGGCCTCGCCGCCCTGCGGTTCCAGCAGCTGCACCCCGCTCCACTTGCGGGCGGAGGAGAAGGGCATCGCCTCGATCACCCGCCAGCCGTCGCCGTTGCCGTGCTCCGTGTCGCCCCTGCCGTACGCGTCGATGACGGCCTGCATGGAGGGATTGGGGCGGGTGTCGGCGCCGGCCATCACCCCGAGCGCCTGCTTGACGACCTCCGGGTCGGAGAGGACCGGCCGGCCCGGCGGCGCGTCCGCCCTCGGCCGGCCGTCGGCCTCCGGCCCCGGCGGCAGGGTGCGCAGCTCGACGACGTCCATGCCGCCCTCGGTGAGGGTGCCGGTCTTGTCCAGGCAGACGGTGTCCACCCGGGCCAGGCCCTCGATCGCGGGCAGCTCCTGCACCAGGCACTGCTTGCGGCCCAGCCGGACCACCCCGATCGCGAAGGCGACCGAGGTCAGCAGCACCAGGCCCTCGGGGACCATCGGCACGATGCCGGCGATCATCCGCCGGACGGCCTCCCTCCAGTCCCTTCCCTCCACCGCGAGCTGGCTGATGATCAGACCGATCGCGGTGGGGATCAGCAGCCAGGTGATGAACCGCAGGATGCTGTCGATGCCGCTGCGCAGCTCCGACTTGACCAGGGAGAACCGGCTGGCCTCCTCGGCCAGCTGTGCCGCGTAGGCCTCCCGGCCGACCTTGGTGGCGGTGAACGCGCCCGCGCCGGCCACCACGAAGCTGCCGGACATCACCTGGTCGCCAGGCTGCTTCAGGACCGAGTCGGGCTCACCGGTGAGCAGCGATTCGTCGATCTCCAGACCGTCCGCCTCGGTGACCTCGCCGTCGACGATCACCTTGTCGCCGGTGCCGAGCAGCACGGTGTCGTCCAGCACGATCTCGCCGGTGGCGATCTGCTGGACGGCGCCGTCCCGGCGGACCTGCGGTCTGGCCTCGCCGATCAGCGCGAGGCTGTCCAGGGTCTTCTTGGCGCGCATCTCCTGGATGATGCCGATCGCCGTGTTGGCCACGATGACCAGGCCGAACAGTCCGTCCTGGATCGGTCCGACGACCAGGATGATGCCGAACATCACGCCGATGATCGCGTTGAACCGGGTGAAGACATTGGCCCGGACGATCTCCCGGGTGGAGCGGCTGGACCGCACCGGCACGTCGTTGACGTCGCCGCGGGCGACCCGTTCGGCGACCTCCGCGGTGCTCAGCCCGCCGCGCCGGCCGGGCAGCAGGCCGAGCGGGTGGGCGCCGTCGTGCCGGTCCCCGGGCGTCTCTTCGGCAGGCTGCGCAGGGTGCGTCATGGCACCGACTCTACGGGCGCCTTATGTCCGATGCGTGCTACTAAAGGACTATTCAGTCCGACTGGGTGGCCGGGTCGCCGCCCTCACCGGCGGCGGCCTGCGACGCGGCCGCGGCGGCCCGGTCGCGGGCGATGGCGTCCCGGCGGGCGCGGCAGTACCAGAGGCCGATCAGGCCGAGGCCGGCTCCGGACAGGCAGATCCACGGCCAGCTGCCGTGGCCGTGGTCGGAGAGGGTGCCCTGGAAGGGGAGCAGGACCAGGAAGGCGACGAACCACAGCACCGTGCCACCGCCGACGATGGCGACGTCGTTGGCCTCCAAGGGCGGGGGCGAGGGGTGCAGCGGGCTCTTCGGCATGAGGCCTAGCGTACGGGGCGGGGTGCGGTTGTCCGCCATCACGCGGGCCCGTCCCGGACACCTTTGGCGGGTGGTCCCGGCATCGCCGCGGCGGTCGGGGCGCGCCCGGGCCGGCGGCCACCCCGCAGTTCCTCGGGTGTGATCGTTCTACGCGCGAAGATAGCGCGTGTGCGATTGGGGAACTCATACTTGTGATTCCGGTTGGCCGCGCCATGCCCAGGACGCCTGTGTTCGTGCCCGTCCCACCGGGCCCGCCCGGCCACCACCGTCGCTCCGGGTGTCCCCCTCCTCAGCCCCCACCAGAGGACGCACGCATGCCTGTGGCCCAGCCGACCACCGAGTCGCCCGAGCCCGCCTCCAACGCGCCGAAGCCCCCCGCCGGCGCGCTGGACCGCTACTTCCGGATCTCCGAGCGCGGCTCCACCCTGCCGCGCGAGATCCGCGGTGGCATCGCCACCTTCTTCACCATGGCGTACATCCTGGTGCTCAACCCGATCATCCTGGCCAGTGCCACGGACATGACCGGCGCCCACCTGGACAGCGCCCAGCTGGTCACCGCGACCGCGCTCACCGCGGGTCTCACCACCCTGCTGATGGGCGTGATCGGCAACGTCCCGATCGGCCTCGCCGCCGGCCTGGGCGTCAACACCATCGTCGCGCTGCAGCTCGCGCCCAAGATGACCTGGCCGGACGCCATGGGCATGGTGGTGCTGGCCGGTTTCGCGATCATGATCCTGGTCGCCACCGGTCTGCGCGAGCGCGTCATGAACGCCGTCCCGCTCGGCCTGCGCAAGGCGATCGCGATCGGCATCGGCCTCTTCATCAGCCTGGTCGGCCTGGTCGACTCCGGCTTCGTCAGCCGCATCCCGGACGCCGCCCACACCACCGTCCCGCTCCAGCTCGGCGGCAACGGCCACCTGCTCGGCTGGCCGGTGCTGGTCTTCGTGCTCGGCCTGCTGCTCACCCTGGTGCTGGTGGTCCGCAAGGTGCCCGGCGCGATCCTGGTCTCCATCGTCGTGATGACCGGCCTCGCCGTGGTGATCGACAAGGTCGCCGACATCCCGGCCACGAGCTGGGGCCTCACCGTCCCCAGCTGGCCCGGCAACCCGGTGGCGGCGCCCGACTTCGGCCTGGTCGGCAAGGTCAGCCTGTTCGGCGGCTTCGAGAAGGTCGGTGTCCTCACCGGCGTCCTCTTCGTCTTCACCGTCCTGATGTCCTGCTTCTTCGACGCGATGGGCACCATCCTCGGCGTCGCCGACGAGGCGCACCTGCTGGACGCCAAGGGCGACCTGCCCGGCATCAACCGGATCCTGATGGTGGACGGCATCGCCACCGCCGCCGGCGGCGCGACCTCCTCCTCCGCCAACACCTGCTTCGTGGAGTCCACGGCCGGCGTCGGCGAGGGCGCCCGTACCGGCTTCGCCTCGATCGTGACCGGCGCCTTCTTCATGGTCGCGCTCTTCCTCACCCCGCTCGCCACCATGGTCCCCGCCCAGGCCGCCACCCCGGCCCTGGTCACCGTCGGCTTCCTGATCCTGGCCAACTCGATCAAGGAGATCGACTGGGCCGACTACACGATCGCGATCCCGGCCTTCCTGACCATCGTGATGATGCCGTTCACGTACAGCATCACCAACGGCATCGGCTTCGGCTTCATCGCCTTCTGCGTCCTGCGGCTCGCCGCCGGGCGCGGCCGCGAGGTGCCGATCGCGATGTACGCGGTCTCGGCCGTCTTCGCCTTCTACTACCTGATGCCGGCCCTCGGCCTGCTCTGAGCCGTGGTGCCCACCGGGCCCCTCCCCGCTTCGTGCGGGGAGGGGCCCGGTGCGTTTGCGGGGGCCGGGGCACTCCTT
This sequence comes from Kitasatospora sp. NPDC028961, assembly GCF_055564815.1. NCBI lineage: Bacteria > Bacillati > Actinomycetota > Actinomycetes > Kitasatosporales > Streptomycetaceae > Kitasatospora > Kitasatospora sp. NPDC028961. The sequence goes on along the minus strand of NZ_JBVHVO010000002.1, from coordinate 241,918 downwards.
AGTGGACGCAGAACTCGTTGCCCTCCGGGTCCTGCATGACCGTCCAGGAGCCGCCGGGCTCGTCGACCGCGCGCAGGACGGTGGCGCCGAGGGCCTCCAGCCGTTCCACGGTGGCGTCGCGGGCGTCGGGGCCGGGGTGGAGGTCGAGGTGGAGGCGGTTCTTGGCGGTCTTCGCCTCGGGGACCTGCTGGAAGAGCAGCCGGCGGCCGAGGCCGGTGCCGCTGACCGGGTCGAAGGGCTCGTCGGGGTGGCGGACGCCGGCCAGGGTGCGCCAGGCGGCGCGGCCGTCGGTCTCCGTGACGAGGTCGGGGGTCACGACGCCGGCCGCGAGCAGGCGGGCGATCAGGGCGCTGTGGTCCTCGACGGTGTAGTCGAGGGCGGCGGCCCAGAAGGCGGCCTGGCGGTGGGGGTCGGCGCAGTCGATGACGAGCTTCCAGTGCAGAGGCATGTAACCCGTTATATCGGTTACCTGACGTGCGATCAATGACCGACCTGACGGACTTGCCAAAAATGGCACTGTGTAGGGCAGTTGGCGGTGGGCATACTGCCTGGACGGGAGACGGGGAGGGGGCTCTACCGATGGTGCAACAGGATCCGCCCGGGGGAGACGAGGCGAGGCTGCTGCCGGAGCTGTTCCGGACGGCGGACCAGGCCTCGCTGGACGGTCAGCGCGAGACACTGCGCTGGTACCGGGGGCTGATCGGGATGCTCGTGATCGCCGCGGTGGTCGGCTCGCTGCCGGGGCCCGAGCACCGGGGGGACAGCGACATCACGCCGCTCTTCTCGGTGGTGGCGTTCCTGGTGGCCGGCTACTTCTGGTCACGGCTGCGCCGCAGCAACCCGCAGGGGCGGTGGTACGAGGCCCGGGCGGCGGCCGAGTCGGTCAAGACGCTCGCCTGGAAGTACTCGATGCGGGCCCGGCCGTTCGACGGCGAGGCGGAGTCGGCGGAGGTGGACCGCGGCTACCTGCTCCAGATGGAGGACGTGCTGCACGCCTTCGAGGACCCGGAGATCGTGCCGCCGGACACCACCGTGGAGATCACCCCGGAGATGCGCCGGGTGCGCGCCGAGAGCCTGGTCGCGCGGCGGACGTTCTACCTGCGCACCCGGGTCGAGGGGCAGCGCACCTGGTACCGCTCGCGGGCCGAGGCGTGCGAGACGCAGGCGGTCTCCTGGGGGCTGGGGATCGCCGCCCTCATCATCATCGGGGCGGCGGCGGCGATCGCGCAGGCGGTCGGCGCGCTGCCGGTGCACGTCTTCGGGGCCAGCTCGGCGGCGGCCGCCGCGGTGATCGCCTGGACCCAGCTGAAGCAGCTGCGCCCGCTGGCTGCCGCGTACCAGCTGGCCGCGCGCGAGCTGGAGAACGTCGGGAACCAGCTCTCCGACCTCGATCTGAAGGCCCCGGACGCCGAGGCCCGCTGGGCCCGGCTGGCCGCCGAGGCGGAGGACGCCGTCTCGCGCGAGCACACCACCTGGCGGGCCCGGCGCGCCTTCCCCCGGTGAGCGGCCGACCCGGTGTGGAATCGGGAGGTCGTGAGGAGATCGGGCGAAATGTACGGGGTGCTGTCGGCACAGGTGTGCGAGGTGGGTGAGGGTCGGCGGGAGAAGCGCCGTCCGTAATCGTTACGTGTCCATGCCCTGGTTTCATCGCCTCCGCGCACGACGTCAGTCACTGCCCGGAGGCCCCCTTTGCGCGTTCTTCTGATCGCCACCGCGTTCAACAGCCTGACCCAGCGCGTCCACGCCGAACTCCGCGAGCGCGGTCACGAGGTGGCCGTACAGCTCGCGCTCGGCGACGAGCCGGTCCGGGCCGCCGTGGCCCGGACCGACCCCGAGCTGATCATCTGCCCGATGCTCACCAAGGCGATCCCGAGGGATGTCTGGTCGACCCGGACCGTCCTGATCGTGCACCCCGGCCCGAAGGGCGACCGGGGCCCCTCCTCGCTCGACTGGGCGATCACCGAGGGCGCCGAACGCTGGGGGGTGACCGTCCTCCAGGCGGTGGAGGAGATGGACGCCGGGGACATCTGGGCGTCCGTGGACTTCCCGGTGCGGGCCTGCGGCAAGAGCGAGCTGTACCGGGGCGAGGTCGCGGACGCCGCCGTGGAGGCGGTGCTGCTCGCGGTGAGCCGCTTCGAGGGCGGGCTGTTCACGCCCGAACCGCTCGACTACGACCGGCCGGACGTGGGCGGCCGGCTGCGGCCCTTCCTCAAGCAGGAGGCCCGCCGGATCGACTGGGAGGCCGACGACACCGCCACCGTGCTGCGCAAGCTGCGCGCGGGCGACTCGCAGCCGGGCGTGCTCGACGAGCTGTACGGGCGCGAGTACTTCCTGCACGGCGGCCACCCCGAGGACGAGCTGCGCGGCGCCCGGCCCGGCGCGGTGATCGCCCAGCGGGACGGTGCGATCTGCCGGGCCACCACGGACGGCGCGGTCTGGATCCCGCAGCTGCGCCCGCGGCGGACGCCCGGCGGGCCGGCCACCTTCAAGCTGCCGGCCGCGACGGTGCTCGCCGACCACCTCCACCGGGTCCGCGAGGTACCGGTCACCCCGGCCTCGGCGGCCGGCCGGGACACCTGGGCGGAGATCCGCTACCACGAGCGGGCGGACGTCGGTTTCCTCGAATTCTCCTTCGCCGGCGGGGCGATGAGCACCGAGCAGTGCCGCCGGCTGCTGGCCGCCTACCGGGAGGCGGCCGACCGGCCGACCTCGGTGCTGGTGCTCGGCGCGGCCCGGGACTTCTTCTCCAACGGCATCCACCTCAACGTGATCGAGGGGGCGTCGTTCCCGGCGCTGGAGTCCTGGGAGAACATCAACGCGATGGACGACCTGGTCGAGGCCGTGCTGACCACCACCGACAAGCTCACCGTCGCGGCGCTGGCCGGGAACGCGGCCGCCGGCGGCCTGATGCTGGCGATCGCCGCCGACGAGGTCTGGTGCCGCGAGTCGGCCGTGCTCAACCCGCACTACCGGCTGATGGGCCTCTACGGGTCCGAGTACTGGACGTACACGCTGCCCCGGCGGGTCGGCGCCGAGCAGGCGGAGCAGCTGACCACGCAGACGCTGCCGGTGGGCGCGGCCCGGGCCGAGCGGCTCGGCCTGGTGGACCGGACGGCGGGCGGTGGCGCGGCCGAGTTCCGGGGCTGGGTCGAGCGGGAGGCGGCCGCGCTGGCCGGCTCGCCGGAGCTGACCGGCCGGCTGGTGGAGAAGAAGCGCCGCCGGGCCGAGGACGAGGAGGCGCGGCCGCTGGCCGACCACCGGACGGAGGAGCTGCGGCGGATGCACCGCAACTTCTACCGGGAGGGCGAGCCCTACCACCGGCTGCGGCGCGACTTCGTGCACAAGGTCTGCCCGGTGGCGACGCCGGAGCACCTGACGGGACTGCTCGGCCGACCGGAGTAGCGGGCGGCCGCAGTGCGACCGGCCGGAGTGGGACCGGCCGGAACGAGGGCGGTCCGGACCGAGGACGGTCCGGTGGGGGCGTCGCGCCGGGGCCGGCGCCCCCACCGGACCGGGCGCTCAGCGCCCGCGGCCGGCCAGCGGGGCGGCCCGGCCGATCAGCACCGGCTGCGCGTTGAGGGTGCTCCGGCTCGGCGAGACCGCGAAGGCCAGCGAGCCGAAGAAGATGTAGCAGCCCAGCCCGACCACCAGCGGGAAGATGAACTGGAGCGCCATCACACCGCCCTGGGTGCCCTGTTCGGCGTCGAGCCGGACGGAGACCGCCGCCATCCCGGTGTAGTGCATGGCGCACACCGCGACGCCCATCACCGGGGCGGCGGCCAGGACGGCGACGGTGCCCTTGATGTTCAGCGCGGCCCAGAGCGCTGCCGTCGCCGCGAAGATCGCGATGGCGACCGAGAGCCCCACCGTGGTGTGGTCGTAGCCGAGGTGGCCCGGCAGGACCATCGCGGCCATGCCGAGGTAGTGCATCGCGGCCACCCCGAGGCCGGTGGTGAGACCGCCCGCGAGCAGCGCGGTGCGGGGGTGGCGGCTGTAGCCGACCGTGAAGATGCCGAGCCCGACCACCGCGATCGCGACGAGCAGGCTGAGCACGGTCAGGCCAGGGCGGTAGGTGATCTCGGCCCCGGTGACGGAGAAGCCGAGCATCGCGATGAAGTGCATCGACCAGATGCCCGCGCCGAGCGACGTCGACGCGAACAGCAGCCAGTACGTCCGGGTGCGGCCCGACGAGACCAGGGCCCATCGGGCGCTGCGCAGGGCGACGAAGGCGCCCAGACAGGCGACGAAGTACGAAACCGCCGGCGTCACCCAGCCGAGGTCGGCATGGTGGATCTCACCCACGAGGAACTCCTGGACGGATTGGGGGAGGACGGACGCCAGGATCGGGCGGGCTCGTCGGCCGGGAACGGCCGGTCATGGATGGCGGCAGTGCCGGGACGCGGCACGTGCGGCGTCGTGGTCCTGCCCGGGGGAAGCCTGGCGTGTGGTGCCCCTGACAACGGGGGACAGTAACCACTACCGGTGAGTCGCACAAGGTTCGATCATTTGGTGAAACCGCAGGTCAGAGCCGTCCTTCACGTGATCGGCAAGATCTCGCCACCAAGCCCTGACGCCGCCTGCGCACGCACACGGGCCCTGCGCATGTGCCGTCCGGGCCCGCTGCGGCGCCGGCGTCCGGCCGCCGGGGCTCGGTCACTCCAGGGGGGCTAGGCCGAACGGGTGGCCGGCCGGATCGATCAGCACCCTGAGCGTGCGGCCGTGCTGGAACTGCGGCTCGGTGGCCCCGAGCGCGAGTGCCCGGGCGGTGGCCTCCTCCAGGTCGTCGACGTAGAAGTCCAGGTGGAAGTGCTTGCTGCCGTCGGGTTCGGTCCACGGCTCCTGGCGGTACCCGGCGACCCGTCCGAACCCGAGCGGGCTGCCGCCCTCGGGGTTGTCCAGGATGGCGAAGCGCTCGTCCACGTGCCTGGTCTCCCACCCGAGCAGCTCACCGTAGAAGGCGGCCAGCGCGACCGGGTCGGCGCAGTCGATGGTGACCATGGCGAGGCGGGCGAAGCCGGTGTCGTTCTGCTCGGCCTGCTCAGCGGCGACGTCGGTCATTTCTGGTCGGCCCTTCTACTGAGGGGTGGTGCCGGGGCCCGCGTGGATCGGGCCCCAGAACCAGCATCGCACCGGGAGTCACGGAGGGCGCGGCCGGTGGTGCGGGGGGCTCGTGTCCGGCGCCGTGCGCCGTGGAGCCGGGTGGATCGCTACAGAATCAGGACGTTTCCGCCACTGTCGGTGGGATGCGGGATGTATAAACTTTCGACGATATCGAAGGATTGTTGTTAACCGGGGGGTTCTCCAATGGCGATCGAGCTGCCGAGCGAGGTAGCGACGCTCCTGGACTTCATCGGCATCCACTGGCCCTCGGTCAACGAGGACAAGGTCCGTGAATTCGGGGAGCACGTCAAGGAGTTCGCGAAGGGCCTCGAAGACCTGCACGCGGACTCGACGGCGACGGTCCATCAGCTCGGCGGGGCGTACGAGGGGGCGTCCTACGAGGCGCTCATCGCCAAGTGGGCGCTGATGTCCGACAAGCACTTCAACGAGGTCGTCCAGGCGGCCCACGTGGTGGCGAAGGCGCTGGACACCGCCGCCGACGTGATCGTGGCGATGAAGCTGGAGGCGCTCGGCGAGCTCATCGTGCTGGCCGCCTCCTTCGTCGCCGCCCAGGCCGCCGCGGTGGCGACCTTCGGCCTGGCGGAGGCCGGGGTGATCGCGATCCAGCAGGCCGGGCGCAAGCTGATGTCCTACCTGGCGCACCAGTTGGAGGACCACATCGTCTCCGAGGTGATCGAGGCGGCGATCACCCCGCTGGTGGAGATCGTCTCCGGGGCGGTGGCCGGGTTGGTGTTCGAGGCCGCCGAGGCCGCGCTGAGCGGCGGTGGCGGGTCGGGGGGCACCCAGTTCAAGATCAACCCTGACGCGGTGGAGGCGCACGCCAAGGCCCTGCACGAACAGGCCGAGAAGGTGGCCCAGCACGCGCAGGTCTTCAGCAGCCGGGTCGCGGGGGTGAGTTTCGCGTGACGGACCCGATCGTCAAGGCCCTGGAGAAGGGCGCCCAGAAGCTCGGCAAGGCGCTCGCCGACGACATGGGCAAGGCCGCCAAGAATATGTACAAGCAGGCCGGCGACAACCTGTCGAAGGCCGCCAAGCACCACAAGGTCAACGAATCCGGCAACGCCCACACCTTCGACGAGAAGAACAAGGACAAGGCCGCGCCGCCGCCGAAGGCGGGCAGCAGCGGCGGCGACGGGCCGAAGACGCCGCCCCGGAAGTACTACGTCCACGACGACGGCCGGGTCCAGGAGATCAAGGACGGCAAGTTCGTCGACGTCGACGGGAGCGACAAGTCCCTGAAGACCCTGCTGGACGGGGCTTCGGAGAAGGTCAAGGACCCCTCCCCGGACGATCTCAAGGACAAGTACCACGCGAAGAAGTACAAGAAGTCCGACAAGGACGAGGACGGGAAGCCCAAGAAGGACGAGAAGGTCCCGAGCAGCCGGATCGACACTCCGACCCCGCTCTCCCGGGCCGTCGAGGAGGCCCGCCGGGCCCAGGGCGACTACGGCGGCAAGAACTACGCGGCGCTCCGGTACAAGCACCCGGACGGCGACGAGATCATCCTGGTCGGCCGCAGCGGTGACCGGAGCCACTCCGAACGGTCCATCGGCAAACCGCTGCTCGGCGGCCGGGAGGACCACGTCTCCGAGTTGTACACCGAGCGGGCCCCCTGTCAGGCCAACGAGAACTGCGAGCGCTGGCTCGGCCGGCACTTCCAGCCCAAGAACCCCGACCTCGACGTGAACTACGGCGTGGAGTACGACAGCAAGGTCCCCACGAAGAACCGGGACTGGGGCCACCGGGCGTACCTGGACCAGCTCCACCAGGATCACACCGCGGGCCAGCATGGTGGCACGATGGGCACGAAGGACTTCGACGCGCAGGGGCAGCAGGACAAGGCGGCCCACGAGACGAAGCACGTGGCGAAGAAGGCGAAGCATGGACAGTAGGGCAGTTGGCGGGCGGACCGAGAGGACGGATGACCGGTGCTGGTAGGGATCGACTGGCCCCGGGTCGTCGCCGAGGCCGCGCCCGGCGACCTGTTGAGGTTCAAGCCCGACGAGGCGGCCCGGATCTGGCCGGACGGGGACGGCGCCCGCTTCGTGACGGAGATCGGGGTGCCGTTCTCCAACGGGCTGTTCCGGTTGCTGGAGGAGCTCGCGGACCGGCGGCCCGAGAACCCGGACTGGGCGTTCGCCCGGCCGCTGACCGATTCGCTGGTGGAGACCGAGCACGGCACGCTGCGCCAGTTGGGCGAGTTGTCCAGCGCGTTCGTGTTCGTCAACCTCGACGACGGGACGATCTGGGTCTGCGACCCGGACGCCGACGAGGAGTACCAGCTGATCCACCGTGACATCTCCTCGCTGGCGTACCTGGTGTACAAGATCGCCATCGAGCGGCCGCGGCCCGAGGAGCGGCCGACGCCGTACGACTGGGCCGATGCCGAGGAGTACATCCGGGAGGGCATGGGCCGCTGGGACGATCTGCCGTTCGGCAGCGAGGCGGAGTTCTGGAACTCCTTCCTCGACTTCTACCAGACGACGTGAGAGGGCCGGTGCGGACATGGACGACGAGCTGACGGCGGCGCTTACGGCGCACTTCGGGCCGCGGGGGCTGCGCAGCCTGTCGGTCGCGCCCGCCGGGCCGCTGCGCGACCCCGGCCTGCCGCTCCAGGTGGGGCCGTACTTCCGGGCCGCCGAGGAGTCCGACCCGCTGTCGCTGGGTGAGTACGCGGCCGGGGCCGGGCTGGAGGCCGGAGCGTCGGCCGCCCAGCTGCGGATCGGCACCGACGGCGGGGCCGAGCTGTTCTTCGCCCCGGACCGGTCCGTCCGCGCGCTGCTGCTGGGGTCCGAGCCCGCGGAGCTGCCGGTCGCCTCGACGGTGGAGGCGTTCGCGGCTGGGCTGCTGCTGCTGGACCGGTACCTGCCGGCGGTCGCCGCGTCCGACCGGCCGGAGGCGGCCTTCGCCGCCTACCGGGAGCTGCGCCAGGGGCTGCTGGCGGCCGACCAAGCCGCCTTCGAGGACCGCGAGGGCTGGTGGCCGCGGGTGCTGGACGACCTGCGGCGCCCGCTGAACGTCGACTCCTCGGCGGCCTTCGAGGTGGTCGACGAGCAGGGCGGGACGCGGATCGAGACGGCCATCGGCGGCCCCGGCCTGCTGCACCCCGAGGAGGTGCTCTGGCACCGCCTGCGGGCGGAGGGCGTGGAGGCCGAGCAGGTGGTGCGGGTCTACTGCGAGCTGGAGCCGTGCATGATGCCCGGGCACTACTGCGCGCGCTGGATGGCGGCCGAGTTCCCGCAGGCGGAGTTCACCCACGGCTTCGACTACGGGGAGACGGCCGAGTCGCGCGAGAGCGGGATCAAGGCACTGATGATCAGCCTGGCCGAGCGGCAGGGCTGAGCGGTCGGGCCGCGCGGGGAGGCCCGAGCGGTCGGGCCGCGGTGGAACCAGGAGAGGGAAGCGGGAATGGTGCGGGACGGGCGACGGATGCCGCCGCTGGGGGCGGGGCGCAGGGCGGCCGGACTGGCACTGCTCGGCTGGCTGGACGACATGCGGGCACCGCGGCTCTGCCGGGTGGCGGGGCCGCCCGGGGCCGGCAAGTCGCACCTGCTGGCCTGGCTGGTCCGCGGCTGCACGACGGACGAGGCGCCGGGCGAGCGGCGGATCCACGCCGTGCTGCCCGCCGCCGGGGCCACCCTCCGGGCGGCCGTCTGGTCGCTGGGCCACCAGCTCGACCTGGTGGCGCACGCCCCGGGCCCGCTGATCGAGGCGATCGCGGCGGACAACCGCCCGACCCTGATCTGCGTCCCCGAGCTGGACAAGGCCGACGACCCGGCCGGCCTGGTGACCGGGCTGCTCGACCCGCTGCTCCGGCTGCCCGGGGTGCGCCTGGTGGTCGAGGCGACGACCGGGGGCGCGGCGGCCGGGGCGTTCACCGCGGTGCCCGCGCCGGCGGTGCTGGAGCTCGGCGATCCGCAGTGGACGGACCGGGAGCGGTTCGCGCAGTGGGCGGCGGCCCGGGGCGGCGACGCGGGCGCGTACCCGCTGCCCGGCCCGGTCCTCGGGACGCCGGCCGCTCCGCCGGTGGTGCCGGCCGGTGCCGATCTGCGGTCCGCCGGTGAGGAGGCGCTGTCCGCGCTCTGGGCGGCGGCCGCGGCCGGTGGCGATCCCGGCCCGCTGACCGCCGATCCGCTGCTCTACGCGCTGGCCCGCCCCGTCCCGGTGACGGCGGCCGTCGAGCGGCGGGACGACGCGCTCGGCCGGGCCTGGCGCGCCGCCGGTCCGGCCGTGATCGAGGAGCCCGACCCGGCCGTCCGGGCCGCCGTGCTGCGGACCAGGCTGCTGGGCGCGGACACCGCCGCCGCGGCCGCCGCGGCCGTCCTCGCGCAGCTGCCCGCGCCGTGGTCCGGGCGCTGGGCGCGTTGGGAGGGCTCCGACCGGGACTGGCCGGGCCCGGCCGTCGCGGTCACCGCCGGGGTCGGGCCGTACCTGTCGCAGGTGCTGGTGGCCGATCCGACCGGCGCGGTGCGGACCTTCGACGTCGCCACCGGCCGCCGGGTCGGGGCCGTGGTGGTGCCGTCCCCGCGCCCGCTGCGGGGGCTGGCCGTGACGGCCGGCGGTTCCGTGGTGCTGCTCGACGCCTGGGGCCGGGCGGAGCTGGTGGTGCCGGCCGAACCGCGACCGGGGCTGGACGGGTACGGGCTGATGGCGGCGCTGGACGCGGTCCGCGCGGTGGCCGGCGGTCCGGGCGGCGGTCTGAGCGCGGTGGCCGCGATCGGCGGGCTGGCCGACTCCGCGCCCGCCTTCGGCGACGCGGCCGGCGCCGTGCACTGGTACCAGGACGGCGCGGTGGTGAGCGAGCGGCTGCACCACGGGCCGGTCACCGCGCTGGCCGGCGCCGCGCTCGGGGGTGGACCGCTGTCCGACCCGGAGATCCCGCTGCTGGTCAGCGGCGGTTTCGACGGCGCCGTCCGGCTCTGGGGCCCGCGCTCGGCGCCGATGCCCGAGCCGTCCGACCGGCGCGGCTGCCCGGTGACGGCGGTGGCCGCCGGGGCGACCGCGGCCGGCCCGGTGGTGGCCGCGGCCTGGTCCGACGGGCTGGTCCGGGTGCGCGACCTCGGCACCGGCGGGGTGCTGGACCTGCGGACGGGCTCCGAGGTCTGGTCGCTGGCGCTGGCCGGGACGCTGCTGGTGCTGGGCATGCCGGACGGCCTCGCCGCGGTGGACACCCGGCCCCGGCCGCACGGGGCCGCGGCCCCCGCCGTCGGGCTGCGGGCCGGCGCCTGAAGCAATTTTCATTAGCGAGAGTAATGACATAGACTAAGGACATGCCCGAGATGTCCGAGCAGGACCTCGCAGCCGTCAGTCAGCTGCGGTCGTCCACCATGCGCCTCTCCCGCCGCCTGCGTCACCAGCGGGTCGAGGAGTCGCTCAGCCCTACCGAGATGGGGGTGCTGGGCACCCTCGCACGCTGCGGGAAGGCCACGCCGGGTGAGCTCGCCCGGAAGGAGCACGTGCAGCCGCCCTCGATGACCAGGATCGTCGCGATGCTGGAGGAGAAGGGCCTGGTGCGGCGGGAGCCGCACCCGGAGGACCGCCGTCAGGTGGTCGTCAGCAGTACCGAACAGGCGGAGGTGATCCTCGCGGAGAGCCGCCGCCGGCGCAACGCCTGGCTCGCCGAACTCGCCGAGGGTCTCGACGAGGAGGAGTGGGCCGCCCTGCGGGCGGCCGCGCCGGTGCTCTACAAGCTCGCACACCTGTAAGACACGCTCGGGGCCCAGCCGTTCCGGTCAGCCGCCGGAGGACGAAGGAGAACCGCATCACCGCAGCACCGACCACCGAAACCAGGAGCGCGACGACCCCCTGCCGGGTCGTCGCGCCGCGAGGGGAGAGCACCGTGACACCGCCGGCCGCAGCCAGCGCCGCCATCCGCACCGACGAACCGACCACCGAACCCGCCGCGGCCACCGCCGCGGCCGCCGACGCCCAGGCACCCGCCCCGACGGGGCCGGCCGGCAACGGCGACGACGACCCCGACGAACGCACCGCGGCGGTCACCCCCGCCGCTCAGGAATCCCCGACCGGAGCCCGCTTCACCCGGCCCGGAGGGATGTTCTCCTCACTGCGCGTCCGCAACTACCGTTACTACTTCGCCGGCCAGGTGGTCTCCAACACCGGTACCTGGATGCAGCGGATCGCCCAGGACTGGCTGGTCCTCAGCCTCACCGGCAGCCCGCTCGCGGTCGGCATCACCACCGCCATGCAGTTCCTGCCGATGCTGCTGCTCGGCCTCTTCGGCGGCGTGCTCGCCGACCGGATGCCCAAGCGCCGGCTGCTGATCTACACCCAGGGCGCGATGGGCCTGCTCGCCGCGGGCCTGGCCGTGCTGACCGTCGGCGGCGTGGTGACGCCCTACTACGTGTACGCGTTCGCGCTGCTGCTCGGCCTCGTCACGGTGGTCGACAACCCGACCCGGCAGGCCTTCGTCTCCGAGATGGTCGGTCCCAAGGACCTCGCCAACGCGGTCAGCCTGAACGCCGCCAACTTCCAGACCGCCCGGCTGGTCGGCCCCGCCGTCGCGGGCCTGCTGATCGCCGCGGTCGGCAGTGGCTGGGCCTTCGCGGTGAACGCGCTCTCCTTCGCCGCCGTGATCGGCGGGCTGCTCGCCATGCGGTCGTCCGAACTGCGCCCCACCGCGCCGATCGCCCGCGAGAAAGGGCAGTTGAGGGAGGGGCTGCGGTACGTCAAGGAGCGGCCCGAGCTGCTCTGGCCGATGGTGCTGGCCGGCTTCATCGGCACCTTCGGGTTCAACTTCCCGACGTTGCTCTCCGGTTTCGCCCACGACACCTTCAAGGTCGGCGCCGGGCAGTACGGCCTGCTGAACACCGCGATGGCGGTCGGTTCGCTGGCCGGCGCGCTGCTCGCGGCCCGGCGTGGCGCGCCCCGGCTGCGCCGGCTGGTCGCCGCCGCGCTGGCCTTCGGCGCGCTGGAGGTGCTGGCCGCCTTCGCGCCCGACTACTGGTCGTTCGCGCTGCTGCTGACCCTGATCGGGGTCTTCGGGCTGAGCTTCAACACCTCGGTCAACTCGATGCTCCAGCTGGGCACCGACCCCGCGATGCGGGGCCGGGTGATGGGCCTGCTGGTCCTGGTGTTCACCGGCGGCACGCCGATCGGCGCGCCGATCGTCGGCTGGGTGACGGCCTCGTACGGGCCCCGGCTCGGGCTGCTGGCCTGCGGGGTGGTCTCGGCGCTGGCGGCCGGCACGGTCGGTCTGGTGCTGGCCCGCAGTGCGGACCTGAAGGTGCGGGTCGATCTGCATCCGGGGCGCGGCGGGCGGGTGGTGGCCTTCGTTCCGCGCACCGTCGCCCCGGCCAAGTCCGAGCTGGCACCGGCCTGCTGACGACTCGTCACCCCGGAGCACACCGCGTGGTGCGCCCCGGGCGCGGGGTCAGAGCCGGATCTCCAGGATCTGGCCCCGCCAGGGCCTGCCCTTGTACTCGGACTCGAAGGCCTCGGTCTCGGTGAAGCCGAGCGCCCGGTACTGCTCGACCAGACGGCGGTCCTCGCTCGCGAAGCAGTCCACCCGGAGCAGGCCGATACCGCGCCGGCGGGCCTCGTCGAGGGCGTCGGCGATCAGCGCGGCGCCGATGCCGGAGCCCTTCAGGGAGCGGTCGGTGACCAGGTTGCGGACGTACAGCTCGCGCTCGTCCACGGGGGTGGCGTAGGCGCTGGCCTGCTCGGACAGCACGCAGCAGCCGATGGTGCGGCCCTCGTCGTCCGTCGCGAGCCGGATCAGGAACGGCTCGGCGGTGTACCCGTCGATGCGGTCGATCAGGGCCGGGACGCTGCTCCAGGGCCGGTCGCCCCACTGGTCGGCGCGGCCCCGCGCGGCGAGCCAGGCCACCGCGCCGTCGAGCAGGGCGAGGATGTCGGCGGTGTCGGCGCGGCCGCCGGTACGGATCTTCATGAAAAAGGTTCTAACCCAAACCGGGCGGCGGGGGAAGATGAGCCCATGAGGCTCTTTGTGGCGGTGCTGCCGCCGGTCGAGGCGTTGCAGGGGCTCGCCGACGCGGTCGCTCCGGTGCGGGCCCTCCCGGGGGCGGACCGGCTGCGCTGGACGGCCGTCGAGGGCTGGCACCTGACCCTGGCCTTCCTCGGCGAGGTGCCGGTGGAGCGGCTGCCGGAGCTGGAGGCCGGGCTGGCGGCGGTGGCCGGGGTGCACGGGGTGCACCGGCTGCGGCTCGCGGGCGCCGGGCGGTTCGGCGACCGGGTGCTCTGGGCCGGGGTGGAGGGCCAGGCGTGGGCGCTGCGCCGGCTCGCCGAGGCCGTGTACGAGGCCACCGCGGAGGTGGCCGGTGAGGTCGACGCGTTCACCTTCCACCCGCATCTCACCCTCGCCCGGGCCGGCTCCTCCCGGGGGCACCGGCGGGCGGCGCAGCGGGGGGCGGTGGCCGAGCTGGAGGCGCTGGAGTCGGCGCTCGGCGGGTACCGCGGGCCGGAGTGGGAGGCCGCGGAGCTGCACCTGATGAAGAGCGAGCTCGACGGCGGCTTCACGCACTACGAGACGGTCGCCTCCTGGCCGCTGGCCCGCTGGAGCTGAGGCGGGCCCGGGGGCCGCTCAGAGCCGGGGCATCGCGGGAGCGGGGTCCCCGGGCGGGACGGCGCGCCGGTCGCCGTACGCGGCCCCCGGCTGATGTGGCCTTCCCGGCCTCCGACGGCGCACGGTGGATCACCGGACGCGGCCCGACGCCACCGGCGGAGCCACCCTCGGGGTCCGGCCGCCGACGGGTCGCGGGTACGCTCGATGACCGTGGATCCCAAGACTCGCATGCGTATCGTGACCGGCGCCCTGGTGCTGCTGCTGGTGGTCGTCCTGATCAGCTCGCTCGTCAACAGGTAGCGCGAACAAACGGAAGGGCCACCGCCCGCAGGCGGTGGCCCTCACGCGTGTGCCGGCCCGCTCAGGGCCGTGCGACCGTGCCGGTGCTCAGAGCTGCTCGACCACGTAGTCGATGCAGGCGGTGAGCGCCTCGACGTCCGCCGGCTCGATGGCCGGGAACATCGCGACGCGCAGCTGGTTGCGGCCGAGCTTGCGGTACGGCTCGGTGTCGACGATGCCGTTGGCACGCAGTGCCTTGGCGACGGCGGAGGCGTCCACCGCGTCGTCGAAGTCGATCGTGCCGACCACCTGGGAGCGCTCCGCCGGGTTCGCCACGAACGGGGTGGCGAACGACGACTTCTCGGCCCAGCCGTAAAGCCGGGAGGAGGAGTCGGCCGTCCGGGCGACCGCCCAGTCGAGGCCGCCGTTGCCGTTCAGCCAGTCCAGCTGGTCGGCCAGCAGGAACAGGGTGGAGATCGCCGGGGTGTTGTACGTCTGGTCCTTCGACGAGTTGTCGATGGCCGTCGGCAGGTCGAAGAACGGCGGGATGTAGCGGCCGGAGCCGGCGATCTCGGCGGCGCGCTCCAGGGCGGCCGGGGAGAACGTCGCCAGCCAGAGGCCGCCCTCGGCGGCGAAGGACTTCTGCGGCGCGAAGTAGTAGACATCGGTCTCGGTGATGTCGACCGGCAGGCCGCCGGCGCCAGAGGTGGCGTCCACCAGGACCAGCGAGCCCTCGTCCGCCCCGGCCGGGCGCCCGATCGGCATCGCGACACCGGTGGAGGTCTCGTTGTGGGTGAGCGCGTAGACGTCCACGCCCGCCTCGGCGACCGGCAGCGGGTGGGTGCCCGGGGCGGTCTTGATCACGGTCGGCTCGCCCAGCCAGGGCGCCGCCTTGACCGAGGAGGCGAACTTGGAGGAGAACTCGCCGAAGTCGAGGTGCTGGGACTTCTCCCGCACCAGGCCGAAGGCCGCGATGTCCCAGAAGGCGGTGGAGCCACCGTTGCCGAGAACCACCTCGTACCCCTCGGGGAGGGAGAAGAGGCTGCTCACGCCCTCGCGCACGCGCTTGACCAGGTTCTTCACCGGGGCCTGGCGGTGCGAGGTGCCGAGCAGGGAGGTCTCGGTGGCGGCGAGGGCACTCAGGGCCTCGGGGCGCACCTTGGACGGGCCGCAGCCGAAACGGCCGTCTGCGGGCTTGATGTCAGCGGGGATCTGGATCTGAGCCACGGGCGGCAGCCTACCGGCCGCGATTGCGGAGGTGTTACGGCAGTCCGCCCGCTGAGATGCGATCTTCACGGCTGCGAGCTGCGGAAACAGCGGGTCCGACGGAGCGTCGGACCCGCTGCTCACCAGCGGTTTCTCAGTGCGCGATGGCCTCGAAGCCCTCGATGTCGCGCGGGCTGCGCGGGGCGGGGCCGATGTAGCGCGCGGCGGGGCGGACGAGCCGGCCCGTGCGCTTCTGCTCCAGGATGTGCGCCGACCAGCCGGCGGTGCGCGCACAGGTGAACATCGAGGTGAACATGTGCGCCGGGACCTCGGCGAAGTCCAGCATGATGGCGGCCCAGAACTCGACGTTGGTGGCCAGCACGCGGTCGGGGCGGCGGTTGTGCAGCTCCTCCAGCGCGGCCTTCTCCAGCGCCTCGGCGACCTCGAAGCGCGGCGCGCCGAGCTCCTTGGCGGTGCGGCGCAGCACGCGGGCGCGCGGGTCCTCGGCGCGGTAGACGCGGTGGCCGAAGCCCATCAGGCGCTCGCCCTTGTCCAGCGCGTTCTTCACCCAGGCCTTGGCGTCGCCGGTGCGCTCGATCTCCTCGATCATGCCGAGCACCCGGGACGGCGCGCCGCCGTGCAGCGGGCCGGACATCGCGCCGACGGCGCCGGAGAGCGCGGCCGCGACGTCGGCGCCGGTGGAGGCGATGACGCGGGCGGTGAAGGTGGAGGCGTTCATCCCGTGCTCGGCGGCGGACGTCCAGTAGGCGTCGATGGCCTTGACGTGCTTCGGGTCCGGCTCGCCGCGCCAGCGGATCATGAAGCGCTCGACGACCGTCTCGGCCTTGTCGATCTCGCTCTGCGGGACCATCGGCAGGCCCTGGCCGCGGGCGGACTGCGCCACGTACGAGAGGGCCATCACGGCCGCCCGGGCGAGGTCGTCACGGGCCTGCTCGGCGGAGATGTCGAGCAGCGGCTTGAGGCCCCAGACCGGGGCGAGCATGGCGAGGGCGGACTGCACGTCCACCCGGATGTCGCCGGAGTGGACCGGGATCGGGAAGGGCTCGGCGGCCGGCAGGCCGGGGTTGAACTTGCCGTCCACCAGCAGGCCCCAGACGTGGCCGAAGGAGACGTGGCCGACCAGGTCGTCGATGTCGACTCCGCGGTACCGCAGGGCGCCGCCTTCACGGTCGGGTTCGGCGATCTCGCTCTCGAAAGCGACGACTCCCTCAAGCCCGGGTACGAAGTCGGACATGCGACGGCTCCTTCAGCTCTGTGATCGGCGGGCCGCCGTGGTGGGGCGGTACGCCAGTGACCGAATGGTGTTTGGCACTCGGTGCCAGCCTGACAGGCACGGGGTGCATTGCGCCATACACCACGGTGGTGATGTTTCCCGCAGGACCGCTCGACCTTCACCTGAGGGCCGGTCGCGCCCGGCGATTCTCCGGAATCAATCATCGGTTTCCGGACAATTGCCTGTAGCTCGGACGGCCGAGCGGTGGCGAGACACCTTATCTCCCACGGGGGTTTGTCCGGAGGTAGCGGTGCCGGTTGCTTGTCGTACGGGATGATGTTGACGTGCAGACCCCGGAACGCGCCCAGTCGACGCCCCCGAGCCCCGCCTCCCGGATCCTGGCCGAGGAGGCCCGGCCCGGGCCGGACCTCACCGTGATGCGCAAGCACTACACCCACGAGGGCCTGGTCGAGGGGCAGCTCGCGGCCGACCCGGTCACCCAGTTCACCCGCTGGTTCCACGAGGCGGACGACGCCGGCGTGGTGGAACCCAACGCGATGGTGCTCTCCACCGCCGACGCCGGGGGGCGGCCGAGCTCGCGCACGGTGCTGCTGAAGGGCTTCGACCGGCGCGGCTTCGTGTTCTTCACCAACTACGGCTCCCGCAAGGGCACCGAGCTGGCCGTCAACCCGCAGGCGGCCCTGCTCTTCCCCTGGGTGGCGCTGGCCCGCCAGGTGATCGTGCAGGGCCGGGTGGAGAAGGTCGGCCGGGACGAGACCGCCGCCTACTTCCGCACCCGACCGCACGGCTCCCAGCTCGGCGCCTGGGCCAGCGAGCAGTCCAGCCCGGTCGGCAGCCGCGAGGTGCTGGAGCAGCGGTACGCGGAGCTGGAGCGCCGCTACCCGGAGGGCGAGGGGGTGCCGGTCCCGCCGTTCTGGGGCGGGTACCGGGTGGTCCCGGAGAGCGTGGAGTTCTGGCAGGGCCGGGAGAACCGGCTGCACGACCGGCTCCGCTTCCTCGCCGACCCGTCGGCGCCGACCGGCTGGCGGGTCGAGCGGCTCTGCCCCTGACCGCCGGGGGCGGGCCGACGCCGCCGTCGTGGCCGCCGCGCCGGGTGTCGTCGACCCCGCCCCGGCCGGGAAAGGGCCTGGCGCGGCGGCGCAGCACAGCTGATGGCCCGTCATGCGCGGGTGTAGTATGCGCGTCGCGGACCGGGTCGACTCCCCGGGGCCACCAGCCCGCTGGGCCGAGCAGATCGAGTGAGGGACTGATGGGCGTCACCGGTGCGGGAACCGCCGTTGGACTCGGCTCTGACCTGGTCGACGTCACCGCCCTGCCGCTGGACGAGATCGACGCCCTGCCCGACACCGTCCTCGGCGACCTGCTGCGCCGGGTGGTCGCGGACGTCCTGGCCCCCGGCGCGGAGCCGGTCGCGGCCTTCCAGTCGTCCCTGTAGTCCCGGAGCCACGAGCTTCGCCGACTCCCGGGCACGACCGCGGAGTTCGCGACATCCTGGGGAGGACAGCAGCGCAGTCGCGGCACCGTCGGGCCCGGGGGGATCAGTGCGGCCGTACTTCTTCTTCAGTTACGCCCGGCGGGACTACGAGGCCGGGGACGCCTTCGTCGACCAGTTCTTCAACGACCTGCGGGACGAGCTCGGCCGGATCGAGCCCGCCGCCGGCGCCGAGGAACTCGCCTACCGCGACACCGAGCGGCTGCGCCTGGGCGACAACTGGGAGCAGCAGCTCGCCCAGATGCTGGCCCGCTGCCGGGCCATGGTCGCGCTCTACTCCCCGGCCTACTTCGCCAGCCTCTACTGCGGCAAGGAGTGGACGGCGTTCCGCGGGCGGGTCCGCCGGCACGAGGAGCTGGCCGGCGAGGTCGTCCCGGCCCTGATCCCGGTGCTCTGGGAGACCCTGCCGGGGGAGCTGCCGGACGAGGTGCGGAAGATCCAGTTCGTCCAGCAGGGCATGGGCGACGCCTACGCCCGTTCGGGCCTGCGCGACCTGCTGCGCACCGACCCGCTCGGCCCCGACTACCGGCGGGTGGTCCGGGTGGTCGCCGAGCGGATCCGGGACGCGGCCGCCCGGCGGCTGGGCGAGCTGCCCGAGTTCGACCTCGGCGCCGTCCGCGGCTACTTCCCGGTGGTGCCGTCGATGCGGCCGGCGCCCACCGCCGGGATGGTCCGGCTGTTCATCGCCGCCGGCCGCTCCTCCGACGCCGCCGCCGCCGAGGCGGGCGGCTCGTCCCGCGGCGGCTGGTACGGGGCCAAGCCGTGGCAGTGGGCGCCCTACCACCCGCCGACGCAGCCGTCGCTGGCGGTCCGCGCCCAGCAGGTGATCACCTCCGCCGGGCACACCACCACCCTGGAGGAGGTCGGGCCCGGCCTCGGCGAGAAGCTCGACCGGGCCCGGGAGGACAACCAGGTCAGCGTGTTGCTGGTGGACCCGTGGATGGCCGGCGGCGAGGTCTACCGGCCGGCGCTGCGCGAGTACGACGACCAGAACCACCCGGTCACCGGCGTGATGGTGCCGGCCGGTACGGACGACCCGCCGGCCGGACCGGAGCGCGACGCGCTGTGGACCGGCGTGCGCAGCGTGTTCCGGCGCAACTGGTTGCGCCGGAGCGACCTGGAGCACTTGTTCCGCGTCGCGGTGGGCCGGGAGAGCTTTGACACGGACCTCACCATCATGGTGACGGTCGCTCAGAACAAGCTCATGGACGACAACTTCGATTGGGGGGACGATGTCGACGGCGCCGCCTTCGGCTTCGGCCCCGACGGCGAGGACGCCGCCCCGGCGATGCCCGGGCTGGCCATTCCGGCCGGGCCGCCAGGACCGCGCCGCAGCCCGGACGGCGCGGCGGTGCCGTCGAGGAGGGAACAGGACGATGTTCACTGAGCCCGGAACTGACCCGGAGCGGACCGGACCGGGGTCGGTCGTCACCTTCTACTCGTTCAAGGGCGGCACCGGCCGGACCATGGCCCTGGCCAACGTCGGCTGGATCCTGGCCAGCCGCGGCCTGCGCGTCCTGGTGGTCGACTGGGACCTGGAGGCGCCCGGCCTGCACCGCTACTACCACCCGCTGCTGGTCGACCCCGAACTGCACGCCACCGACGGCCTGATCGACCTGCTGCGGGCGTACGTCAAGCAGGCGCTGCCCACCGCCGCCGGTCCGGGCGGGCTCGCCCCCGCCGACTGGCTGGACGAACCGGGCCGGCTGAGCGGTTACATCTGCGGCCTGGCGCTCGACCTGCCGCCCGGCGGCCGCCTCGACTTCCTGCCGGCCGGGCGGCAGAACGCCGCCTACCCCGCCGCCGTCACCAGCTTCAACTGGCGCAGTTTCTACCACGGCCGGGACATCCGGGGCGGCGAGTTCCTGCGCGAACTGCGCGACCGCTGGGCCCGGGCCTACGACTACGTGCTGATCGACAGCCGCACCGGGGTCAGCGACACCTCGGGCATCTGCACCGTCCTGATGCCCGACTCCGTCGTCGACTGCTTCACCTTCAGCGCGCAGAACATCCGCGGCGGCGTGGACGCGGCCCGCACCATCGCCGAGGCCGAGGAGCGGGCCATCCGCGTCCTGCCGGTGCCGATGCGGGTCGAGGACGCCGAGCAGGAGCGGCTCGAAGCGGGCCGGGACTACGCCCGCGAGGCGTTCGCGCCCTACCTCGGCCGCTGGCTGGGGGCCGAGCGGCGGGCCGCCTACTGGAGCGACGTCGAAGTCCCGTACAAGCCCTTCTACGCCTACGAGGAGGTGCCCGCCACCGTCGCCGACCGGCCGCAGGAGGCGCGCAGCCTGCTCAACGCCTTCGAACGGCTGGCCGGGTGGATCACCGACGGCCGGGTGCGCACGCTGCGCCCGCTCACCGGGGACGCCCGCCGCCGGCTGTACGGCGCCTACCTGCGCTCCACCCGCACCATGCCCCGCCAGGTCTTCGTCAGCTACGCCCCCGAGGACCGGATGTGGGCCGAGTGGGCCGCCGCCACCCTCACCGGCTTCGGCTACCAGACCTCCCTGCACAACGCCGCCGAGCCCTACCCCGGCGGCCGTCCGCCGGAGGCCGCCGGGCCGCTGGACGGCCAGGGCCGGCTGCTCGCGCTGCTCTCGCCCGAGTACACCGCGCTGCCCCGCGCGGCCGAGGCCTGGCAGCTCCTCAGCGGGCGCGAACTGAGCTCCGGCTCGCCGGCCCTGGTGGCGCTGCGGCTGCAGGACTCGGACGAGCCGGTGCCGCGCCCGTTCGTCGGCCCGGCCGTCCCCGACCTGGTCCGCTCCTCGGCCGTGCTCGCCGAGTCCCAGCTGTACAGCGAGCTCGGGCCGCCGCCCGGCAGCAGCAGCCGGCCGGACGGGGACAGCGGGGAGCACGCCGCCCCCTCGCGCTTCCCCGGTACCGCGCCCAAGATCCAGGAGGCACCCTCGCGCAACGCCTCCTTCACCGGGCGCGGCCGGCTGCTGGAGCTGCTCCGCAACCGCTTCACCGGCGGCCCCGGCGCGGTGCTCAGCCAGGTGCTCTACGGCTTCGGCGGCGCCGGCAAGTCGCAGATCGCCGCCGAGTACGCACACCGCTTCAAGGCCGCCTACGACGTGATCTGGTGGGTGCCCGCCGAGGAGCCCGCCAACATCCCGCAGAAGCTCGCCGAACTCGCTCCCCGGATCGGCGTGCAGAGCAGCGACGACGTCGCCCACACCGCCGTCGCGGTGCTGGACGCGCTGCGCCGCGGCGAGCCGTACCGCCGCTGGCTGCTGGTCTACGACAACGCCGGCACCCCCGAGGAGCTGGCGCCCTGGCTGCCGGCCGGCTCCTCCGGCGGGCACGTGCTGATCACCTCGCGCAACCAGGGCTGGTCCAAGCACGCCGGCCTGGTCGAGGTCGACGTCTTCACCCGGGAGGAGAGCGTCCGGCTGCTGCGCCGCTTCAACGGCGGCCTCGCCCCGGACGACGCCGACCAGGTCGCGCACCGGCTCGGTGACCTGCCGCTCGCCGTCGGCCAGGCCGCGGTCTGGCTGCAGGAGACCTCGATGCCGATCGCCACCTACCTGGAACTGCTCGACGAGGAGCTCACCGAGATGCTGGAGCGCACCCGGCTGCGCACCGCCGAGTACCCGCACTCGGCCGCCGCCACCTGGCGGATCTCGGTCGAGGAGCTGCGCCGGATGAACGCCCCCGCCGCCCAGATCCTGGAGATCTGCGCGTTCTTCGGGCCCGACGCCATCCCGATGCGGCTGCTCTACAGCCGGGCCGTCACCCACGCGCTGCGGCTGCCGCCGCGCGCGCCCCGCGACAAGCTGGCGATCGGCGAGTTCCTGCGCGCCATCAACCGGTTCGGCCTGGCCCGCACCGACCAGGGCAGCGAGACCATCACCGTGCACCGGCTGGTCCAGGCCGTCCTGCGGGACCAGGTCGACGAGGAGCAGCGGACCGGGCTGCGGGCGGTGGTGCACGCCGCCCTCGCCACCGCGAACCCCGGTGACCCGGACATCCCCGCGAACTGGCCGCAGTACGCCGAACTCCTGCCGCACCTGTGGCCCTCCGGCGCGGCCGGCAGCGGTGACGAGGACGTCCGGCAGTGGATCATCGACTCGGTCCGCTACCAGTGGAAGCGCAGCCTGCACGAGTCCGGCCGCGACCTCGCCGAGCGCACCCTGGAGATCTGGCGCCAGGAGGACTACGGCGGCGCCGGCTTCGACGCCGAGAACGACGCCCAGACCCTGATGCTGCGCACCCAGCTCAGCAACATCCGCCGCTCCCAGGGCGCCCTGCACGAGGCGTACGCGATGGACCAGGACATCCTGGACCGCTTCACCGCCACGCTCGGCCCCGAGCACTCGCACACCCTCGCCGTCGCCAACAGCCTCGGCGCCGACCTGCGGTTCCTCGGCCGGTACGAGGAGGCCAGGGCGCGCGACCGCAGGACCCTGGACGCGGCCCGCCGCACCCTCGGCCCGGACCACCCGCGGACCCTCATGATCACCAACAACCTGGCGGTCTCCGACTACCTCGCCGGCGACCGCCGGGCCGCCCTGGAGCGCCACCGCAGCAACTACCTCCAGCAGCGCGACGCGCTCGGGGCGCACAGCCTCTACGCGCTGTCCTCCGCCTCCAACTACGCCCGCGACCTGCGCGAGACCGGGCGGCTGCGGGAGGCCCTGGACCTGCTGGAGGAGACCGTCCGGATCTACCAGCAGACCATCGGCGACGGCCACACCGACACCCTGCGCGCCCGCAAGAACCTCGCCGTGGCGCTGCGCCGGGCCGGCCGGTACAACGAGGCGCTGGAGATCGACGAGGACATCTACCAGCGCTACCTGGACATCAACGGCGCCGAGCACCCCGACACCCTGGCGGCCGCCACCAACCTGGCCAGCGACCTCAGCGCGCTCGGCGACACCGACCGGGCCATCCAGCTCGCCGAGCGCGCCCTCGCCCGCTACCGGGACTACCTGGGCGAGGACCACCCGGTCACGCTGGCCGGTGCCAACAACCTCTCCGTCTACCTGCGGCTGGCCGGCCGGACGGCGGAGGCACGGGAGCTGTCAGGGCGCACCCTGGCGCAGTTCCGGGCCGTCCTCGGCGACCAGCACCTGTACATACCGATCGCGATGATGAACCACGCCAACGACCTCGTCCTGTCCGGGGAGCCGGCGGCCGCGCTGGCCTTCGAGGAGCAGGCGGCGCCACTGATGGCCGAGACCCTCGGGCCGGACCACTACGACTCGATCGGGGTCACCTCCAACCTGGCGCTGTCGCTGGCCGCGGCGGGGGAGGGCGAGCGCGCGGCCCAGCTGCGCGGCGACTGCATCCGCCGGGCCCGGCAGACGCTCGGCGAGGAGCATCCGACCACGGTGGCGGTCAAGGCGGGGCTGCGGCTGGACTCCGACATCGAGCCGCCGTCGGTGTGAACTCCACCGCGGCGGCCGGTCCGCGGCGGGCTAGGCTCGCGGGCATGGTGCCGTTCCGCCAGTTCCTGCTCAAGGTCCACAGCCGGTGCAACCTGGCCTGCGACTACTGCTACATGTACGAGGCGGCGGACCAGAGTTGGCGCCGGCGGCCGCGCCGGATGGAGCTGGCGACGGTCCGCCGGGTGGCCCGGCGGATCGCCGAGCACGCGGCGGGGTGCGGGCTCGACGAGGTCGGGGTGATCCTGCACGGCGGTGAGCCGCTGCTCGTCGGGGCAGGCCATCTGGACGCGCTGCTGGCGGAGTTGGCCGGTGTCGCGCCGAGGGTGCGGTTCAGCCTGCAGACCAACGGACTACGGCTGCTGGACGAGCCGGCGCTGCTGGAGGTGCTGCACCGGCACCGGGTCGCCGTCGGGGTGTCGCTGGACGGCGCCGCCCCCGACCACGACCGGCACCGGCGGCTGCCGTCCGGCGGCGGCAGCTGGGAGCGGACGGCCGGGGCGCTGCGGCTGCTGGGTTCGGACCGGCACCGGGAGCTGTTCGCCGGGCTGCTCTGCGTGGTGGACCTCGCCGCCGATCCGGTCGCCACCTACGAGGCGCTGCTGGAGTTCGCGCCGCCGCGCGTCGATCTGCTGCTGCCGCACGGGACCTGGGCGGCCCAGCCGGCCGGGGTGCGGCGGTCGCTGCCGACCCGCCCGCCCTCGGGCGAGGACGCGGCGCCGTACGGGGAGTGGCTGATCGCCGCCTTCGACCGCTGGTACGGCGCCCCGCGGCGGGAGACCGGAGTACGGCTCTTCGAGGAGCTGGCGGTGCTGCTGCTCGGAGGCCGCGCGGCCAGCGAGGCGGTCGGGCTGGCCCCCGTGGACCTCGTGGTGGTCGAGACGGACGGCACGATCGAACAGGCCGACAGCCTCAAGGTGGTGGCCGACGGCGCCGCCGGGACGGGGTTGGACGTGTTCCGGCACGGCTTCGGCGAGGCCGCCGCCCACCCGGCGTTCCGGGGCCGCCAGCGCGGCCTCGCCGGGCTCGGACCGGTCTGCGCGGCCTGCCCGCTGGTCCGCGTGTGCGGAGGCGGCCTGTACGCGCACCGCTACCCCGGGCCGGACGCCGGGGGCGGCTTCGCTCACCCGTCCGTGTACTGCGCGGACCTGGACCGGCTGATCCGCCACATCGCGGGGAGGCTGCGGGCGGACACGGCCGCTGCGACACGAGGAGGATGACCGGTGGCGGGTGCGGGTGGGCGGACGACGGACGGACTGCCCCGGCACGGGGTGGACCGGGCGACCTTCCGGGCGATCGCGGCCGCGCGCGGCGGACCGGAGGCCGTCCGGCTGCTGCGCGCCGGACAGCTGAGCAAACGCGCGCTGCTGCTCCTGGCCCTGCGGCGGGCGGTGCCCGAGGACACCGCCTACCAGGCGGCCTACGCCGAGCTCCGGGCGTCGCAACGGGCCGACCGGGCGCGGTGGGAGGAGGTGCTGTTGCGGCCGGAGCTGGACGCCTGGGCGGCCGACCGGCTGCGCGCCCGCGCGGCGGGTGAGGCCGTCCGCCTGGACGGGCTGGCGGAGTTCCTCCGGGCCGCGCCGGGCGAGCCGCTCCGGCTGGAGTGCGACGGGCTGCGGTGGACGCCGGCGATCGACCACGCCGGGCCGCGCCGGGTGGACTACGGCCGGCCCCCGGCCGGACCGCTCGACGAGCGGGAACTCGCCCACTGGCGCACCGAACTGGCCCTCGCCTGGCAGGTCCTGGTGCGCCGCCACCGGCCGTACGCGGAGGCCGTCGCGGCCTGCGTCACCACGATCGTCCCGCTGCGCCCCGCCCCGGGCGGCGAGGCGGTCAGCGCCGCCGCCCGCCGGGCGTTCGGCGCGGTGGCGGCCTCGCGACCGGGGGATCCGGTGCTGCTCGCGCTCGCCCTGGCGCACGAGTTCCTGCACCTCCAACTCGGCGCGCTGCTCGACCTCGTGCCGCTGCACCACCCCAACGGCGCCGCCGTCCACCACGCTCCCTGGCGCCCCGACCCGCGCCCGGTCGGGGCCCTGCTGCAGGGCACCTACGCGCACCTCGGGGTGGTGGACTTCTGGTGCGCCGAGCTGGCCGCCGGCGCGGGGGACACGCGCCGCGCCGCCGGGGAGTTCACCCGGTGGCGCGGCCACGCCCTGACCGCGGGCGCCACCCTGCTGGACAGCGCGGAGCTCACCGGCCACGGCCGCGAGTTCACCGAGGAACTCGTGCGCACCGTACGCGAATTGGACGGTCCTCCATAGCGTGCGGGTCGCCCGGTCGCGCGGCCGCGGCCGGCCTGCTGTGCGGTATTGATGATTGCCGTAAGAATGAAGAGAATGAACGTCATTGACGGACGCTCAGGTGTCATGGCCGGCCCGTCGCGGGGCTCCTCCGGGAGCCGTGCCCCGCGAGGGGTGCCCGGGGTCCCAAACCGCGGGCACCCCGCCGGGGGTGCGCCGGACGGGGGCGGTGAGGAACCGGGCCCGCCGAGTCGCCGCAAGGGCCGAGGGAACGCTTCGGCGCGCGCCACGGCGAAGTGCGCGACCGCCGGACGGGTGAATTCTTGAGGCTCCGGGCGCCGCCACAGGGCGTCGACCGGGCGTGGAGACCAACTTGAGACCGCAAGGTGCCGCGCGGACGTCGCGCTGGCACTACATTGGTCGCAATCGGGTGGCTTACCCACCCCCGGCAGGTCCTAACCGCGCCTAAGGAACGAATATGACACCGGTAATCAGCACCAGGCCAGGCACCGAGCTGACGGACCCCCAGGACCTGGACCGAGGACCCTCGCTCGCCGCACTCGCCGCCCTCGGTGCGGAAGAGCTCGCCGCCCGACTGCAGCGCGCCCTGCCCGGCGCGGAAGCCGGTCGCGTCGCGGTCGCCGCCTTCAATTCCTCGATCTGACCGGTCCGGGAATGCCGGACCGGATTTCCGTCCGACCGGGCCCGAATTCACCAGAGCTACGATGAAGCGAATTCCGCTGCCTTTCTCGCAATTCGTGGTCAAGGTGCACAGTCGCTGCGACCTCGCCTGCGACCACTGCTACGTCTACGAGCACGCGGACACCAGTTGGCGCACCCGGCCGAAGGTCATCGGCGACGAGGTCCTGGCCAAGGCCGCCGAACGGATCGGCGCGCACGCGGCCGCGCACCGGCTGCCCGCCGTCCGGGTCGTCCTGCACGGGGGAGAACCCCTGCTCGCCGGCCCGGACCGGCTGCGCGGGGTGGCCGAGGCGCTCCGGGCGGCGCTCCCGCCCGGGTGCGCCCTCGACCTGCGCATCCACACCAACGGCGTCCTGCTGAACCGTGAATTCTGCGCCCTGTTCGCCGAGTTGGGCGTCGGGGTGGGCATCTCGCTGGACGGCGACCGGGCCGCCAACGACCGGCACCGCCGGTTCGCCGACGGGCGCAGCAGCCACCCCCAGGTGCTGCGGGCCGTGGCACTGCTGCGCGAACCGGAGTTCCAGCACCTCTTCGCCGGACTGCTCTGCACCGTCGACGTCGAGAACGACCCGGTGGCCGTGTACCGCGCGCTGGCCGAACTCCAGCCCCCCGCGGTCGACTTCCTGCTGCCGCACGCCACCTGGGACGATCCGCCGAAACGCCCCGCCGGCCGGGGCGAGCACCCGTACGCCGACTGGCTGCTCGCCGTGCACGACCACTGGGAGGCCGACGGGCGGCGCTTCGCCGTCCGCACCTTCGAGTCGGTGCACCGGACGCTGCGCGGGTTCACCAGCCTCACCGAGTCGCTCGGCCTGGAGCCGTCCGACCTGGTCGTGCTGGAGACCGACGGCACCTTCGAGCAGGTCGACAGCCTCAAGACCGCGTTCGACGGCGCCCCCGCGACCGGCTTCGACGTGTTCGCGCACAGCCTCGACGACGTCGCCCGGCACCCCGGCATCGTCGCCCGCCAGTCCGGCCTGGCCGGGCTCGCCGCCACCTGCCGCGGCTGTCCCGTCGTGCGCACCTGCGGAGGCGGCCTGTACGCCCACCGCTATCGGGGCCACGATGGTGGCGGCGGCTTCGACAACCCCTCCGTCTACTGCGGGGACCTCATGACGCTCATCAACGGCATCACGGCGCGGAGCGGGCCGGTCGCCCTGCCGGCCCAGGTCGCCGCACCGGTCGTGCCGGCGGCGCTCGCCCCGGCGCAGCTCGACGAACTCGCCCGCGGATACGGCGGCGCGGACACCGTGCGCGCGCTCGGCCGCTCCCAGCTCGCCCTCACCCGGGCGATGCTGGCCGCCGCCTGGGACGCCTCGGGCCAGGGGCGTCCGGAGGCGTGGGCGCTGCTGTCCGAGCTGGACGCCGCCGCCCCGGCCGCCGTCGACACCGTGCTCGCCCACCCGTACGCCCGCGCCTGGGCCGCCCGGCAGCTGGCCGGCGACCTGGGGACCGGTCTGGGCCCGCTGGCGGGCCTGGCCGCCGCCGCGGCGGTGCGGGCCGGGCGGGGCGACGCGGTCGCCGTACCGGTGCGCGGCGGGTGGCTGCACCTGCCGACGCTCGGGCGGATCGCCCTCCCCGACGGGGAGGCGGTCGTCACCGGCCGGGCCGACGGGTTCACCGTCCGGGCGGCCGACGGGTCGGTGCGCACGGCCCTGGACGAGCCGCTGCGGCGGATCCGGCTGGCCGGGGGGTGGACCGTCGCGCTGGAGGACGTCGACCCGCTGCGCGACAGCCACGACCACGCCGTGGCGGAGCGGCTGCCGGACGCCGAACTGCTCCACTGGACCGGTGCGCTGCGCGAGGCCTGGGAGCTGCTCGGGCACGACCTGCCGGGGTACGCGGACGGCATCCGGGTGGGGCTGGCGGCGGTCACCCCGCTGCGCCCGGGCCCGGCCGGGCGGGA
Organism: Kitasatospora sp. NPDC028961; assembly: GCF_055564815.1. Classification (NCBI taxonomy): domain Bacteria; kingdom Bacillati; phylum Actinomycetota; class Actinomycetes; order Kitasatosporales; family Streptomycetaceae; genus Kitasatospora; species Kitasatospora sp. NPDC028961. The sequence continues at coordinate 213,788 of NZ_JBVHVO010000002.1, read as the reverse complement.
CGTCAGTTCGGCCGCCCGGCAGGCGTTCGGGGTGGTCGGCATCGCCCGGCCCGCCACCGCGCCGACCCTCGCCCTGCTGCTCGCGCACGAGTTCCAGCACGTGAAGCTCGGCGCGGTGCTGGACCTGCTGGACCTGTACGACCGGAACGACGACACGCTGTACCTCGCCCCCTGGCGGCCCGACCCGAGGCCGCTCGAAGGCCTGCTCCAGGGCACCTACGCCCATCTGGCCGTCACCGAGTACTGGGGCACCCGCACGCTCGCGTACGACGGCCTGCCGGGCGAGGCCGCCGACCGGGCGCGGCTGCAGTTCGCGCTCTGGCGGCAGTACACCGCGGAGGCGGTCGAACGGCTGGCCGGGTCCGGCTCGCTGACCGCGCTCGGCCTGCGGTTCGCGGACGGCATGCGGGCGACGGTCGCCCCCTGGCTCGCGGTGGCGCTGCCCGACGCCGCCGAGCGGGCGGCGCGGCTGGCCCGGGAGGAGCGCGCGATGGCCGGCGGCTGAGCCTCCCCCCACCCGCGTCCACCGCCCGCCGCCCTCACCCCCGGGGAGCCGTCATCCTCACCGAACTCCGTGCCCTCACCGAGGCCCGGCTGACCGAGCACGTCACGGCCCTCGGGGTCCGCCCCGGCGCGGTCGTGCACGTCCAGGCGTCGCTGCGGTCGCTCGGCCCGGTGACGGGCGGGGCCGCGGCGGTGGTGGCGGCGCTGCTGGCGGCGGTCGGCGACCGCGGCACCCTGGTCGGGTACACGGCCACCCCCGAGAACTCGGCCACCTCCCGCATCCACGCCACCGCCACCGCCGGCCTCTCGCCCGCCGAGGTCGCCGCCTACCGCGCCCTGATGCCGCCCTTCGACCCGGCCACCACCCCCTGCTCCCCGACCATGGGAGCCCTCTCGGAGGCGATCCGCACCCACCGGGACGCCCACCGCAGCCGCCACCCCCAGACCTCCTGGGCCGCCATCGGCCGGCACGCCCGGCGGATCACCGAACGGCACCCGTACGACTGCCACCTGGGCCCGGACTCCCCCCTCGGCCGGCTCTACGACCTCGACGCCCGGGTGCTGATGCTGGGCGTCCCGATGGCCAACTTCACCGCCTTCCACCTGGCGGACCTGCGGATGCCCGACGTCCCGCTGCGCGAGTACCGCTGCCGCGGCGCGGAGGGCTGGATCTCCTTCAAGGCCCCCGAGCTCGACGACCTCCACTTCGGCGAGCTGGGCGCACAGGTCCTCCGCGAGGCCGAGGGCGTGACCGCGGGGGAGATCGGCGGCGCGCCGTGCCGCCTCGTCCCGGTCCGCGAGGCCGTCGACGTCGCTGAGCGGATCCTCCGCCGCTCCCGCGCCTGAGCGGCGGCCCTGAGCGCCGGCCCTGACCGCCGGGCGCGCCGCGCCGCCGCCCCCGGGCCGGGCCGCCGTCGCACCCGGTTCGTTTCGGTCATGTCAATTCGTGCGGGGCGAGGTGCTATTCCATTAGTCCCGCAGTCGTTCCTACACTGAAGCCCCGCGTACGGGGACTCGCGGTAAAGAGGTTGCCGGCGGGCCAGGGGGAGGCGCGTGTGAACGACCATGGCTGGGACGAGGACGCCGCCCGGCCGTACTTCTTCCTCAGTTACGCCCACACCCCGAGGTCGGGGGCACGCGGTGCGGGGGATCCCAACCACTGGGTGCGGCAGCTGTACCGGGACCTCTGCGAGGCGGTGCTCCAGCTCACCACGGTGCCGGCGGGAGTCCCGGTCGGTTTCATGGACGAGTCCATGCACCAGGGGGAGTTGTGGGCCGAGCGGCTCTCCGAGGAGCTGGCCACCTGCCGGGTCTTCGTGCCGCTGTACTCGCCGCGCTACTTCAACAGCGTGCCGTGCGGCCAGGAGTGGCACTCCTTCACCCGCCGCCCGGTGTACCCGGCGAACCTCGACTCGGAGCGGACCAGCGGGATCGTCCCGGTGCTCTGGGCGCCGATGAGCCGCTACCGGCTGCCCCGGGTGGCGAGCGAACTCCAGTTCAACCACACCAGTTTCGGGCCGGACTACGCCACCGAGGGCCTGTACGCGCTGATGAAGCTCACCTACTTCCGCTCCGCCTACGAGCTCGCCGTGCACCGGCTGGCCCGGCGGATCGTGGAGGTGGCGGAGGAGACGGTGATCCCGGTCGGGCGCCGGCTGGACTTCAACTCCCTGCCCAGCGCGTTCGACGTCACCGCGCCCACCAAACAGCTGCGGATCTCCGTGCTCTCCTACCACCGGGGCGAGCTGCCGGGTGACCGCAACCCCGACTACTACGGCGCCAAGCGGACCGACTGGCACCCCTACCGGCCCGCCGCCACCCGTCCGCTCGCCGAGCACGCCGTCCGCCTCGCCCGGCAGTTGGGGTTCCAGGCCACCGTGCACGAGTTCGACGACGAGGCCGAGGCGATCATCGCGGGCAGTGAACCCAGCGCCCCCGGCCTGCTGCTGCTGGACCGCTGGGCGCTCCAGGACGAGCGGCGGCGCGAGCTGGTCCGCCGCTTCGACCGCTCGGACTCCACCTGGGTGAGCGTCCTGGAGCCGTGGAACCAGGACGACCCGGACTGCGTGGAGCGGCACCGGGAGATGGGCGAACTCAGCGACCAGATACTGCGGATCACCCACCGGTCGGCCCGGCCGAGCTTCCTCGGCGCCGTCGGCGGGACCCCCGGGCTGGGCAGTCTGGAGGAGTTCGACGACGCGCTGCCGCGGGCCGCGATGAAGGCCAAGTACGCCTTCGAGGGCCGGACCAGGACCGAGCCCGACGAACCGGCACCACCGCGGCCCAATCTGCGCGACGCCTTCCGCCAGGGGCGCGGCCGGGACGGGCCGGGCCCCGCTCCCTTCGGCGACGACGACCACTCAGCCAGCGACTTAGGCGACCGCCCGGACCACGGGACGCCGCCCGGGGGAGGAATCACATGAGCGAGCGCAGCGAGCGAATCATCGGGGGCGGCGCGTCTCGCGAGGCGGCAGTCGAGTGCGGCGGGGTGGGCGTATGAGCGAGCGCAGCGAGCGAATCATCGGGGGCGGCGCGTCTCGCGAAGCGGCAGTCGAGTGCGGCGGGGTGGGCGTATGAGCGAGCGCAGCGAGCGAATCATCGGGGGCGGCGCGTCTCGCGAAGCGACCGCCGAGGGCAGCGAGGTGGGCGCATGAGCGAGAACCGCACCAGGAACCTCCGCATCGGCGGCCTGACCGCGGCCGAACTCGCCGCCCAGCGCGAGGCGGAGCAGGACCGGCAGGGCCGGGTCATCACCTTCTACTCCTACAAGGGCGGCACCGGGCGCACCATGGCGCTCGCCAACACCGCCTGGATCCTGGCGGCCAACGGCTTCCGGGTGCTCACCGTGGACTGGGACCTGGAGGCCCCGGGCCTGGCCAAGTTCTTCCACCCGTTCCTCGACCCGGCGGTGCTGGCCGGCACCACCGGGATGATGGACCTGATCGCCGAGTACCGGGAGGAGGCGCTGCGGCCGGTCGAGCACGAGGAGGGCTGGCACCTCGACTTCGCCCGGGTGCACCCGCACGCGCTCTCGCTCTCCTGGCCGCTGTTCCCCGGCGGCGGGAGCCTGGACTTCCTCTCCGCCGGCCAGTTCAACCGGGACTACTCCGAGGCCGTCACCCACCTGGACTGGGACATCTTCTACGACCGCTTCGACGGCGGGCAGTTCTTCGACGCGCTCAAGGCCGACATGAGCAAGCGCTACGACTACGTACTGATCGACTCCCGTACCGGCCTGTCCGACATCGCCGAGATCTGCACCGTCCAGATGCCCGACGACCTGGTGGTCTGCTTCACCCTGAGCGACCAGTCCATCGACGGCGCCTCCCGGATCGCCCAGCACATCCACGACCGCTACCGCGAGCGCGGCATCCGGATCCTGCCGGTGCCGATGCGCATCGACGAGGGCGAGAAGGAGAAGGCGGACGCCGGCCGGGCGCTGGCCCGGATCCGCTTCGACGGCCTGCCGGCCGGTCTGTCCGGCGAGGAACTGGCCCACTACTGGGGCTCGGTGGAGATCCCGTACCGGCCGTTCTACGCCTACGAGGAGATCCTGGCGACCTTCGGTGACCAGGGCGGCACCCAGACCTCGATGCTGGCCGCCTGCGAACGGCTGACCGGCGAGATCACCAACGGCCGGGTCACCTCGCTGCCGACGGTCGACGAGGAGGTCCGGCTGCGCTACGTCGACGCCTTCACCCGGCGTCGCCCGTCCGTCCCGGCCGACCTCTACCTCTCCTACGTCCCCGAGGACCGGATGTGGGCGGACTGGATCGAGTCGGTGCTGACCCGGGCCGGCTTCCGGGTGCTGCCCCGGGACCTCAGCGCCGGCTCCGACCCTCGCCAGGAGACCGAGCGCGGCATCGACGCCGCCTACCGCACGGTCGCCGTGCTCTCGCCCGCCTACCAGCGCTCGCCGCAGGCCCGCGCGCTCTGGGAGTCGGTGGTCAGCTCCGATCCGTCCGGCACCCGGCGCCAGCTCGTCCCGGTCCGGGTCGGCGACGTCCGGCTCACCGCGCCGTTCAGCAACCGCAACCCGGTCGACCTGGTCGGCCGGGACGAGACGCAGTCCGTGCAGACGCTGCTGCGCGCCCTCGGCCGGGCCGACGTGCCGCTCGCCGAGACCACCGGGACGGGCCCGCGCTTCCCCGGCAGCAAGCCGCAGGTCTGGGACGTGCCGCCGCGCAACCCCTCCTTCACCGGTCGGGCCGCCGTCCTGGAGCAGCTGCGCAACCAGCTCCGCGGCGGGATGGCCGCCGTGCTGCCCACCCCGCAGACGCTGTACGGGCTCGGCGGCGTCGGCAAGACCCAGGTGGCGCTGGAGTACGCGCACCGCTTCATGTCCGACTACGACCTGGTCTGGTGGATCGACGCGGAGCAGACCGAGCTGGTCGCCCCGGCGCTGGCCGACCTGGCCCGCCGGCTCGGTCTGCGGGTCGGCGACTCGGTGACCGAGGCCGCCGAGGCGGCCCGGGAGGCGCTGCGCCGCGGGGTGCCCACCTCGCGCTGGCTGCTGATCTTCGACAACGCCGACGAACCCGCAGAGATCCGCCGGTTCTTCCCCGGCGGCTCCGGCCACATCCTGGTCACCTCCCGCAACCAGGCCTGGTCCGGGCACGCGGAGGCGCTGGAGGTCGACGTCTTCACCCGCGGCGAGAGCGTCGAGCACCTCTGCCGCCGCGCCCGCGGGCTCTCCCGCTCGGACGCCGACCGGGTGGCCGAGGCGGTCGGAGACCTGCCGCTGGCCGTCGAGGTGGCCGCCGCCTGGCTGGACACCACCGGCACGCCGGTGGACACCTACGTCACCCAGCTGCAGGCCGAGGCCGCCCGCGCGCTGGCGGGTGCCCGTCCGGCCGACTACCCGACGCCGGTCGGCGCGACCTGGAACGTCTCGATCGGCCGGCTGCGGACGCAGTCCCCGGCGGCGGTCCGGCTGCTCCAGCTCTGCGCGTTCTTCGCGCCGGAGCCGATCTCGATGAACCTGTTCTACAGCGACCAGATGATCCGCGCGCTGGTGCAGTACGACGCCGACCTCAGCGACAAGTTCATGCTGGGCAAGGTGATCCAGGCGATCGGCCGGTACGCGCTCGCCAAGGTCGACGCCGGCACCAACAGCTTCCAGGTGCACCGGCTGGTCCAGGCGGTGATCCGGGCCGAGATGACCGAGGACGAGCAGGAGGTCGCCGTCCACGAGGTGCACCGCATCCTCACCGGTGCCCGGCCCGTCCTCGGGGACACCGACGACCCGGCCAACTGGCCGGCCTTCGACGAGATCTGGCCGCACCTGTCGCCCTCCAGGGCGCACAACTGCGACGAGGCGGACACCCGGCAGCTGCTCATCGACCGCGTCCGCTACCTCTGGAAGCGCGGCGAGCTGGACCGCGCCCGGGACCTCGGCCACGCGCTGGACGCGGAGTGGACCGGCAAGCTCGGCGAGGACGACCGGCAGACCCTGCTGCTGCGCTTCCAGCTCGCCAACGTGCTCCGCTCGCAGGGCAACTACGCCGACGCGCTGGCGCTGGACGAGTCCACCCTGGAGCGCCAGCGGGCCCTGCTGGGCGAGCACCACCCCTACACCCTGATGACCGCGGGCTCGCTCGGCGCCGACCGCCGGGCCCTCGGCCGGTTCCAGGAGGCGCTCGACCTGGACCGCGAGATCCTGGACCAGTTCCGGGAGCTGTTCGGCGACGACAACCCGCGCACCCTCTCGATGGCGAACAACCTGGCCATCGACTACCGGCTGGTCGGCGACAGCGAGGCCGCCCGCGAGCTCGACCAGGAGACCCTGGACCGGCGCACCGCGGTGCTCGGCCCGCGCCACCCCTACACCCTCTCCACCAAGTCCAACCTCGCCCGGGACCTGCGCGAACTCGGCGACTACCGGGGCTCGGTGGAGCTGCTCCAGGAGGTCACCAACGACCTCGGCGACGTGCTGGACCCGGACCTCCCGGAGAACCTGCGCAACGCCAAGTCGCTGGCCGTCTCGCTGCGCCGGACCGGTCAGCTGGCCGAGGCCCGGCGGATCACCAAGGAGACCTACGAGCGCTACCTGGAGCGGTACGGCGCCGACGCGCCCGACGCGCTGGCCTGCGCGCTCAACCTGGCCGCCGACCACAGCGCCTCCGGCGACAAGGAGGCCGCCCGCGACCTCTGCACCACCGTCTACGAGGGCCACCGCCGGCTGTTCGGCGAGGAGCACCCGTTCACCCTGGCCTGCGCCAACAACCTCGGCATCTACCTGCGGGGCAGCGGCGACGTCCCGGGGGCCATCGAGCGCGGCCGGGACACCGTGGACGGGCTCACCCGCTCGGTCGGCCCGGAGCACCCGTACACCCTCAACGCGATGATCAACCTGGCCAACGCCCACGGGGACGCCGGCCAGGTCGGACTCGCCGAGGAGCTGGGCCGCCGCGCCTACGCCGGACTGTGCGAGCGCTACTCGCCCCGCCACCCGGACGCGGTGGCCTGCGAGGCCAACCTGGCCGTCACCCTGCGGGCCGCCGGCCGGCACGGCCAAGCCGCCGACCTGCGTGCCCGGGCGATCGCCGAGCTGATCCGCCAGTTCGGCGAGGAACACCCCAACACCGTCGCGGCCCGCGGCTGGAAGCGGATCAACCGGGACCTGGAACCGCAGCCGGTGTGACCGGAGCGCTGCTCGCTCATAAGCCCCGGAGCGTATGCTTCGGGCCCTATGAGCGAGCAGCCCCCGCCCCCGGTCCTGGTCACCCGACGCCTCGCCCCCGGGGTGATCGAGCGGCTCACCGCGCGGCACACCGTGACGCGGCACGACTCGGACCTGCCGATGGCCCGCGAGGAGCTGCTGGCCGCCGTCCGCGGCCGGTCGGCGGTGATCACCACGCTGGACGACGTGGTGGACGGCGCCTTCCTGGACGCGGCCGGGCCGGGCCTGCGGATCGTCGCCAACCACGCGGTCGGCCACCACAACGTCGACCTCGCCGCCTGCGCCGAGCGGGGCGTCGCGGTCAGCAACACCCCCGGGGTGCTCACCGCCGCCACCGCCGACATGGCCTGGGCGCTGCTGCTGGCCGCCACCCGCCGGCTCGGCGAGGGCGAGCGGCTGCTGCGGTCCGGCCGGCCGTGGGCTTGGGCGCCGAACTTCCTGCTCGGCCTGGAGCTGGCCGGTACCCCGCTGGGTGTCCTCGGCATGGGCCGGATCGGGCAGGCGGTGGCCCGCCGGGCCCGCGCGTTCGACATGCCGGTCGGCTACCACAACCGCCGCGAACTGCCCCCGGAGCAGGCCGAGGGCGCCGAGTGGCTGCCGCTGGAGGAGCTGCTGGCGCGGTCCACCGTGCTGGTGGTCACCTGCCCGCTCGGCCCCGCCACCCGGCACCTGCTGGACGCCCACCGGCTGGCGCTGCTGCCGCCCGGCGCGGTGGTGGTCTCGATGACCGCCGGGGTGGTGGACGAGGAGGCGCTGGCCGCCGCGCTGGAGTCGGGCGCGTTGTTCGCCGCGGCGGTGGACAACTTCGAGCGCGAGCCGGCGGTGCCCGCCGCGCTGCTCGCCCAGGAGCGGGCGGTGCTGGCCCCGCACCTGGGCAGCGCGACCGTGCGGACCAGGCAGGCGATGGGCGGCCTGGCGGTGGACAACGTGCTGGCGGTGCTGGCGGGCGGCGAACCGGTCACCCCGGTCGGGGTCTGAACGGCTCCGGTCTCCCGCAGGCTCCCGGGGCGCCGGGAGGCCGCGTCAGGGCCTGAGCGGGCCGCCCGGCGGCAGGCCGGCCGAGGGCAGCCCGGAGGAGGGCAACCCGGAGGAGGGCAGCCCGGTGGAGGGCAGCCCGGTGGAGGTTTGGCCCGCCGCCCAGGCCAGCGCGGCGGTCATCACCCGGAAGGCGCCGAAGTGCGCGGCGCCGGGCTCCAGGAAGAGCGAGGCGCCCGGGATGTGGTCGCCCAGCCAGCGCGAGTGGTCGACCGGGGAGAACTGGTCGTCGGCGCCGTGCCAGAGCCAGGTGGGCACGGTGATGTCCTCCACCTTGAAGCCCCAGTCGGCGGTGAACGCCAGCACGTCGTCGATCCAGCCGTCCGCGCCGTGCCGGAAGGCCTCGCGGTAGTTGCTCTGCAGCATCCGGCGCAGCCCGGTGTCGGCGACCACCTCGCGGTCGGTGGGCGGCAGTTCGGGCCGCAGACCCCGCAGCAGCCGGCCCGGGTCGGCCCGGATCTGCTCGGAGCGGAACCGCATCGTGTCGGCCATCCGGTTGTGCCCGCGCTCGGCCTCCCGGTACGCCCGCACGTTGGAGGGGGTCATCCCGCCGTACCAGTCCAGGCCGGTCGCGTTCCTGGGGGCGAGGCCGACCAGGACGGCCACCCGGCTGACCCGCTCGGCCAGCAGCGCCGCGCAGGCCAGCGCGTGCGGTCCGCCGCCGGAGCGGCCGAGCACCGCGAACCGGCTGAGCCCGAGGGAGTCCGCGATGGTCCGCACGTCGGCGGCGGCCGCGCTCACCCGGCGGCCGCGCAGCCGGGTGGAGTCCCCGTACCCGGGCCGGTCGTAGGAGATCAGCCGGACCCCCAGCCGGTAGAGCACGGTGCTGCGGGGGTGCGGGCCGACCCGGCTGCCGGGCATGCCGTGCATCAGGAACACCGGCCGGCCGCGCGGGTCGCCCACGGTCTCGACGGCGAGGGCACGGCCGTCGGCCGCCTTGACCATCCGTAATGACACGCGCGGCCTCCTCAGGCTCCGGTCCGGGCTCCGCTCGGGGCCCCTGTCAGTGGTCCCGGTCGGTCGTCCCGCGCACCTCGCGGCGGGCCTGCCAGGTGGTGTGCTCCCGGGACACCGCGTCCTCGGCGTCGCGGGCCAGCCGGGCCCAGATCTCCTCCGCGTCGGCCGAGGCGACGTCCAGCCCGGCCAGCTGGCGGCGGATCAGCTCCAGTTCGTCGGCGGCCAGGCGGTAGGCGGCGGCCAGCGGCCGGTACTGCCGCAGCTGGGCCCAGGCGGTGACCGAGGCGGCCACCGCGGAGACCGTGCCGAGCGCGTCGTAGCGGAACCAGCCCATCGCCCGCAGGACGGCCAGCACCAGGCCGAGCAGCGGCAGCACCACGCCCAGCACGCCGGTCCAGAAGCCGGCCCGGGCGCAGTAGCGGGCCTTGGCGCGGTACCAGCCGTGCTGCACCTGGATCCGCTGCCGCAGGTACACCTCGCGGCGCACCGCCAGCGGCTGGCCGCGCAGGCCGCGCATCGCCTCGGTGACCCCGGTGCCGTCGCCGCCGTCCGGCCCGGCGCCCCCGGCGGCCGGGCCGAGAGCGCCGCTGCCCCGGAAGGCGTTCAGCACCCGGCCGAGCTGGAACCGGTACAGGCCCTCGGCGTCCGGCAGGCTGCGCGGCGGCGGCTGGTACGCGTCGGCCCGGACGGCGAACTTCCAGGCGAGCGTCTTCACCGACTCGGCGGCGGCCCGGCCCTCGTACCAGAGGCCCTGCGGGTTCTGCCGGCTGATCACCAGGGCGAGGACGATCGCGCCGAGGTAGGCGACGGCGGCCGGCCAGGCCCAGGGCTCGCCGTCGGCCGAGCCCGCCGCGGCGGCGGCCACCAGCAGCGCCAGCTCCCAGGCGGAGAGCAGGACCGACCGCCGCTGGCCCCGCAGCGAGGCGGTGTCGGCGACCCGGAACAGCTCGGGCAGCAGGTCCTCCTCGCGCGCCCACCCCATCGGATCCGCACCCGACGCCATCCTCGGCCCCCACCCGTCGCTCCGGTCGCACCGTCCTCCTGCCCAGCCCGCCCGCCCGGCACGCCCGGCCGGGGCCGGGCCCGGCCGCATTGGCCGGGATGCCGCCGGAGGTTGTCCCATATCGTGAGGGTCCGGGGCGGCCGGGCCGGGCGGCTCAGTAGGTGTAGAAGATCCGCTCCGCGTTGTCGGCCATCTGCTTGGCGTTCCACTCGGTGCCGCCGGGGACGTTGCCGGAGCGGAACAGCGGCGGGGCGGCGCCGTCGCCGGCGGCCGCCGCGTCGGCCAGTCGGCCGACCGCCGAGGCGACCACGGCCTGCATCAGCGCGCTGGTGACGATGGTGGAGACCGGGCCGAAGGTGGTCTCGGCCGCCGGGTGGGTCAGCTCGCCGTCCCCGACCGCGATCTTGTTGTCCAGCACGACGTCGCAGTGGTCCTTCAGATAGGTGCCCGACGGGTGCGCCGACGGGACCTCCGCCGGGTACGCCAGCGAGGTCACCCCCACCACCTTCAGGCCGCGGGACCGGGCGTACTGGGCCAGCTCGACCGGCATCACCTGGCGGCCGGAGAGCGAGATGACGAACAGCAGGTCCCCGGCGGTGGCGGGGGTGAGGTCCAGGGTGGTGGTGGCGAGCCCGGAGACCCGCTCCAGCGCGCTGGCCAGCGGGGCCGGCATCACCGTCACCCCGGCCATCCCGGGGACGTCCAGCAGGTTGACCGGAACGAGCCCGCCGGCCCGGTAGACCACGTCCTGGGCGGCCAGCGAGGAGTGGCCGGAGCCGAAGGTGAAGATCCGGCGCCCCTCGCGGACCGCCCCGGCGAGCAGCGCGGCGGCCGCCTCGATGTTCCCGGCCTCCTCGGCGCGGACCCGCCGCAGGTGCTCGATCGCGGCGTCGAAGTACCGGCCGACCAGGTCGCTCATCTGTTGCCTTCGCTCTCTGCCGGTGGGGGCCGCCGGCCGGGTGGGACGGCCCGCCGACCGGGCCGCCGATGGAGAAAGCTACGGCGAGCACGGTGCTGCCTCACCGGTGCCGCTGTCAACAGGAACGAAAACCCGCCCCCGGAGCCCCTGCGCGGGCCCGGTTGCCTGCCCGGTACGTCAGAATTGGCGATGAGGACACCGAGGAACGGAGCCAGCGGCGATGTCTGGGCTGATCGACACCACTGAGATGTACCTTCGCACCATCCTGGAACTGGAGGAGGAGGGCATCACCCCGATGCGCGCCCGGATCGCCGAGCGCCTGGAGCAGAGCGGCCCCACGGTCAGCCAGACGGTCGGGCGAATGGAGCGGGACGGGCTGCTGCAGGTCGCGGGCGACCGCCACCTCGAACTCACCGAGGAGGGGCGCCGGCTCGCGGTGCGGGTGATGCGCAAGCACCGCATCGCCGAGTGCCTGCTGGTCGACGTGATCGGGCTGGAGTGGGAACAGGTGCACGAGGAGGCCTGTCGCTGGGAGCACGTGATGAGCGAGACGGTCGAGCGCAAGGTGCTCGCCATGCTCGGCCACCCCACCCAGTCCCCGTACGGGAACCCGATCCCCGGGCTGGACGAGCTCGGGGACGCCAAGGCCGAGGGCGAGGGCTTCGACGCCGCGCTCGTGCCGCTGGACTCGGTACGGCCGGGTGACGGCGGCGCCGACGTGGTGGTCCGCCGGATCGGCGAGCCGATCCAGACCGACGGCGAGCTGATGCGCACGCTGCGCCGGGCCGGGATCCGGCCGGGCTCCACGGTGCGGGTCTCCGCCGGGGTCGGCGGGGTGCTGGTGGGCACCGGCGACAACGCGGCCGAGCTGGGCAAGGAGATCGCGGCGCACGTCTTCGTCGCGCAGCCCTGACCACGGCGCGGTGCGCGGCCGTGACGGCCTCGCCGGCCGTGCGACGCGAAGCGATGAGCAGGGCCCGGTGCTCCCGAAGCACCGGGCCCTGCTCGCCCTCCCCGTCCCTCCCGCTCCCGCGGCACCGGCCTCCCCGAACCCGGCCGGTGCCACGGCCCCTCCCGCTCCCCTCCTGTTCCCTCCCGCTCCCCTCCTGTTCCCTCCCGCTCCCCTCCCGGTTCCCCTCCGCTCCCTCCCGACCGCCTCACCCGGCTTCCCCGTCCGAGCGACCCTTCCGGCGTCCCCTCACGGTGGAATTCCTCCCCTCGGCAGATCATGGCAATCCTTGAGCGTTGTCACTCGTACGAGGGGCTTTCGCCGTTGACCAGCGGGTACATCGAAGCCTTATCCGCACATGCGTCTGACGGGCCCCGCCTCCGGTGGGGGGCAAGGCCCGTCAGTCGCGCGCGGGGTGTCGCGCATCGCACGCCCTCACCCGATAGGCGTAGGGCGGCTGTCCACGGGGTGGTGAATCATTCGGCCGATCACCGGCCCGATCACCGGCCCGTCCCGGCCCGGGGCGCGGGTCCGGGCGGTCGGTCGGGCGGTCGGCCGGGCCTCAGCGCACCGCCGCCGGCTGGGCCGGCCGGGGGCGGACCGAGGGCGCCTCGCGGCCGCAGGCGTACGCCAGCGGGCTGATCAGCTCCGCCGCGTCGGGCAGCCAGCGGTTCAGCGCGGACGGCGAGCGGGCCCACTGCGCGAAGCCGCTCGGACCGACCCGGGACGGCGGGGCCACCGTCCAGTCGCCCTCGCCGCGGGCCACCAGGTCCAGCCGGCCCGGCGGCCAGCCGAGCCGGCGCAGCATCTCCGGCAGCTTGGCCGCCACCCCGGGCAGTACCAGGAAGTGCAGCCGCCGCCCGTCCCGGCCGTGCGCGGCCGGGACGGCCACCACCGGGCCGAGCTGGAGGTCCATCCGCTCCATCCGGGCCAGCGCGAGACAGCCGGCCACCTCCGGCACGTCCAGGACGTCGAAGGACCGGCCGGTGGGCAGCAGGATCGAGGCGTCGGGGCGCTCGGTCCACCAGCGCCGCACCGCACCCGGACCGGCGCTCGCCTTGCGGGCCCAGTCCGCGTCGATCGGGTGCGCACCGGGCAGCGGGCAGCGGCCGTCGCCGCAGGAGCAGCGGGCCGGCCCGTCGCCGTCGATCAGCCAGGCGCCCGGGGCGACCTCCCAGTGGCGGTTCTCGGCATAGCCGACGGCTTCGACGAGCAGCGGAGGGAGGCTGGCGTCGCCGCCCTGGTCGGGGGAGTCTGGGATGTCTTCCACGCGCTGCTCAACTACCGTGCGTGAGGCTGGTTACGGCCCGGCGCGAGCGGGTCTGCCCGGCGGCACCGATTGTCACCCGAACCGGTGAGACAACCGAGTTGGGGCGGGCGGCGGTGGGCGCAGTGGGGGCGCACGGGAGCATTTACCAGGGCGCGTGGGGGGTGGGGATCGTCACCGTGGGTATCCCGGTGGCGTTGCTGATCGCTAACCTGGTGTCAGATTCCTTGGACGGTCGGACAGTCGGCAACAGATCAGCAGAATCGTCGCCCGCCGGCCGGGACCGGAGGGTGTGGGGAGGCGAAGCCAATGGCCGCGAGACCACTTGTCGCACGACAGCCCAACGAGCGTCTGCAGCAGCTGATCCAGGAGGCCAGCTGCTCGAACGCCGGCCTGGCGCGGAGGGTCAACCTCTGCGGGGCCGAACACGGCCTGGACCTGCGGTACGACAAGACCTCCGTCGCGCGCTGGCTCCGTGGCCAGCAGCCGCGCGGGCAGGCGCCGGCGGTGATCGCCGAAGCGCTCGGGCGCAAGCTCGGCCGGGGCGTGTCGGTCGAGGAGATCGGCATGGCCGACGGCAAGAACCTCAGCTCCGGGATCGGGCTGCAGTTCGCGCCGACGCTCAACGCCGCGCTGGAGCAGGTCTGCGAGCTCTGGCGCAGCGACGTCGGTCGGCGGGACTTCCTGACCGGGGCGACGGTGGCGGCCTCCGCCCTGGTCGAACCCAGCCGGGACTGGCTGATCACCCCGCCCGACCCGGTGGTGGCGCGTACCGGCGGCCCGCGGGTCGGTCCGACGGACGTCGCCGCCATCAAGGCGACCACGGCGATGCTGGTCGACCTGGACCACCGGTTCGGCAGCGGGCACGTCCGCCCGGTGGTCGTCCACTACCTCAACAGCGTGGTCTCCGGCCTGCTCGGCGGCGCCTACCGGGAGGAGACCGGGCGGCAACTCTTCGCGGCGGTCGCCCGGTTGACGGAGCTGGCCGGCTACATGGCGGTGGACACCGGGCAGCCGGGGCTGGCCCAGCGCTACTACATCCAGGCGCTGCGCCTCGCCCAGGCGGCCGACGACCGCGGCTACGGCGGGTACGTGCTGGCTGCCTCGATGAGCCACCTGGCGGCGACGCTCGGCAATCCGCGGGAGATCGCCCAACTCGCCCGCGCCGCGCAGGAGGGCGCCCGTTCGGTGGCCACTCCGACGGCGATGGCGATGTTCTACGCGGCCGAGGCCCGCGGCCACGCCCTGCTCGGCGACGCCCGCTCCTGCGAGGCGGTGGCCGCCAAGGCGCTGGAGGCGATGGAGCGGCGCCGTCCGGAGGACGACCCGGACTGGATCGTCCACTTCGACGACGCCTACCTGGCGGACGAGCTGGCCCACTGCCACCGGGACTTGGAGCAGGCCGGTCAGGCCGAGCACTACGCCCGCCGGGCGCTCGACCTGCACCCGCCGACCAGGGTGCGGCGCCGCGCGGTGGACCTGGTGCTGCTGGCCACGGCCCAGTTGCAGCAGCGGGACCTGGAGCGCGCCTGCGAGACGGGCGCGCAGGCGGTCCGGCTGCTGAGCGGGCTGCGGTCCAACCGGGGCGTCGAGTACCTGGACGAGTTCCGGCGGCGGCTGGAGCCGTACCGGGAGCAGCGGGTGGTCCGCGAGTTCCAGGCGCGGGCCGAGGCGGAGGCCGCCTGACCGGGGTGGGGAGCGGCGCGTGAGGGGCCGGTGAGGGATGGACCGCCCACGTGGTCACCCGGTTCGGTGAACCGGTAGCGTGGGCGCGACGTCCAAGGAACTGTGATGCCCCCAAGAACCGACGAGATGTGGTCCGCCGTCAGCGCGCGGTCGTGCACAGGTGAGGAATCGCGTTGAGCCAGCGCCGCTCGTACCCCAACTCGGGTGACTTCAACCTGGACGATCTCTTCCGTCCCGAGCCGAGTCAGCCCCCGGGGCCGGACGCCCAGGGCCAGCTGCCGCCCCCGATGCCCGGCCAGCAGCCGCCGGCCGGGCTCCAGGGGCAGCAGCAGCCGCCCGGACAGCCCTCCGGGCAGCCGGAGTACCTCGGCGGCGGTGGGCACGGGCTGCCGGCCCAGGGCGCCTCGTGGGGCGGCCAGCCGCTGCCCGCCCAGGGCGCCCCGTGGAACGGCGCTCCGCAGGCCGCCCAGGCGCCGGAGACGCAGTACCTGCCGCCCTACCCCTCGGGGGACCCGCAGGCGGCCGGCTACCCGGCGCGACCCGGGCACCAGCAGCCCGCCCCGGGCTATCCGCAGCAGCCGGACCACGGCTACCCGGCCTACCAGCAGGCTCCGCCGGAGTACCCGGCCCCGCAGCAGGGGTACCCCGGGCAGGACTTCCCGACCCAGGCCGGCAACCGCGGTGGCGGGCGGTCGTCCGGCAAGCTGATCATCGGCGGGGTGGTGGCCGGCTGCGTGGCCGCCGGCCTCCTGGTCATGGTGCTGATGAACGGGGACGACGACACGGCGGACCCGGGGAAGAAGGCCGCCCCGGCGGCCTCCGGCAGCAGCACGGCCGGCAGCCCGCCGCCCGCGAGCGGTTCGGCGGCGGCCGTCAGCCCCGAGGTCAAGGCCCAGGCCCAGCCCCTCTCCGACCTGCTGGGCACCGCCAACGACAGCCGCCAGGCGGTGATCGGCGCGGTCGCCGCGGTGCAGAAGTGCGACAAGCTCCCCGAGTCCCAGCAGGCCCTGACCGAGGCCGCGGGCAAGCGCCGGGAGCTGCAGACCAAGCTCGCCGCGCTCAAGACGGACAAGCTGCCCGGCGGCCCGCAGCTGGTCGAGCAGCTCAACGCGGCCTGGCAGGCCTCGGCGACCGCGGACGACGAGTACGCGGCCTGGGCCGCCGACGCGCAGAGCGCCTGCGACCCCAAGAAGATCGACAACCAGCACTACAAGAACGCGGTCCAGGCCAGCGGGACCGCCACCCTCGCGAAGAAGCAGGCCTCCGGCCTGTGGAACACCATCGCCGGCCAGACCGGCCTGCCGACCCGCGGCGACGGCGACCTCTGACGGCGACGGGGCCCGCCCCCGGCTGGGCCGGCCCGGACCTGCGGCGGGGCCGGCCCGGGTGACCGGTCCGGCCCCGCGGCGGGCCCCGTCGAGGCCGGTCAGGCCGGCGGCCGGCTCCCGGTGAGCACCCAGCGGACGTCCACGAAACCCGGCTGCTGCAGGGCCAGCCGGCCGCTCTTGACCACCTGGTAGGTCACCCACGTGTTGACCAGCCGGGGCGACTCGGTGCTGGCCAGCATGTTGGTGGTGCCCCAGTTCAGCGGCGGGGTGAGCCCGACGTCGATCTGCTCGCCGCCGTCCAGCAGGGCGGTCACGGTCTTGGCGGTGAGCGGGCGGCCGGCGGAGGAGAGCCGGTCGGCGACCTGCCGGAAGACCTCGTAGGCGACCCAGGTGGTCTGCACCCCCGGGTCGGAGACGTCCACGCTGCGGCCGCCGGCGGAGTCGCCGGACACCACCGAGCGCAGCGCGTCCCAGACCTTGGCCGACTCCGGCGGGTACCAGCTGGTGACGAACGCGCCGGCCAGCGGGCCGCTGTCGCCGCCGGTGGAGTCGACCACCGACTGCTGGACGCTGCCGATCACCGAGGCGACCCGGGTGTTCTTGGGGCCCAGCCGGCGGTAGGAGTCCAGCAGGTTGCCGGTCGGCTCGGCGGCGAGCGCGGAGGTGATGCAGTTCCCCGGTTCGTCCTTGCCGATCGCCTTGCGGACGACCGGCGCGTAGTCGCTGGACTGCTCGGGCGCCTTGACGTCCAGCAGCTTGATCCCGGCCGGCTTGAGCGCGTTGGCCAGGTAGCCGAGCAGGTTGTCGCCGGCCGGGGTGTCCGGCCGGACCAGCGCGACGGCCTTGCAGCCGGCCTCCACCAGCTGCCGGCCGCTGCCGCCGATCAGCGCCGGCAGACCGCCGCCCACCGGGTAGGACAGCGGGCTGCTGAACTCGGGCTGGGAGAGCCCGTACCCGCCGATCAGCGGGATGCCGGCGCGCTCCAGGACGGGCATGAAGCTGTCCCCGTACTGGCTGTAGGAGCCGAGCACGGCGACCGCCTTGGCGTCCACGGCCTGCTGCGCGCAGGCCGCGGCCCCGTCGGCGGTGTTGTGCTCGTTGCAGGTCAGGACCCGCAGCGGGCGGCCGTTCAGACCGCCCTTGGCGTTGAGGTCGCGGCCGATGGCCTCGGCGAGGGCCGTCATGCCGGGCCGGTCCGCGGTGCCGGTGCCGGACGGGGCCCAGGTCATCACGGTCAGTTCGCCCTTGCCGGTGGCGGCGTCGGCCGGTCCGCCGCACGCGGAGGCCGAGAAGAGGGTGGGGAGCAGCGCCACGGTGATGGCGGCTGCGGCGATCGGGCGGCGGTTGCGCCGTGCCACGATCGGGTTCTGAGCCTGGGACGAGCCCTTGAGGCCGGTCATCGGTCTTCCCTCCCGGGGCGCTTCTGCTGCGTACCGGCCCAGCCAAGCCCGGGCGTCGCAAGCAGAGAGGGCCGAAAACCGAACGAACGGCAAACGCCGACGGAACTCCGGGTGGGGACGCGTGTAGATGGGGAGTAGAGCACGAACCGTCGGGGAACGTACGATCGCTGTCCATGTCCGCCAGCTCAGATTCTTCGTATCGGTCTTCCCGAAACCCTTCTCGTCCGGGCCACCGCTCCAGCACGATGGGCGGCATGCCGCTCAACGACCTGCCCTGGTGGCGCTGGCGAGCCCGACTGCGCTCGGCGCTGCACATGCTGTCCGACCCCGGGTTCCAGCAGGAGACCTGGCTCTCCGGCCGGGAGGGCTTCGGGGACGTGACCGACGCCGTCTACCGGCTGGTCGAGGACACCTGGCTGGACCGCTGGTCCGCCGAGAAGTACGTCGGCACGATCTTCCGGGACTCGGCCGAGGCGGCGGTGGTGGACGTCGCGGTGCTGCGGGTGGTCCGGATCCTGCACCAGGTCGGCGCGGACGCCCCGGCCTCCGCCTACCTGGGCCACCACGGCTGGCCGGAGGCGGTCCGGGCGGCCCGGGAGGCCCACGTCAAGCTGGCGGCCAACGACGGTGAGGACCCGGACGCCCCGCCGCGCTCGCTGGACGTGCTGCGCATCCTGACCTCGTCCTGAGTCCGTTCTGACCTCGTCCTGAGCCCGTTCCGGGCGCTTCGGCGCGGACCCGCGCCGGCGGCCCGGGTCCCGGCCTGCCCGCCGGTGGGCCGGAGCGTCCCGCAGTGCGGGCAGCGGAACGGTCGCTGTCCAGGATGTGACACGCTGGACCATTCACCACCGGCACGACCTCAGGACGGGATATCCCCACCGTGGAACAGCAGACGGCCAGCGCCCAGTACGTCCTCACGCTGTCCTGCCCCGACAAGCAGGGCATCGTTCACGCGGTCTCCAGCTACCTCTTCATGACCGGCTGCAACATCATCGACAGCCAGCAGTTCGGGGACGGGGACAGCGGACTGTTCTTCATGCGGGTGCACTTCACCGCGGCCGAGCCGGTGAGCGTGGACAAGCTGCGGGCCAGCTTCGCCGCGATCGGCGCGTCGTTCGGGATGGAGTGGCAGATCCACCCGACCGAGGAGCGGATGCGGATCGTCCTGATGGTCAGCAAGTTCGGGCACTGCCTGAACGACCTGCTGTTCCGCACCCGGATCGGCGCGCTGCCGGTGGAGATCGCCGCGGTGGTCTCCAACCACACCGACTTCCGCGACCTCACCGAGGGCTACGGGATCCCGTTCCACCACATCCCGGTCACCCGGGACAACAAGGCCGCGGCCGAGCAGGAGCTGCTGGACCTGGTGGCCAAGGAGAACGTCGAGCTGGTCGTGCTGGCCCGCTACATGCAGGTGCTCTCGGACGAGCTCTGCACCGCGCTGTCCGGCAAGGTGATCAACATCCACCACTCCTTCCTGCCGAGCTTCAAGGGCGCCAAGCCCTACCACCAGGCCCACACCCGGGGTGTGAAGCTGATCGGCGCCACCGCGCACTACGTCACCGCCGACCTCGACGAGGGCCCGATCATCGAGCAGGAGGTGGCCCGGGTGACCCACGACATCACCCCGGACCAGCTGGTCGCGCTCGGCCGGGACGTCGAGTGCCAGGCGCTGGCGCGCGCGGTGAAGTGGCACAGCGAGCACCGGGTGCTGCTCAACGGCACCCGCACGGTGGTCTTCACCTAGAGCCCGCCCGGGCCGCCCGCGCCGCCCGGCCGCGTCCCGCCCGGCTAAGGGCGGGACAGCAGCGGCGCCGCCCGGAGCACCTCGCGGATCGCCGCCCGGTCGCCGTGCTCGCCGACCGGCACCCGGTCCGGGTCGCGGTGCGCGGCGGCCAGCTGGCAGAACTCCAGCCCGTCCAGGACCATCGCGGCCACCGGCTCGCCGCCGGCCGGTCCGCACTCCGGGCCGTCCAGCGGTATCAGCCACTCGCCGGCGGCCGGTCCGTCGATGACCAGCCGGATCTGCCGGCCGGCCCGGGCGGTGCCGTCGGGCGGTCCGCCCGCGGGGGTCCCGGCGTGCTCGGGCCGGGAGGCCCGCAGGCCCGCCAACGCGGCCGGGAGCATCCGTACGGCCAGGTCGACCATCTGCCGCAGGTGCTGCGGCGCCGGCGGGGCGTACGGGTAGGCGACCGCGCGGGCCACGTCCTCGCCGTGCACGTAGCACTCGAAGGCCCGGTCGACGAAGGCGTCGCGCAGCGGGACGGTCACGACGCCGAAGTCCACCGGGGTGTTGCCCTGCGGGGCCAGGGCCGCGGTGCGGACCAGCTCGTGGCAGTGCCGGCGCCACCGGGCCCGGACCCGCTGCGGGGGCTGCCCGGCCTGCTCGGCGGTCAGCCGGGCGGTGCGCTCGGTGATCCCGGCCCACGGCGGGCCGCTCTGCCGGGGCACCCGGGGGAGCGGGGGAGCCGCGTCCTGCGGCGGCACCCGGCGGTCGGCCGTCGGCGCGCCGCCGCCCGGGACGGGGTCGGGCAGCCCGAGGGCGAGTGCCACGTAGCCGTCCACCGCGGCGAGATGGCAGAGCACCTCGGCCGGGCGCAGGTACTCGGTACCGCCGTGCCAGGGGAGTTCGGCGACCTCCTGCCACTCCTCCGGGCCGAGGTCGCGCAGCAGTGCGTCGAGCTTGGCGGTCTCCGCGGTGTAGGGAACGCCCCAGTTGGGGACGGGCAGTTCGGCCGGCCGCCGGGTCAGGCACCAGTCGAGGACCTGCTGGCGCAGCGAGGCGGGCTGGTCGAGCGGCTCGTCGGCGGAGAGCCAGCCGGCCGCGTCCCGGAGCCGGGCGGCCTCCTCGGCGCAGCCCGGGCAGCCGCGCAGGTGCTGCTCCAACTCGGCGGCCTCGCGCCGCGGGCAGGCACCCAGGGCCCAGGCGCCGAGCAGCGAGCGCAGGGCCTCGTGCTGCTCCTCGGTGATGGTCACGTGCCCCCGCCCTCGTTCCCGTGGCGCGGTCCGTCGTGCCGGCGCCCGTCGTGCCGCTGTCCGTCGTCGTGCCGGCCTTCGTGGTGCTGTCCTTCGTGGTGCCGGTCGCCGTGCCGCTGCCCCGGGTGACCCGGTCCCTCGTGCGGCGCGGTGCCCTGCCGCGGCCCGCCGTCGCACCCGTCGTGCCGCCGGCAGTCGGGCGGGCCCGGCTGCCGCTGATGGGCGCGCTCCTCGGCGAGTTCGGTGGCCAGCAGCTCCAGGCCGAGCCGCATCCGCTGCTTGGCGGTCTGCTCGGTGATGCCGAGCCGGCGGGCCGTCTCCTGGTAGGTGCGGCCGTCGTAGTACGACACCTCGATGGTCTCACGCAGGCTCTGCGGGAGGGAGTCGACCACGTACTGGACGCGGGCGGCGGTGGCCACGGCCCGGATCTCCTCCTCGACGGGCCCGCCCGGCGCGCCGGTGCCGTCCGCGCCCTCGACGCCCAGCGGGGCCTCGGCGGCCCGCCGGACCCGCAGGCGGTCGACCGCGCGGCTGTGCGTCAGGGCGCCGAGCCAGGAACGGAGCGAGCCCTGGGCGGGGTCGAAGGCCTCGGGGTGCTCCCAGACGTGGGCGAATATCTCGCGGGTCAGCTGGGTGGCGGCGGCCTGGTCGGCCAGTATCCGCCCGGCCAGTCCGTGCACCATCGGCGCGAGCTGGTCGTACAGTTCGCCCAGCGCCGTCTCCTCGCCGCGGGCGAGGCGCCGTTGGAGCTGTTCGTCCCAGCGCGGGGCGCTGCCGGGGGTGGCCATCGGTAACCACCCTCCTACCGTGGGGTTCGCTGCCGTGCCCAACGGTATCCTGCGGCCTTCCGGGAGCGGGCGGATTCGGTACCGGAGGGGCCACCCGGTTTCGGATCGTCACATCGTGGGATCTGCCGTGGATCCCGCTGTTCGAAGGCCGTTGGACATATGTCGCACGGGTGGTTCGCGAGTGGCGGGCGGCGCGCCCGGGGTGTCCGGCGGTAGGTTCACCACTGCATGTCCGGCCGGTCGGCCCGGGCCGGACGATCGCCGGTACGAGGCTCGCCAGAGTGAACGGGACAGTATGCACTGCCCTGTCCCCCGATCGTTGGAATATGCCCGAAGCGCTTGCTGCGGTCCGCCCGTCGAACCATCCTGAGGCGTATTCGTGTCGCAGCCGGAGCGCGACGGACGAGATGGCGCGGGCGCGACGTACCGGATGTGAACGTACGGCGGCCCGGCCTGCGGCGGCCCGGCGGGAGCCGGGACCAGCCGGCTGGACGATCCGGCCCGATCGAGACGATGGCCGAACTGCGAGTGCGGGTGGTGGAGCGGTGCAGGTTCTTCAGGTACAGCTTGCGGTGCGGGCGGACCCCGCGGAGGTCGGCCGGGCCCGCCGCTGGGTGCGCTCGCGGCTGCTCAACCACGGGGTGGACCCGGACGCTCCGATCGCCGAGACGGTCGTCCTGGTGGTCTCCGAACTGGTGACCAACGCCGTGGTGCACACCGGCTGTCCGGCCGTCCTGCGGCTCTGCTTCCCCGTCGACGACTCCCCGGCCGGGAGCGGTACTTCGGTGGCCGCCGGCTGCCCGCCGGCCGGCGGGCCGGTGGACGGGACGGGCTGCGGCGGCGCGCCGCGGGAGACGGCCGCGATCGGCCCGCTCCGGGTCGAGGTCGCCGACGCCAGCCAGGCCGCGCCGGCTCCCCGGCACGCGGGGCCGGACGCCGACGCCACCAACGGGCGGGGCCTGGAGCTGGTCGAACTGCTCTGCGACCGCTGGGGCTGGTATCCGGACGGTTCGGGCAAGCGCGTCTGGTGCGAGATCGGCGCCGGCGCGCCGCCGGTGGACCCGCTGACCGCCGTGGACTGGGCCGCACTGGCCCAGTGAGGCCCGACGATCAACGGGCCGAAACCTGACGCAACCATTCCGAATTTCGGACAACCCATTGACGTGACGTATCCGACTGATCACTCTGGGAGCAGCTCTCCGTTGCGAGGGGACGCCGAGGGAACACCCGAACGCCGCTGCGGTGCTGCTGTCCAGGGGGATCATGTCAGCAGGGGGGCCGTGGTACGCCGATCGCGCGGTGGCTCCTTGGCGAGTGCGGTGGGCTTTGCGCGGGTTCAGGGCCCGTGCTTCACGATCGGATGGCGGCGGGCCGTGCCGTGCTCGGGGTGCGTGCGGCCCGCCGCCGTCCGATCCGTGCGTTCCGCAGGGCCGGTTCCGGTCATTCGCCGCTGACTTGTCCGCCGCTGAGCACCCCGCGGGGGTGGCGCCCCGTCAGTGCGACCGCTCCACCGACCGGAAGGTGCGCCGGTACGCGCTCGGCGCGACGTCCAGCCGCCCGCGCAGCCGTAGCCGCAGCGAGGCCGCCGTCCCGAAGCCGGACTCCCGGGCCACCTGGTCGATCGTCATGTCGGTGCTCTCCAGCAACTGGCGGGCGCGCTCGGCGCGCTGGACCGTCAGCCACTGGCCCGGGCTGCTGCCCGTCTCCTCGCGGAACCGCCGCGTGAAGCTCCGCACGCTCATGCCCGCCCGGTCGGCGAGCAGGCGCAGCGGGAGCGGCTGGTCCAGGTGCTCCAGCGCCCAGGCGCGGACCGCCGCGGCGCCGGGGCCGGCGTCGACGGCCGGGCGGGGGAGTTCGACGTACTGCTTCTGGCCGCCCTCGCGCCAGGGCGGCACCAGGCAGGTGCGGGCCACCGCGTTGGCCACCGCGCTGCCGTGGTCGCGGCGCACGATGTGCAGGCAGAGGTCGATGCCGGCCGCCACCCCGCCCGAGGTGAGGACGTCCCCGTCGTCGGTGAACAGGACGTCCGGATCGAGCCGGACCTTCGGGTACAGGGCGGCGAAGAGCTCGGTGTAGCGCCAGTGGGTGGTGGCCGGGCGGCCGTCCAGCAGTCCGGCGGCCGCCAGGACGAAGGAGCCGGTGCAGATCGACACCAGCCGGGTGCCGGGCCGGATCCTGGCCAGCGCGGCGACCAGGGCGGGATCGAGCCGGGCGTCGACCTCCCGGGGCCCCTGGTCCGCGGAGGCCGGGATCACCACGGTGTCCGCCCACTCCAGGAGTTCGGGCCCGTGGTCGACGGCGATCCGGAAGTCCGTACTGGTGGGGACCGGCCGGCCGTCCACGGTGCAGGTGGCCACCTGGTAGTGCGGCACGCCGTCGGCGTCCTTGGCCGACTCGAAGATCCTTGCGGGGATGCCCAGTTCGAAGGCGATCACCCTGTCGAGCGCCAGTACCGCGATCCTGTGCGCCATCGCGCCCGCCCTTCCGTTCCCCGCCGGCGCCCGCCGCCTGCCGCCGGGCACCCCGCCGCCCGTCGCCCGGGCCGGCGACCAGCGTACGCCGAACCGCTGGCCCGATCTTTGCGAAAGCTGGCAGTCAGGCCACTCGTGGTCGTTCGGGCCGTTCGGGAGACTCGGCCGGGTGAACGAACGCCACACCCCCACGGGCCCGACCGCCGCGCCGGCCCGCCCCGAGGCACCGGCCCCCGCACCGGACCTCGCCCTCGCCGGGCCCCCGCGGCCGGGTCGCACCGGCCGCCCCCGGCCGCACTACGCCTGGGTGGTCGCCGCGGTCTCTCTGCTGGTGCTGCTCGGATCGGCCGGCTTCCGCTCCACGCCCAGCCTGATGATGGACGCGCTGCACAACGAGTTCGGCTGGTCGATGGGGACGATATCCAGCGCCACCTCGGTCAACCTCGCGCTCTACGGCCTCACCGCCCCCTTCGCCGCCGCGCTGATGGACCGCTTCGGCGTCCGGCTGGTGGTGGTCTGCGCGCTGCTGACCATCTCGGTCGGCGCCGGGCTCACCATGCTGATGCGCGAGCCCTGGCAACTGGTCCTCTGCTGGGGCGTGTTGGTGGGCCTCGGCAGCGGCTCGATGGCCGGCGCGTTCGCCACCACCGTCACCGGCCGCTGGTTCCGGGCCCGCCAGGGCCTGGTCACCGGTGTGCTCACGGCCGCCGGCGCGGCCGGCAACCTGGTCTTCCTGCCGGTCGGCGCCTGGCTGGTGGAGGAGCACGGCTGGCGTTCGGCGGTCGTCGTCGTCTCGCTGGCGGCCAGCGCGGTCGCCGTCCCGGTGCTGCTGCTGATGCGCGAGCGACCCGCCGACCTCGGCCTGCTCCCGTACGGCGCGACCGAGGAGCCGCCCCCGCCGGTGGCGGACAACCGGGCGCTGGCCCGCTCACTGCGGGTGCTCCGGGACGCCTCCCGCAGCCGGGCGTTCTGGCTGCTGGCCGGCTCCTTCGCGATCTGCGGCGCGACGACGGCGGGGCTGGTCGGCACCCACTTCATCCCCGCCGCGCACGACCACGGCCTGCCGGTCACCACGGCGGCGAGCCTGCTGGCCCTGATCGGGATCTTCGACGTGATCGGCACCATCGCCAGCGGCTGGTTCACCGACCGCTTCGACTCCCGGCTGCTGCTGGTCGTCTACTACGCGCTGCGCGGGTTCTCGCTGTTCCTGCTGCCGCAGCTGTTCGCGGGTTCGCTGGAGCCGCCGATCCTGGCCTTCGTGATCTTCTACGGCCTGGACTGGGTGGCCACCGTCCCGCCGACCGTCGCGCTCTGCCGACGGCACTTCGGCGACGACGCGCCGATCGTCTTCGGCTGGGTGCTGGCCTGCCACCAGCTCGGCGCGGCCGCGGTGGCCGGGCTGGCCGGCCTCGCCCGGGACGCGCTCGGCACCTACGACCTCGCCTGGTACGCGGCCGGCGGGCTCTGCGCGGTCGCCGTGCTGCTCTGCCTGGCCCTGCGGGCGGACCGGCCGGGGGTGGGGGCGGGGCCGGGGGCGACGGCACCGAGCCTGTCGTGAGCGGACACTAGGCTCACCGTCATGACGCTCGCCTTCACCCTCGACCCCGAGCCCGGTCCGGACCTGCGCGCCGACATCGTCCGGCTCTGGACCGACGTCACCAACGCCGGCGGCGCGGTCGGCTTCGTGGCGCCGGTGACGGAGGACGAGGTCTGGAAGACCGCCGACCCGCACTTCGCCGGCCTCGCGCCGGCCGGACCGGACCGGCTGCTGATCGCCCACGAGCGGGAGAGCGGCCGGCTGGCCGCCCTGCTCTTCCTGGACTCCATGCGGTTCGGCCTGATGGACCACTGGCGGCTGCTCAAGCGCGTCATGGTGCATCCCGACTTCCAGGGCCGCGGCTACGGCGCCGAGCTGATGGCCGAGGCCGAGCGGGTGGCCCGGGCCTGGGGGCTGGAGGGACTGCGGCTGACCCTGCGCGGCGGTCTCGGGCTGGAGGCCTTCTACGCCCGCTGCGGCTACACCGAGGTCGGCCGGGTCCCCGCCGCGATCCGGGTGGCCCCCGGGGACGACCGCGACGACGTCACGATGTGGCTGGACCTGCGCTGACGGGCGGCCGCGCGGGGGCCGGGTGACCCGTGCCCCGCGCGGCGCGTCGGGCATGCTTCACTGGGATACCGGTCCGGTCCCCGCGCAGAGAAGGATGTGTCCCCCGTGAGCAGCAAGGTGAGCGACAAGTCCCACGCCACGCTCCGTTACACCTCCATGCGGGTCAGCATCTTCCTCGGCTGCCTGCTGGTCGCCCTGCTGCTGGGCCACTTCCAGGTCATCCCGGTCAAGGGGCAGACCGGCGCGATCTTCCTGTTCCTGGTGGCCGCCGTGGTCTCGGCGCCGCTCAGCTACGTGCTGCTGAGCCGGCAGCGCGACGCGATGTCGGCCCAGATCTCCGGCAGGGTCGACGGCCTCCGCAGCCGGACGGCCGCGCGGATCGCCGACCAGAACGCCGAGGAGGACGCGGCCGACGACGCCGCGCGCGCGACCGCCCTGCAGGGCTGATCCGCGTCACCGCCGTGCCCGCCCCCGACCCCGAGCCGCCGACCGAACCGGTGTCCGAACCGGTGTCCGAAACCGAGCCGCCGGCCGACCGCGAGCCGCCGGCCGGGCCGCTCTCCGGGCCGTTGCGCGAGCCGCTGCCCGGGCCCGCCGCGCCGCAGGGCGGGAGCGTCAGCGGCACCTGGCCGGCTCCGGTCCGCAAGCCCACCGGGCGGGACGTGGCACGGCTCGCCGGGGTCTCGCAGGCCACCGTCTCGCTGGTGTTCTCCGGCCCCGAGGCGGGCCGCCGGGTCTCCGACGCCACCCGGGAGCGCGTCCGGGAGGCGGCCCGCAGCCTCGGCTACCGCCCGCAGGCGGCCGGCCGGCAACTGCGGCTCGGCCGCAGCGGCATGATCCTGCTGGCCGTGCCGAACATCCTCGGCCCGTTCTTCGGCCGGGTGCTGGAGGGCGTCCACGAGGAGGCCGGCCGGCACGGCCTGGCCGTCGTGGTCAGCTCCGGCTGGGGGAGTGCCACCCTCGCCGACGCGGCCACCACCAGCCGGTTCGACGGCCTGCTGATCTGCTCCCCGGACGACAGCCAGCTCGGTGCGCTGCCCGCCGACACCCCCGCGGTCTTCCTGGACGCCGACCCCGGCACCGACCCGGCCCGGCCGACCGTCGAGCTGGACGTGGCCGGCGGCATGCGCGCCGCCGTCGAACACCTGGCCGGGCTGGGCCACCGGCGGATCGGCCGACTGCGCTCCACCCACGCCGCGTACACCTTCCGGGTCCGCCAGGCCGCCTTCGAGCAGGCCGCCGTGGAACTCGGCCTGGACGTGGTCGAGCTGGGCGTCAGCCTCAACGAGGGCCAGCCCGCCGCCCGCGGCGCCGCCCGCCGGATGCTGGCGGGCCCCGACCGCCCGCACGCGGTGATCTGCGACGACGACGTGGTGGCCTCCGGGGTCTACCAGGCGGCCGCCGAACTCGGTCTGCGGGTGCCCGCGGACCTCTCGGTGGTCGGCATCGACAACATCCCGGTGGCCGAGCTGCTCACCCCGCCGCTCACCACCGTGGACCTGCCCGGCGAGGAGCTGGGCCGGGCCGGGGTCGCGGCCCTCGCGGACCTGCTCCGCGGCGAGCCGGTCGCGCCGGTGCCGCCGCTGGCGACCTCGCTGGTGCTGCGCTCCTCGACCGCGGCCGGGACCGCCGCGACCGGTACCCCCGCGGCCGGGAGCCCCGCCTCCGGTGCCTCGCCCACCGGTGCCTCGCCCACCGGCACCTCGCCCACCGGGACCGGCCGTTCGGATTAGCTCGGACAGGTGAAATGCCGTCAGGACGTCTCGCGCCGCAGCGGTGGGCGAATGAACCGACGATGAGATTCCGGCATGCGGACGCTCCGATCAACGGTCTGATCACCGACACCCCTGCCGGCCGGTTGGAGTTCGTCGGCCGGACCCTCTCGGCTGTCAGTGACCGCGCCCGTCGGCCAGACCACCCGGTCCGATGGGCGCGGTCACGTATGAGGGGTGGGTTCAGCCCACCGGTACCGGCTGCGCCACCGGGGCCGCCGGCAGCGGCTGGAACCAGCGGCGGGCGCCGAACAGCAGCAGTCCGCCCAGGCCGATCCCGCCGGCCGCGCAGAGCGCCACCGGGCGCAGCGAGTCCTCGGCGAGGTTGCCGGAGACGGCGTAGCCGAGCGAGTTGCCGGTCGCGAACAGCGTCACCAGCCAGGCGAACGCCTCGGTCACCGTGCCCACCGGGGCCAGCTCGGCGACCAGGACGAACGCGGCCGCCAGCAGCGGGGCCAGCCCGATCCCGGACAGGAAGGCCAGCGCGGCCATCGCGTACGGCCCGGGCAGCAGCACCAGCGGGAGGTAGGAGACGGCCATCCCGAGCGCCATCACCCAGGTGCGGGTCGCCGTTCCGCTGCGCCAGCGCACCGCCCCGTACCCGAGCGCGCCGAGCAGTCCGCCCAGCGCGGCCAGCGCCAGCAGCGTCCCCGCGCCGCCCGGCAGGCCGCCCTCGTGCGCCTCCGCGTAGGCGATGAACAGCACGTTCTGGGCACCGACCGCCCAGCCGGCGCCGGCCAGGCCGATCAGCAGCAGTACCAGGCCGGGCGAGCGGAGCGGCCCGAGCAGACCGGCCGAGTGCGCGCGCGGCGGTGCCTGCCACGTCCGGGCCGGTCCGGCGGTGGCCACCACCAGGGCCCCGGCCAGCCCCAGCCCGGCCGCCACCCAGAGCGCCGCGACCGGGCTGAAGACCCCGGCGATCCCGGCCACCGCGAGCGGGCCGGCCACGTAGAGGATCTGCTGCGAGGCGGAGTCGAAGGCGTACGCGGTGTCGAGCTGCTCCTCGGCGACGACATCCGGCCAGAGCGAGCGCAGGCAGGGTTCGAGCGGCGGCATGGCCAGTCCGGCGATCGCGGCGCCGACCGGTGCGGCCAGCGCCGAGCCCGGCGCGAGTGCCAGGAGCGCGTACCCGCCGCCCGCGACCACGGCGGAGGCGAGCAGCACCCGCGGCTGGCCGGTGCGGTCCACGATCCGGCCGAGGACCGGCCCGCCCACGGCGGCCGAGATCGCGTAGGCGGCGGTGGCCAGTCCGATCCGGCTGTAGGGGGTGCCGGCCTCGCGCAGGGCCAGCGCGATCACCAGGGCGGTCATACCGGCGGGGAGGCGGCCGAGCAGGGTGCCGAGGAGCAGACGGCTGACGTGCGGGGCGCGGAGCAGGGCGACATAGCCCATGGACGGTTCTCCGGGTCGGGGCAGGGGAAGGCGGGGACTCTCTCCAAGTTATACGTATAACTGCTGAGCGGTCAATCGGGCCCGTGACGCGATCTGATGGTGCGTCAGCCTCGTTCGTGTCCGGATTTACCCTTGCGCGGGTCACATCTCAAACAAGTACTTTGAACATCTCAAACCTTTACTGCTAACGTATCGGCCATGACCACCTCAGGAGCAGCGCGGATGTACGGCTCGGGCCCGGTGCCCACGGCCGCCCGCGCGTGCTGCCTGACGGGTGCTGTGGACAGCGCGCGCCGTTGTCGTGCCATGAGCTGTATCCAGGCGGCACGCCCCTGACGGGGCCGCGTCCTCCCGTCCGGCCCACCCGCCGTGCCGCCTTCCCCGCCTCACCCCACCGTCAGCAACGCCCTCCCCGGAGCCGCACCGTCATGTCCACAGTGCCCGAGGCGACCTCGTCGCCGTCCGTGCTCGCCAGAATCCGCAAGACCCCGTTCTGGGTCCAGATCGTCGCCGGCCTCGTGCTCGGCGTCGGACTCGGCTACCTGGCCCGCGCGGCCGACATCTCCTGGCTGGCCACCACCCTGGAGACGATCGGCAAGATCTTCGTCCAGCTGCTGAAGCTGGCCGTCCCGCCGCTGGTCTTCACCGCGATCGTGGTGTCGGTCGCCAACCTGCGCAACGTCACCAACGCGGCCCGGCTGGCCGCCCGGACGCTGCTCTGGTTCCTGATCACCTCGCTGATCGCCGTCGCGATCGGCCTCGGCCTGGGCCTGCTGACCAACCCGGGCCACGGCACCGACCTGAAGACCGAGGGCCTGAAGGCGCCGAAGTCCACCGGCAGCTGGATCGACTTCCTGACCGGCATCTTCCCGACCAACATCGTCACCGCCTTCACCGAGGTCGAGGTCCTGCAGATCGTCTTCCTGGCGGTCGTGACCGGCGCGGCGATCATCAAGCTGGGCAAGAAGGCCGAGCCCGTCCTCAAGCTCAGCGAGTCCGTCCTGGAGCTCGTGCAGACCGCCCTCTGGTGGGTCATCCGGCTCTCGCCGCTCGGCACCCTCGGCCTGATCGGCAAGTCCGTCGCCAAGTACGGCTGGGACCTGCTGAAGCCCTTCGCCACGCTGACCATCGACGTCTACGTCGGCTGCGCCCTGGTGCTGTTCGTGGTCTACTCCCTGCTGCTGAAGTTCGTCGGCGGCCTCAACCCGCTGAACTTCTTCAAGGGCGCCTGGCCGGCCATCCAGCTGGCCTTCGTCTCCCGCTCCTCGGTCGGCACCCTGCCGGTCACCCGCCGCGTCACCGAGCGCCTCGGCGTCCCGAGCGAGTACGCCTCGTTCGCCGTGCCGTTCGGCGCGACCACCAAGATGGACGGCTGCGCCGCGATCTACCCCTCGCTGGCCGCGATCTTCGTCGCCCAGGTCTACGGCATCGACCTCGGCATCAAGGACTACCTGCTGATCGCCTTCGTCTCGGTCATCGGCTCGGCCGCCACCGCGGGCCTCACCGGCGCGATCGTGATGCTGACCCTGACCCTCTCCACCCTGGGCCTGCCCCTGGAGGGCGTCGGCCTCCTCCTCGCCATCGACCCGATCCTCGATATGGTCCGCACGGCGACGAACGTCGCAGGTCAAGCGGTCGTGCCGGTCCTGGTGGCGGCCCGGGAGAAGACGCTCGACCTGGTCGCCTACAACAACCCGCACGGTGACCTGTACGACGACGCCCCCGCGGCGACCGTCCCGGCGCAGGCCTCCGCGAAGGCCCCCGCCGCGGCCTGACAGCCGCGCCCGCAGCACCACGGGCCCTCTCCCCACGCCTGGGGAGAGGGCCCGTTGCCGTCGGTTCAGCGGGCGGCGGGTGCCGACGCTGTCGGCCATCGCGAAGGGCTGGCTCCGGGCGGGCCGGGAGAGGTCCGGAGGGGGCCGCGGCCGCCGGGAGTGGGCACCTGGGCGGGGTTCCGCGAGACCGGTGCCGGGCCGGGAAAGGCAGGGGGCCCGGCAGCTGGCCGGGCCCCCTTGGGTACTGCTCTTGTGCTCATGATGACGGCCGCGGGGGCCGTCTGCGGACCCGAGGGGTCCCGAGCGATCAGGTCATCAGAGGATGATCAGATAGCGGTAACGTTCTCCGCCTGCGGGCCCTTCGGACCCTGGGTGACGTCGAAGCTGACCGCCTGGTTCTCCTCCAGCGAGCGGAAACCGTTCGCGTTGATGGCGGAGTAGTGGACGAAGACGTCGGGGCCGCCGCCCTCCTGGGCGATGAAGCCGAAGCCCTTCTCAGCGTTGAACCACTTGACGGTTCCCTGAGCCATGCCGTTCTCCTTGCGAGGGACGTATTGGGGGCCACACCGTGTGGCACCCGGTCCGCTGCGCTGATCGCCCTGCCTCCGGACGGGTCCGGAGTTTTTCGATATTGCTGAAAAACTACGAAAAGCCTGCGGTTACATGCTCCGCAGGCTTCAAGTACTGCAAGGGGAATCAAACTGCAACTGAGGGCAACGCTAGCATGCGGTCGCGGTGACGACCAGGGGTGACTTACGGGCCGGACAGGGCGTGTCGCAAGGCCGGTGCGGGGCTTCCGGAAGGGCGGGCATACCCTGCCTGGAGGCCCACGAACAGCAAGGGAGCGGCGCAGTGGCGGTACCGGATGCGGAAACGCACGAGCCCCGGCAGAACCCCCCGGTCAGGCCGCGGGTCGGACACATTCAGTTCCTGAACTGCGTACCCCTCTACTGGGGGCTGGCCAGGACGGGCAATCTGCTCGATCTCGACCTCACCAAGGACACTCCGGAGAAGCTCAGCGACCAGTTGGTCGGCGGCTCCCTCGACATCGGCCCGATCACCTGCGTCGAGTACCTGCGGCACGCGGACGAGCTGCTGGTGCTGCCCGACATCGCGGTCGGCAGCGACGGACCGGTGATGTCCTGCGTGATCGTCAGCAAGGTCCCGCTGGCCGAGCTGGACGGCCGCCGGGTCGCCCTCGGCTCCACCAGCCGGACGTCGGTGCGGCTGGCCCGGCTGCTGCTGGAGGAGCGCGAGGGGGTGCGGCCGGAGTACTTCAGCTGCCCGCCCGACCTGGACGCGATGCTCGCCGCGGCCGACGCCGCCGTGCTGATCGGCGACCCGGCGCTGCGGGCCTACCTGGGACAGGCGGCCGACCAGGGCCTGACCGTGCACGACCTCGGCGCGATGTGGAAGGAGTGGACCGGTCTCCCCTTCGTCTTCGCCGTCTGGGCCGCCCGCCGCGACTTCGCCGACCGCAGCCCCGAGCTGACGGCGGCCGTGCACCGGGCCTTCCTGGAGTCCCGCGACCTCTCGCTGGTCGAGGCCGGCGCGGTGGCCGAGCACGCGGCCCGCTGGGAGGAGTTCGACGCCGGGGTGCTGGAGCGCTACTTCAGCGAGGCGCTGGACTTCTCGCTCGGGGAGCGGCAGCTGGCCGGCATGGCCGAGTTCGCCCGCCGGGTCGCCCCGGACAGCGGCTTCGCCCCGGACGTCACGGTCCGGCTGCTGGAGCCGGCACCGGCGGTGGTCTGACCCCGCCGGGGAGGTAAGGGGTGCACCGGTCCTTCCGCGCCACCCCTCCCGCCCCGCGCGGCCCGGTAGCGTCTGCACGCGAGATCCGTGCGGTCGGCGGTGCCTGGAGGGCGCCGGCGACGCCGGGCGGTCGAGGGGAGCGTGCGGGATGCAGGCACTGGGGGCGGACGACCCGAGACAGGTCGGCGGGTACCGGCTGCTGCGGCGCCTCGGCGCGGGCGGGATGGGCCGGGTCTACCTCGGCCGGACGGCCGGCGGCCGCACGGTGGCCGTCAAGCTGGTCCGCGGCGAGCTCGCGGAGGACGCCGAGTTCCGGGCGCGGTTCCGGCAGGAGGTCGCCGCCGCCCGCCGGGTCGGCGGTGCCTGGACGGCGCCCGTGCTGGACGCCGACACCGAGGGCGAGCACCCCTGGGTGGCCACCGGCTACGTGGCCGGTCCCGCGCTCGGCACCGCCGTCCGGGACTTCGGCCCGCTGCCCGAACAGGCCGTACGGACCCTCGGCGTCGGGCTCGCCGAGGCGCTGGGCCACGTCCACGGCCTCGGACTGGTGCACCGGGACGTCAAGCCCTCCAACGTCCTGCTGACGCTGGACGGGCCGCGCCTGATCGACTTCGGCATCGCCCGCGCGCTGGACGCGACCAGCGGCTTCACACAGTCCGGCTACGTGGTCGGCTCGCCCGGCTTCATGTCGCCCGAACAGGCGAACGGGCAGCCGGCCGGGCCGCCGAGCGACGTCTTCTCGCTGGGCGCGGTGCTGGCCTTCGCGGCCACCGGGGTGCAGCCCTTCGGCGAGGGGGTGAGCGTGGCGGTGCTGCTCTACCGGGTGCTGCACGAGGAGCCGGACCTCTCCGGGCTGGCCGGGCCGCTGCGCCCGATCGTGCTGGACTGCCTGGCCAAGGACCCGGCCGCCCGCCCGGCCCCGTGGCAGCTCCGGGAGCGGCTGGACGCCGACGGCGCGGCCACCGTACGGCTCGGGCGGGGCGGCTGGCTGCCGCCCGCGCTGGCGGCGGGGGTCGGCCGCAGCGCGGTCGAACTGCTCGACCTGGAGGGGGAGGTGGAGGCCGGGGGAGCCGCCGCCCCGCGGCGCCCGGCCGCGGCGCCGGACCTGCCGGGCGGCCGGACCCCGACCGACCGGGTGCCGTTCGGCGGCGGGCCGGTCGGCCACCAGCAGGCCGGTCACCAGCAGGCCGGTCACCCGCAGGCCGGCCACCGGGCGTACGACGATCCGCCCCGCGACGCCGTGCCGCAGGACCGGGTGCCGACCGGGCCGGAGCGGCCGGGGCACCGGGTGCGGAACGCGGCGCTGGTCGCGGTGGCCGTCCTCCTGGTGCTCTCGGCCGGCGGCTACGGCGCCTACCGGGGCTTCCGGGGGGAGGCGGCGGTGGAGCACCCGCCCACCGACGGGCCGACGGTCACGTCCTCGTTCAGCTGGTCGGCCAGTTCGACCTCCACCACCTCCTCGTCCACGACCTCCTCCTCCACCACGCTGCCGCCCGGCCCGGTGCCGCCGGGCACCGGCGGCCCGAGCGTCGTGCCGGCCGGCTTCCTCGGCACCTGGCGCGGGGAGATGACCACCGACAAGGGGCTGCCCGCCGGTACCACCACGCTGGTGATCGGCCCGGCCGCGGTCGGGCAGGAGAACACCACCAGCCGCAACGCCGTCACCGGGCTGATCTCGGTCAGCTGCGAGGGCGCCTGGACGCTGGACTCGGCGTCCGAGGGGAAGCTGGTGTTCACCTCCCGGCTGGTCCGCTCCTCGCTGCCGGGGGCGTGCAGCGGCGGCTCCAACGCGGAGACGCTCACCCTGCAGAAGGACGGCACGATCCGGTTCTCCTCCGCCGATCCGGCGGCCGGGAACCCGACCGGGACGATGCGGAAAGCGGCCTGACGCCGACGCGCGAAAGCGCTGGCGTAGGCTGGTTCGGCCGTACCCGGAAGCACTGAAACGCACAGCAGTACCGAGAGAGAGAAGGCCGCCAGGTGTCCGAGCTCGCAGCGACCACCCTCGATGCGCCCAGCACCGACCTGCAGGCCGTGCTCGACCGGGCGGCCGGCGGTGGCCGGATCAGCCCGGAGGAGGCCCTGGAGCTGTACCGCTCGGCGCCCCTGCACGCGCTCGGCTCGGCGGCCGACGCGGTGCGCCGCCGCCGCTACGCCGGTACCGAGCACATCGCGACGTACATCATCGAGCGGAACATCAACTACACCAACGTCTGCGTGACGGCGTGCAAGTTCTGCGCCTTCTACGTGCCGCCGAAGAGCGACAAGGGCTGGTCCCGCGACCTCGACGAGATCCTGCGCCGCTGCGCGGAGACGGTCGAGCTGGGCGGCACCCAGATCATGTTCCAGGGCGGCCACCACCCGGACTACGGCGTGGAGTACTACGAGCGCGCCTTCGCGGCGATCAAGGCGGACTTCCCGCAGCTGGTGATCCACTCGCTGGGCGCGTCCGAGGTCGACCACATGGCCCGGCTCTCCGGGGTGTCGGTCGAGGAGGCCATCACCCGGATCCACAAGGCGGGCCTGGACTCCTTCGCGGGCGCCGGCGCCGAGCTGCTGCCGGCCCGGCCGCGCAAGGCGATCGCACCGCTCAAGGAGTCCGGCGAGCGCTGGCTGGAGATCATGGAGGCCGCGCACGGCCTGGGCGTGGAGTCCACCTCCACCATGCTGATGGGCACCGGCGAGACCAACGCCGAGCGGATCGAGCACCTGCGGATGATCCGCGACGTGCAGGACCGCACCGGCGGGTTCCGCGCCTTCATCCCGTACACCTACCAGCCGCAGAACAACCACCTCAAGGGCTCCACCCAGGCGACCGTCTTCGAGTACCTGCGGATGATCGCGATCGCCCGGCTGTTCCTCGACAACGTCGCGCACATCCAGGGCTCCTGGCTGACCACCGGCAAGGAGGCCGGCCAGCTGTCGCTGCACTACGGCGCGGACGACCTCGGCTCGGTCATGCTGGAGGAGAACGTGGTCTCGGCGGCCGGCGCCAAGCACCGGTCCAACCTCACCGAGCTGATCCACCTGATCCGGGCCGCCGACCGCGTCCCGGCCCAGCGCTCGACCACCTACGAGCACCTGCGGGTGCTGGACGACCCGGCCAACGACCCGGTCGACCCGCGGGTCGCCTCGCACATCGCCTCCACGGCGATCGCCGGCGGCACCGCCCACCCCGAGCTGAAGATCCTCGACAACGGCTGACGCCGGCGTCCGGGGCGCCCGCCGCAGGGGCGCCCCCGCCGGCCCCGCAACGGTGACCTCGCCATGCTGACGCTGCACCGGGCCGCCCTCGTGCTGCCCGACCCCGCCGACCCCACCGCCCCGTCCGTCGCCGACGGGGCGGTGCTGGTGCACGGCGAACTGATCGCCGCCCTGGGCCGCCACGACGAGCTGGCCGCCGCCCACCCCCGGGCCCGGCTGCGCGACTGGGGCGACGCCCTGCTCACCCCCGGGCTGCGCAACCCGTACGGGCACTGGCTGCTGGAGAACGCGTACCACCCGGACCCGCGCGAGGAGCTCGGGGACGCGCCGGTGCCCGGTGGACTGCTGGGGGAGGCCGACGAGGCGCGCTGCGGCGCGAGCGCCCGGCGCGGGCTGCAGCGGATGCTCGGCTCCGGGGTGACGGCGGTGGCCGGCCCGTTCGAGCGGGCTGCGGTGCGGACGGCGGTGGCTCGGTCCGGGCTGGCCGCGCTGCCCGGTCCGGCCGGTCCCCCCGGTGCGGAGGGGCCGCTGGACCCGCTCGCCGTGCTGCCGCTCGCGGCGGCGGTGCACGAGCGGCTGGCCGTGGGCGGGCGGGCCGACTTCGCGGTGTTCGCGCCGGCCGGCGCCGCCGGTGCCGGTGCGTCCGGTGCGTCCGGTGCCGGTGCCTCCGACGGTGCTCGCGGGCCGGCCCCGCGGCCGGCCGGCTGCCTGGCGACGGTCCTGGCCGGGCGGTTGGTGTACCGCCGACGCTGAGCCCCGGCTACTCGCGGGTAGCCGGACTCCCGTGCGACGTACGGTCGTTCCTTCGTGTGCCGCCGAACTGCGGTGTCGGCCATATTGTCTGATTCACCCTTCGCCGTGACCTGAGGGCCCGCCAGCGGATACGATCCCGGCAGCTCAGTCCGTACCCTCACCACGCACCACCCGTCCCCGCGGGTGGCGGGGCCCCGTCCCAGGCCCCGAAGGCTAGCCAGGACAGGAACCATGCGATCCGCGACCGTCCCCCCGCCGCGCTTCCCGCGGTTGGGCCGTGGCTGGTACCTCACCGCCGTGCTCAGTGCCGTGCTGGCCGTCGGCATGTGCCTGCTCGGCTGGCGCCAGACCGAGCAGGCCGACCGGATCGGCGCGCACCCGGTGAGAGTGGACGGCGTCGTCACCCAGATGCCCTCCGGCGGCGGCTCCTACAGCACCGTCAGCTACCGGGCCGCCGGCCAGCAGCACACCGCCGCCGCGCTGCCGCTGGCGGACGGCGCCAAGGTCGGTGACGCGGTCTGCCTGGAGCACGCCGCCGACGACCCGGGCGCGGTCCGGATCTGCGGCGCCACCTACCCGCAGCCGGTCGGCGTCGGACTGGCCCGGTTCAGCGTGCCGGTGGCCGTCGTGCTCTTCCTGGTCTGCGTGCTGAGGATCCGCCGGCACCGCCGGGCGGTCGCCATCCGCAGCGACACCGGGCGGTTCGCGACCACCGTCGCGCTGGCGACCGGCGCGCTGGCCGAGGGGATGCCCGCGATAACGCAGGGCAAGCGCTCGCGCCGCAGGCGGCGTTCGGGCGGGCGGCGCGGGCTGCACTGAGGCCGCGCGCCCTCCGGGCACGCCCCGGGCCGGGGCGGTGACGGGCCGCGCGGAGCGCCCGCGACGGGCGGGCGGCGTGCCCCCTTGCCGAACCCGCCGGTGGCAGGGTGAACAATGGGGGCGTGACCCGAGCCTCTCTGGACAAGCAGCCGCACGAAGTCGCCGCCATGTTCGACGACGTCGCGGCCAAGTACGACCGCACCAACGACGTGCTTTCCCTCGGCCAGGCCCGTGCCTGGCGCCGGGCGGTGGCCGAGGCGGTGGCCGCCGGTCCGGGCGACGTCGTGCTCGACCTCGGGGCCGGTACCGGCACCTCCTCGCTGCCCTTCGCCGAGGCGGGCGCCACGGTCGTCCCGTGCGACTTCTCGGTCGGCATGCTCGCGGAGGGCAAGCGCCGCCACCCCGAACTGCCGCTCACCGCGGGGGACGCGACCAGGCTGCCGTTCGCCGACGGCACCTTCGACTCGGTGACGATCTCCTTCGCGCTGCGCAACGTGCAGGACACCGACGCGGCGCTGAGCGAGATGTTCCGGGTCACCAAGCCCGGCGGCAAGCTGGTGATCTGCGAGTTCTCGACGCCGACCTGGACGCCGCTGCGGACGGTCTACACCGAGTACCTGATGCGCGCGCTGCCGCCGGTGGCCACCGCGGTCAGCAGCAACCCGGACGCCTACGTCTACCTCGCCGAGTCCATCCGGGAGTGGCCGGACCAGCCGGAGCTGGCCGCGAAGCTCCAGGAGGCCGGCTGGTCCAAGGTCGCCTGGCGCAACCTGACCGGCGGGATCGTCGCCCTGCACCGGGCGTACAAGGTCTCCTAGGGCCCGGTCCGACGGGTCCGCGCGCTGGTGCGGCGCGAACGGTCGACCGGCTACGGCCTGGGCCGCTCGGCGGTGGCGGCCGGGCTCCGCATGGCCCCGCCGGGGCGCGGCCTGCGGTGCTCGCGCGCACGGCGGTCCCCTTCGGGCCGGCGCAGGTGCCCTCGCTCGGCGGCTTCCGGGCGACCTTCGCGATCGGTGCCGGGGCGGCGGCGCTCGGGGTGCTGGTCATCGCCTTCATCCCGCGCCGGCGGCGGGAGGCGGCGCCGGTGGTGCTCACGGGGGTGCCGGACGACGCCGGCGCGGACCGCGGGGACGCCACCGGGGTCGCCGCGCGCGGCTGACGCCGCGGACGCCGTCCTCGGACCCGGTCCCGGGGGCGGCAACTAGACTGCCGGGGTCAACGCCTCCGTCCCCAGCCGTAGCTCCAGGAGAGTGCCCACCGTGTCCGAGACCGCAGCCGACCTGACGAAGCCGGACAGCCCCGTGGAGAGCACCGCGGACGTCATCGTGGTCGGCGCGGGCCCGGCCGGCGCCACCACCGCCTACTACCTCGCCCAGGCCGGGCTGGACGTGCTGCTGCTGGAGAAGACGTCGTTCCCCCGCGAGAAGGTCTGCGGCGACGGTCTGACGCCCCGTGCCACCAAGCAGCTGGTCGACATGGGGATCGACGTGTCGACCGGGAACGGCTGGCTGCACAACAAGGGCCTGCGGATCATCGGCGGCGGGGTCCGGCTGGAGCTGGACTGGCCGGAGCTGTCCGCGTTCCCCGACTACGGGCTGGTCCGCAAGCGCGCCGACTTCGACGAGCTGCTCGCCCGTCAGGCGGAGAAGGCCGGCGCCCGGCTGTACGAGCGGTGCAACGTCAGCGGTCCGGTGCTGGACGACCGGACCGGCCGGATCGTCGGCGTCACCGCCCGGCTCGGCGACGAGAAGCGTGCGGTGACCTTCCGCGCCCCGCTGGTCGTCGCGGCCGACGGCAACTCCACCCGGCTCTCGCTGGCCATGGGCCTGCACCGCCGGGAGGACCGTCCGATGGGCGTCGCCTACCGGACGTACTTCAACTCCCCGCGCCACGACGACGACTACCTGGAGTCCTGGCTGGAGCTGTGGGACACCCGCGCCGGGGAGCGCAAGCTGCTGCCCGGCTACGGCTGGATCTTCGGCATGGGCGACGGCACCTCCAACGTCGGCCTCGGCATCCTCAACTCCTCGCCCGCCTTCGGCGAGCTGGACTGGCGCGACGTGCTCAAGGCCTGGTGCGCGAGCATGCCGGCGGAGTGGGGCTACACCCCCGAGAACATGACCGACCCGATCCGCGGCGCCGCCCTGCCGATGGCCTTCAACCGGCAGCCGCACTACACCCGCGGCCTGCTGCTGGTCGGTGACGCGGGCGGCATGGTCAACCCGTTCAACGGCGAGGGCATCGCCTATGCGATGGAATCCGGCCAGATCGCGGCCGGCGTCATCGTCCAGGCCAACGCCCGGGTGACGGAGGGCGGCCGCGAGCGCGCCCTCCAGGCGTACCCGCGCATCCTCAAGGACGTCTACGGCGGCTACTACACCCTCGGCCGCGCCTTCGTGAAGCTCATCGGCAACCCCAAGGTGATGCAGCTCGCCACCCAGCGCGGCCTGACCCACCCGATGCTGATGAAGTTCGTGCTCAAGATGCTGGCCAACCTGACGGACCCGCAGGGCGGCGACGCCATGGACCGCATCATCAACGGCCTCGCCCGGGTCGCCCCGAACGCCTGATCCGCCGCCGCCCGGAGCGGCCGGCGCTCCGGGCGGCCCGGGGTGGGGCCGCCGCTCCCGCACGGCCCGGTGACGCCGGCCGCCGTACGGGAGCGGGGTTCAGCGGGCGCTGATCCGTACGTTCCGGAACGTCACCGGGAGGGTCGGGAAGCCGTCGCCGGGGCCGTTCTGGTCGTCCTCGCCGCCCGCCGCGATCTTCTGCAGGACGTCCAGGCCGGCGGTCACCCGGCCGAACGGGGTGTAGGCGGGGGAGAGCTTGGTGTCCTTCCAGACGATGAAGAACTGGCTGCCGTTGGTGTTCGGTCCGGCGTTGGCCATGGCCACGGTGCCGGCGGGGTAGGTGGCACCGGTGAGGTTCTCGTCGGGGAACGAGTAGCCCGGGCCGCCGCTGCCGGTGCCGGTCGGGTCGCCGCACTGCAGGACGAAGATCCGCTGGGTGGTGAGCCGGTGGCAGTGGCTCCGGTCGAAGTAGTCGTGCTCGGCGAGGAAGCGGAACGAGAACGTCGTGCAGGGCGCCTCGGCGGTCAGGGCCCGGAAGGTGATCGCGCCCTGGCCGGTCCTCAGGGTCGCCTGGTAGGGCTTGGCGGCCTTCTTGGCGTCGAAGACCGGGATGCCCTTGAAGTTGTCGGCGGGCACGGCCGGGGTGTACGCGCAGCCGGGGGCCGCGGGCGGGGCCGGCGCGGGGTCCGCCGCGGCGGTGCCGGTGGTCGCGGCCAGCAGGAGGACGGTGGCGGCGGCGGGCAGCGCCCAGTGCTTGCGCCTCATGTGACGGGCCTTCCGGGGGGTGGTGGACGGCTGGATTGTCATGGCGACATCATCCATGGTCGGGCGGGGATCCGGTAGACGT
This sequence comes from Kitasatospora sp. NPDC028961, assembly GCF_055564815.1. Lineage (NCBI taxonomy): Bacteria > Bacillati > Actinomycetota > Actinomycetes > Kitasatosporales > Streptomycetaceae > Kitasatospora > Kitasatospora sp. NPDC028961. The sequence continues at coordinate 172,832 of NZ_JBVHVO010000002.1, read as the reverse complement.
CGGGGGCCGGTGGTGGGCGGTGGGCGGCAGGGGCGGGTGGCGCCCCCGTCGCCGTGGGCGTCCGGATGGGAGGAGCGCGCCGAAAGCCGTTGATCGCGGGCGGTGCGGTGCGCGAGGATGGCGGACCTTGGCGCGGGTCCGTCCGAGCGGGCCCGCGGTGCTCCGAGATCCGTCCGACGCCGTACGGGAGTCTCCTCGTCCGCCCCGTTCGCCTTCGGAGAGGTCCCGCCCATGCGCCCGTCATCCGCCCTGCTCCGTGATGTACCCGTGCTGCTGGTGGCGGTGGTGTGGGGGTCGAGCTTCCTCGCGGTGCAGCAGGTGGCCGGGCCGGGGACGGTGGTGGCGATGCTGGTGCTGCGCTTCGGGCTGGTGCTGCCGCTGCTGGGGGTCCTCGCCCGGCGGGCGCTGCGGGGGATGGGCCGGGCCGAGTGGCTGGGCGGGGCGGTGCTGGGCCTGGTGCTCGGCGGGGTCTTCCTGCTGGAGACCTACGGCGCGGTGCACACCTCCGCGACCAACGCCGGGCTGATCATCAGCCTCACGATGGTGTTCACCCCGCTCGCGGAGAGCGCGCTCACCCGGACACCGCTGCCGCGGGCCTTCCTCGCGGCGGCCGGGCTGGCCGTGCTGGGCGTCGCCCTGCTCACCGGCGGCGGCGGGCTGAAGGCGCCGACCTCCGGTGACCTGCTGGTGCTCGGCGCCGCCGTGGTGCGGACGGCGCACGTCCTGGCGATGTCCCGGGTCCGGGCCATCCGGAACACCGACAACCTGGGTCTCACCTGGGTCCAACTCGCCACCGCCACGGTGGTGTTCGCCCTCGCCGCGCCGTTCGCCGGGCCGCTGCCGTGGACCGTCGCCGCCTCGTACGGGCCGACCGAGTGGGCCTGGCTGCTGCATCTGGCGCTGCTCTGCACGCTGTTCGCCTTCCTGGTGCAGATGTGGGCGGTCCGGGCCACCTCGCCGTCCCGGGTCAGCCTGCTGCTCGGCACCGAGCCGCTCTGGGCCGCCGTCTTCGGGATCGCCCTGGCCGGCAACCACCTGGGCCCGGTGGCGCTGGCCGGCGGCGCGCTCGTCCTGGTCGCCACCGAGTGGGGGCGCCGCACCGCCGTCGGCGCCGCGCGGCCCGAACCCCGGCCGGTGGAGCCGGCCCCGGCGTCGGTCTGACCGACTGCCCGCGACCGCCCGGGGCCGCAGCCCCTGTGTGACGGCCCTGTGCGACGGCCCGGGCGGCAGCCCTGTGCGACGACCCTGGGCGGCAGTTCGTCGGGCCTTGGTCCCGGGTCGTGGAAACGGACGCTCGCGCGCTTGTGAACGAAGGGTCAAGCGGGCGTTCGGAGCCCCGCCACCCCTGCGGGTGAGGCGCTATAACACGTCAACATGACGCCCGGAAATTTGCTCTGGGCGCTGCGTAGTTGATATAGGAGCGAAGCTCTGACCTGCCAGTTCGCAGATGAATGCGACGTGTTGTGACCATTTGACTGCTTTGCGTCGACAACTCTGGGCATGTTCACTTTCGGCAGCATTCCAGGGGTGGCGTAGATCACAAAGATCGCCCTGAACTGCGTGTCGCAGATCACAAGCCGACGGGCATAGGATGCGCTCGTTCCAGGCTTTGTGAACTGCCTCACATGGGGTGGATCTCGGGAACTGGAACGCGGGCCACCACAGCGTGACCCGGCGGTTCCGATCTGCAGTCAAGGACGACTGGACGGAGGGAGCGGGGGCTATGAATGCCTACGCGCCGATCCTCGTACTCGGTGCCATCGCGGCGGCGTTCGCGGTCGGCTCCGTCGTGATGGCCTCACTGACCGGGCCCAAGCGGTACAACCGGGCCAAGTTGGAGGCGTACGAGTGCGGCATCGAGCCGACCCCGCAGCCCGTGGGCGGCGGTCGGTTCCCGATCAAGTACTACCTGACGGCGATGCTCTTCATCGTCTTCGACATCGAGATCGTCTTCCTTTATCCGTGGGCGGTGAGCTTCGACGCCCTGGGGATCTTCGGGCTGGTCGAGATGCTCCTGTTCATCGCCACCGTCTTCGTCGCGTACGCCTACGTCTGGCGCCGCGGCGGTCTGGAGTGGGACTGAGGGCGGGGCGGCCGCTGACTTTGTGAACGGGCGGACAAGCCCGGGCGCGTGCAGCGGCCCGAACCAGCGCACGGACCACCGGACTTGAGGGCACTGAGGGCATTGAGAGGGATCTGATGGGAATCGAGGAGAAGCTGCCGAGCGGCTTTCTGCTCACGAGTGTGGAGACGGCCGCGGGCTGGGTGCGCAAGGCGTCGCTCTTCCCGGCCACCTTCGGACTCGCCTGCTGCGCGATCGAGATGATGACCACCGGGGCCGGCCGCTACGACCTGGCCCGGTTCGGGATGGAGGTCTTCCGGGGCTCCCCCCGGCAGGCCGACCTGATGATCGTGGCAGGCCGGGTGAGCCAGAAGATGGCGCCGGTGCTGCGCCAGGTGTACGACCAGATGCCCAACCCGAAGTGGGTCATCTCGATGGGGGTCTGCGCCTCCTCGGGCGGGATGTTCAACAACTACGCGATCGTGCAGGGCGTCGACCACATCGTCCCGGTGGACATCTACCTCCCCGGGTGTCCGCCCCGCCCGGAGATGCTGCTGGACGCCATCCTGAAGCTCCACGACAAGATCCAGCACGAGCCGCTGGGCGCGAACCGGCGCCGGGCCGAGGAGCTGGGCGAGGCACTGGCCCTCACGGCCACCCCGGTGAGCGAGATGCGGGGGCAGCTGCGATGAGCGACCAGGTACCCGGAACCCGCAGCGACCCGGAGCAGCCGCGCCGGGAGATCCCCGTCGAGGTGGTCGGCCGGCGCCAGGGCATGTTCGGCGCCCAGGGCAGCGGCGACACCTCCGGCTTCGGCGGGCTCAACACCACGGTCGTCCTGCCGTCCGCGAGCGAACGCCCCTACGGCGGCTGGTTCGACGAGGTCGCGGACGAGCTGGAGGGCGCGCTGGAGGAGCAGGGCCTCGACCCGGCGGACGTGATCGAGAAGACCGTCGTCGACCGCGTCGAGCTCACCTTCCACATCGCCCGCGAACACCTGCTGCGGACGGTGCGCATCCTGCGCGACGACCCCGCGCTCCGCTTCGAGCTCTGCCTCGGCGTGAGCGGCGTGCACCACCCCGGCGACCGGGGCCGGGAACTGCACGCGGTCTACCACCTGCGGTCGATCACCCACGGCCGGTTGATCAGGGTGGAGGTCAGCGCGCCGGACGCGGATCCGCGGATCCCGTCGGTGGTCACCGTCTACCCGACCAACGACTGGCACGAGCGCGAGGCCTACGACTTCTTCGGCCTGGTCTTCGAGGGCCACCCCGCGCTCACCCGGATCATGATGCCGGACGACTGGCTGGGCCACCCGCAGCGCAAGGACTACCCGCTCGGCGGCATCCCCGTCGAGTACAAGGGCGCCCAGATCCCGGCACCCGACCAGCGGAGGTCGTACAGCTGATGAGTACTCGGCACTACGAAGAGGCGGCGGCCGGCGAGGCCGCCCACGCCGGCGCCCGCGAGACCACCGAGGGCCGGGTCTTCACCGTCACCGGGGGCGACTGGGGCGAGGTGGTCGAAGCCGTCGGCCGGGCCGACGACGAGCGCATCATCGTCAACATGGGCCCCCAACACCCCTCCACCCACGGGGTGCTGCGGCTGATCCTGGAGATCGACGGCGAGACGGTGAAGGAGGCCCGCTGCGGCATCGGCTACCTCCACACCGGCATCGAGAAGAACATGGAGTTCCGCAGCTGGGTCCAGGGCACCACCTTCGTGACCCGGATGGACTACCTGACGCCGCTGTTCAACGAGACCGCGTACTGCCTCGCGGTCGAGAAGCTGCTCGGCATCACCGACGACATCCCGGACCGGGCCAGCGTCATCCGCGTCCTGATGATGGAGCTCAACCGGATCTCCTCGCACCTGGTCTGCCTGGCCACCGGCGGCATGGAGATCGGCTCCACCACGCTGATGATCTACGGCTTCCGGGACCGCGAACTCATCCTGGACGTCTTCGAGCTGGTCACCGGCCTGCGGATGAACCACGCGTACGTCCGCCCCGGCGGCCTCGCCCAGGACCTCCCGCCCGGCGCCGTCGACCAGATCCACGAGGCGGTGAAGACCCTCCGCTCGCGGATGCACGAGTACGACAAGCTCGCCACCGGCAACCCGGTGTTCAAGGCCCGGCTGGTCGACGTCGGCTTCCTCGACCTGGCCGGCTGCCTGGCCCTCGGCGCCACCGGCCCGATCCTGCGCGCCACCGGCCTGCCGAACGACCTGCGCAAGAGCGACCCGTACTGCGGCTACGAGGACTACGACTTCGAGGTCGCGACCGCCGACAGCGCCGACTCCTACGGCCGGTTCCTGATCCGGCTGGAGGAGATGCGCCAGTCGCTGCGGATCGTCGAGCAGTGCCTGGAGCGGCTGCGCCCCGGCCCGGTCATGGTGGCCGACAAGAAGATCGCCTGGCCGGCCCAACTGGCCGTCGGCCCGGACGGCATGGGCAACTCGCTCGACCACATCCGCAAGATCATGGGTACCTCGATGGAAGCCCTGATCCACCACTTCAAGCTGGTCACCGAGGGCTTCCGGGTCCCGGCCGGCCAGGCGTACACGGCGGTCGAGTCGCCCAAGGGCGAGCTGGGCGTGCACGTGGTCAGCGACGGCGGCACGCGCCCGTACCGGGTGCACTTCCGGGACCCGTCGTTCACCAATCTGCAGTCGATGGCGGCGATGTGCGAGGGCGGCCAGGTCGCCGACGTGATCGTCGCGGTGGCCGGGATCGACCCGGTGATGGGAGGCGTGGACCGGTGACAGACGTCCAGTTGGGGATGCCGGCACTGCCGGCCAGGCCGTACCCCGAGGAGGTGCGTGCCCGCCTCGCCGCCGACGCGAAGGAGCTGATCGGCCGCTACCCGGTGGCCCGCTCCGCACTCCTGCCGCTGCTGCACCTGGTGCAGGCCGAGGAGGGCTTCGTCAGCACGACCGGCATCCGGTTCTGCGCCGAGCAGTTGGACCTCACCACCGCCGAGGTCACCGCCGTCGCGACCTTCTACACCATGTACCGGCGCCGGCCGGCCGGGAAGTACCACGTCGGGGTCTGCACCAACACCCTGTGCGCGGTGCTCGGCGGCGACCAGATCTTCGACGAGCTCCAGCAGCACCTCGGGGTCGGCAACAACGAGACCACCGAGGACGGCGAGATCTCGATCGAGCACATCGAGTGCAACGCCGCCTGCGACTACGCCCCCGTGGTGATGGTGAACTGGGAGTTCTTCGACGACCAGACCCCGGAGAGCGCCCGGCGGCTGGTCGACGACCTGCGGGCGGGCCGGGAGGTCCGCCCCACCCGCGGTGCCCGGCTCTGCAGCTTCAAGGAGTCCGCCCGCATCCTGGCCGGCTTCCCCGACGAGCGCCCCGGCGCCGTCGACGAGTCCGGTGCCGGCGGCGCGCCCTCGCTGGCCGGCCTGCGCCTCGCCAAGGGCGAGGCCCTGCCCGGGACCGGTGGCACCCGGGTCGTCTCGCCCCGTCACGAAGGGACCGAAGCGTGATGACCTCCGCCGAGCCGGCCGAGAAGTTGCTCACCCCCGTGCTCTCCGCGTCCTGGGACGACAGCCGCCCCTGGACGCTCGCCACCTACCGCCGCCACGCGGGGTACGAGGGGCTGAAGGCCGCCCTCGCGATGCCCCCGGACGACGTGATCGCGCTGGTCAAGGACTCCGGGCTGCGCGGTCGCGGCGGCGCCGGCTTCCCCACCGGCATGAAGTGGCAGTTCATCCCGCAGAACGACGGCAAGCCGCACTACCTGGTGGTCAACGCGGACGAGTCCGAGCCGGGCACCTGCAAGGACATCCCGCTGCTGTTCGCCAACCCGCACGCGCTGATCGAGGGCATGATCATCGCCTCCTACGCGATCCGCTGCGACCACGCGTTCATCTACCTGCGCGGCGAGGTCGTCCCGGTGCTGCGCCGGCTCCAGGCCGCGGTCGCCGAGGCGTACGGGGCCGGGCTGCTCGGCAAGAACATCCTGGGCTCCGGCACCGACCTCGACATCACCGTGCACGCCGGCGCCGGCGCCTACATCTGCGGCGAGGAGACGGCCCTGCTGGACTCGCTGGAGGGGCGCCGCGGCCAGCCCCGGCTGCGCCCGCCGTTCCCGGCGATCGCCGGCCTCTACGCCTGCCCGACGGTGGTCAACAACGTCGAGTCGATCGCCTCGGTGCCGCCGATCCTGGCCCGCGGCAAGGAGTGGTTCAAGAGCCTGGGCACCGAGAAGTCCCCCGGCTTCACGCTCTACTCCCTCTCCGGCCACGTCACCAACCCCGGCCAGTACGAGGCCCCGCTCGGCGTCACGCTGCGCCAGCTGCTGGAGATCAGCGGCGGCGTCCGGACCGGGCACCGGCTGAAGTTCTGGACCCCGGGCGGCTCCTCCACCCCGATGTTCACCGACGAGCACCTCGACGTCCCGCTCGACTACGAGGGCGTCGGCGCGGCCGGCTCGATGCTCGGCACCAAGGCCCTCCAGGTCTTCGACGAGACCACCTGCGTGGTCCGGGCCGTCACCCGCTGGACGGAGTTCTACGCCCACGAGTCCTGCGGCAAGTGCACGCCCTGCCGCGAGGGGACGTACTGGCTCGTCCAGCTGCTCAAGCGGATCGAGGCCGGCGAGGGCGTCGACGGCGACCTGGAGAAGCTGCTCGACATCGCCGACAACATCAACGGCAAGTCCTTCTGCGCGCTGGGGGACGGCGCGGCCAGCCCGATCGTCTCCTCGCTCCAGCACTTCCGGGCCGAGTACGAGCAGCACCTGGCCGAGCGCCGCTGCCCGTTCGACCCGGCCGCCTCCACCGTCTGGGCCGACGGCCCCCGCCCCGGCCACCAGTCCGCCACCGAAAGGGAGGTGCACGCGTGACGATCACAGAACCAGCCACCTCCAAGGCCGCGGTCGACCTGGTCACGCTCACCATCGACGGCATCGAAGTGCAGGTCCCCAAGGGGACGTTGGTGATCCGGGCGGCCGAGCAGATCGGCACCCAGATCCCGCGCTTCTGCGACCACCCGCTGCTCGACCCGGCCGGCGCCTGCCGGCAGTGCATCGTCGAGATCGAGGGCCAGCGCAAGCCCGTCGCCTCCTGCACCATCCCGGTCGCCGAGGGCATGGTGGTCCGCACGCAGGTCAGCTCGCCGGTCGCCGAGAAGGCCCAGCGCGGCGTGATGGAACTGCTGCTGATCAACCACCCGCTGGACTGCCCGGTCTGCGACAAGGGCGGCGAGTGCCCGCTGCAGAACCAGGCGATGTCCACCGGGGACACCGACTCCCGCTTCGAGGGGATGAAGCGGACGTACCAGAAGCCGGTGCCGATCAGCACCCAGGTGCTGCTGGACCGCGAACGCTGCGTGCTCTGCGCCCGCTGCACCCGCTTCTCGCAGCAGATCGCCGGGGACCCGTTCATCGACCTGGTCGAGCGCGGCGCCCTCCAGCAGGTCGGCACCGGCGCGGGGGACGACTTCGAGTCGTACTTCTCCGGCAACACCATCCAGATCTGCCCGGTCGGCGCGCTCACCTCGGCGGCTTATCGTTTCCGCTCCCGCCCGTTCGACCTGGTCTCCTCGCCGAGCGTCTGCGAGCACTGCTCCTCCGGCTGCGCGCAGCGCACCGACCACCGGCGCGGCAAGGTGCTGCGGCGCCTCGCCGGCGAGGACCCGGCGGTCAACGAGGAGTGGAACTGCGACAAGGGCCGGTTCGCCTTCCGCTACGCGCAGCAGCGCGACCGGCTCGCCACCCCGCTGGTCCGCGACCCGGCGACGGGTGAACTCGTCGCCGCCTCCTGGCCGGAGGCGCTGGCCCGGGCCGCCGAGGGGCTGCGCGGCGCCCGCGCCGGAGTGCTCACCGGCGGCCGGGTCACCGTCGAGGACGCCTACGCCTACGCCAAGTTCGCCCGGGTGGTGCTCGGCACCAACGACGTGGACTTCCGGGCCCGCCCGCACAGCGGCGAGGAGGCGGACTTCCTGGCCGCCGCCGTCGCCGGCCGGGGCACCGACCTCGGCCCGGGCGGCGTCGACTACGAGCAACTGGAGGCCGCCCCGGCGGTGCTGCTCGCGGGCTTCGAGCCCGAGGAGGAGTCGCCGATCGTCTTCCTGCGGCTGCGCAAGGCCACCCGGGCCACCGGCCTCAAGGTGTTCTCGATCGCCGCCTACGGCTCCCGGGGCCTGGGCAAGCTGCGCGGCGCCCTGCTGCCGGCCGCCCCCGGCACCGAGGCCGAGTGGCTCGGCGCCCTCGCCGCCGACGAGCCGCTGAACGACGACGCGGGCCGCGCCGCCGAATTGCTCCGCACCCCCGGCGCCGTCATCCTGGCCGGCGAGCGGCTGGCCGCCGCCCCCGGCGCGCTGACCGCCGCGCTGCGCCTCGCGCACGCCACCGGCGCCCGGCTCGCCTGGATCCCGCGCCGGGCCGGCGAACGTGGCGCCGTCGAGGCCGGCGCGCTGCCCGGGCTGCTGCCCGGCGGCCGCCCGGTCACCGCCCCGGCCGCCCGGGCCGAGGCCGCCGCCGCCTGGGGCGTGGCCGAACTCCCCGCCCGGCTCGGCCGGGACACCGACCAGATCCTCGCGGCCGCCGCCCACGGCGACCTGGACGCGCTGCTGGTCGGCGGCGTCGACCCGGACGACCTGCCGGACCCGGTGCTCGCCGAGGAGGCGCTGGCCACCGCGCGGTTCGTGGTCTCGCTGGAGCTGCGCCCGTCCGCCGTCACCGCCGTGGCCGACGTTGTCCTGCCGGTCGCCGCGGTGGCCGAGAAGGCCGGGACCTTCCTGGACTGGGAGGGCCGGGTGCGGATGTTCGAGGCCGCGCTCAAGCCCGACCAGCAGATGGGCCGGCACCTGTACCCGGACCTGCGGGTGCTGAACATGCTGGCGGACGCGCTGGGCCACCGGCTGGGCCTGCCCGACGTCCGGGCCGCCCGGCTGGAGCTGGACCGCTTCGAGCCGTGGACCGGCGACCACCCGGCCGCCCCCGCCGCGCACCCCGGACTGCTGCCCCGGCCGGCCACCGGCCAGGCGGTGCTCGCCGGCTGGCGCCAACTGCTGGACAACGGTTCGCTCCAGCAGGGCGACCCGCACCTGGCCGGCACCCGGCACCCGGCGGTCGCCCGGATCTCACCGGCCACCGCCGAGGAGGTCGGCGCCACCGGGGTGCCCGCCGCGGCGCTGCGCCCGGCCCTGCGGCTGACCGGCCCGGCCGGGTCGCTCACCCTGCCGCTGGAGATCACCAAGGACATCCCGGACCGGACGGTCTGGATCCCGCTCAACTCCACCCCGGGCGGCGCCCACCGCACCCTGGGCACCGCCGTGGGCCACCTGGTCACGATCGCGGCCGACACGATCGCCGTCGCCACCGCGGACGCCACCCCGGACGCCGGTGCCGACGCCGGTGCGGAGCCCCCGGCGCCCACCGGCACGGCGACGGCCGGCACCCCGACCACCGCCCCGACCGCCCCGACCGCCGAGGGGGAGCACCGATGAACCTCGCCGCGTACGAGACCCTGGGCTTCTTCGGCCGCGACCCCTGGTGGCTGGTCCTGCTCAAGGCCGTCTTCTGCTTCGCGTTCCTGGTCGGCACGGTGCTGATCGCGATCGTCTGGGAGCGCAAGGTGGTGGCCTGGATGCAGCTGCGCATCGGCCCCAACCGGCACGGCCCCTGGGGCATGCTGCAGTCGCTCGCCGACGGCGTGAAGCTGGCGCTCAAGGAAGACCTGGTGGTCAAGGGCGCCGACAAGGTGGTCTACATCCTGGCCCCGATCGTCTGCGCCATCCCCGCGTTCATGGCCTTCGCGGTGATCCCCTTCGGCCCGGCCGGTGACGAGGTGTCGGTCTTCGGCACCCGGACCCCGCTGCAGCTGACGGACTTCCCGGTGGCGCTGCTGTACATCCTGGCCACCGCCTCGGTCGGGATCTACGGCATCGTGCTGGCCGGCTGGTCCTCCGGCTCGACCTACCCGCTGCTCGGCGGGCTGCGCTCCTCGGCGCAGATGATCAGCTACGAGATCGCGATGGGCCTGTCCTTCGCGGCGGTGTTCATCTACTCGGGGTCGATGTCCACCTCGGAGATCGTCTCCTCGCAGCAGCCGACCTGGTTCGCGGTGCTGCTGCCGGTCTCCTTCATCGTCTACATCATCGCCATGGTCGGCGAGACCAACCGGGCGCCGTTCGACCTCCCGGAGGCCGAGGGCGAGCTGGTCGGCGGCTTCAACACCGAGTACTCCTCACTGAAGTTCGCGATGTTCATGCTGGCCGAGTACGTCAACATGGTCACCGTCTCGGCCGTCGCCTCCACGCTCTTCCTGGGCGGCTGGCGGGCGCCCTGGCCGGTCTCCACCTTCTGGGAGGGGGCCAACCACGGCTGGTGGCCGATGCTCTGGATCACGCTGAAGATCCAGCTGCTGCTCTTCTTCTTCATCTGGCTGCGCGGCACGCTGCCCCGGCTCCGCTACGACCAGTTCATGAAGCTCGGCTGGAAGGTCCTGATCCCGGTCTCGCTGGTCTGGCTGGTCATGGTGGCCAGCGTCCGGGCGCTGCGCAACGAGGGCTACGACTTCGGCGAGGTGGTGCTGTACGTCGGTGCGCCGGCCGGCGCCGTCCTGCTGCTGGCGCTGCTCCGGGACACCCTGAAGAAGGGGCCCGAACCGGCCGGCCCGGAGGCCGAGGGCGCGCCGCCCGGCGGCGAGTTCGACCCGATGGCCGGCGGCTACCCGGTGCCCCCGCTGCCCGGCCAGCAGCTCCCGCCGGTCCCGCGCCGGCCCAGCCGCGCCCCGAAGCAACTCCAGGACGCCCTCAACGGGTCCGACCATTCCGAAGGGAGCTGACCGCGATGTCGTCCGACCAGAACGACAGGACCGACAAGCCGTCCGTCCTCGGGCCGGCCGCCGGCTTCGGCGTGACCTTCAAGGCCATGTTCAAGAAGCGGCTCACCGAGCAGTACCCGGAGCAGAAGAAGCCCACCGCTCCACGCTTCCACGGCCGCCACCAGCTGAACCGGCACCCGGACGGCCTGGAGAAGTGCGTCGGCTGCGAGCTCTGCGCCTGGGCCTGCCCGGCCGACGCGATCTACGTGGAGGGCGCCGACAACCGCGAGGACGAGCGCTACTCGCCGGGTGAGCGGTACGGGGCGGTCTACCAGATCAACTACGCCCGCTGCATCCTCTGCGGCCTCTGCATCGAGGCCTGCCCGACCCGCGCGCTCACCATGACCAACGAGTACGAACTCGCGGACTCCTCGCGCCAGGACCTCATCTTCACCAAGGACCAGCTGCTGGTCGGCCTCTCCGAAGGCATGGTCGACAGCCCGCACTCGATCTTCCCGGGCGCCGACGAAGGCGCCTACTACCGGGGCGAGATCACCGCGGCGGCGCCCGGGACGGTCCAGCAGGAGAGCACCGACCGGGACAAGGAGGCCCAGCAGTGACCGCCCTGAACCTCGCCGGGCACGGCGCGGCCCTCGCCGCCACCGGGACGACCTCCACCGGTGAGGCCGTCCAGTTCTGGGTGCTCGCGGTGATCGCCGTCGGCGGCGCGCTCGGCATGCTGCTGATGAAGAAGGCCGTGCACAGCGCGCTCTGCCTGGCCGCCACCATGCTCGCCCTGGCGGTCTGTTACATGGCCCAGGGCGCGGTCTTCCTGGGCGTGGTGCAGATCGTCGTCTACACCGGCGCGATCATGATGCTCTTCCTGTTCGTGGTGATGCTGGTCGGTGTCACCAGCGCGGACTCGCTGAAGGAGCAGCTGAAGGGCCAGCGGTTCGCCGCCGTCCTGTGCGGGCTCGGGTTCGGCGTGCTGCTGGTGGCCGGCATCGCCAACGCCAGGCTGGACACCTTCACCGGCCTCGCCGAGGCCAACGCCGAGGGCAACGTCCAGGGACTGGCCCGGCTGATCTTCACCAAGTACGTCTGGGCCTTCGAGGTCACCGGCGCGCTGCTGATCACCGCCGCGATCGGCGCCATGGTGCTGACCCACCGTGAGCACGTGACGGCCCCGAAGACCCAGCGCGAGCTGGCCGCCCAGCGGGTCAAGGACAACATCCAGCTGCCGCCGCTGCCCGCGCCGGGCGTCTACGCCCGGCACAACGCGGTCGACGTCCCGGGCCTGTTGCCGGACGGCACCGTCGCCGAGGACTCGGTGATGGCGACCCTGCGCGACCGCGGCCAGATCCGCGACGTCAGCCAGGAGATGCTGCGGCGGATGGCCGAGCTGGAGAACACCACCGCCGACTGGCTGGGCCGCCCGTCGTCCGAGCGCCCGCCGGTCGCCGGCCCGCGCAAGGAGCTGGAGCCGGTCCCGCACGACCGGCCGGCGTCGGCCGGCCACGACGAGGAGGGCGCGGAGTGAATCCGGTCAACTACCTCTATCTCTCCGCCCTGTTGTTCACCATCGGCGCCTCCGGCGTGCTGATCCGGCGGAACGCGATCGTGCTGTTCATGTGCGTGGAGCTGATGCTCAACGCCTCGAACCTGGCCCTGGTCACGTTCTCCCGGCTGCACGGCAACCTGGACGGCCAGATCATCGCGTTCTTCACCATGGTGGTCGCGGCGGCCGAAGTAGTGGTCGGTCTCGCCATCATCGTGTCCATCTTCCGGACCAGGCACTCGGCTTCGGTCGATGACAGCAACCTGATGAAGCTGTAGGCGGAGGGCCTTCGGTGAACTCTCTCATTCCGCTGCTGGTGGCAGCGCCGCTGGCCGGCGCCGCCCTGCTGCTCCTCGGTGGCCGCCGCTTCGACCGGTTCGGCCACTGGCTGGCCACCGCTCTGGCCGCGCTCTCGTTCGGCTTCGGGCTCGCGCTGTTCTCGGAGCTGCTGGGCCGCGAGGCCGAGGACCGCTCGATCACCGAGCACCTGTTCAGCTGGATCCCGGTCAACGGGTTCCAGGCCGACGTCGCGTTCCAACTCGACCAGCTCTCGATCACCTTCGTCCTGCTGATCACCGGTGTGGGCACGCTGATCCACCTCTACTCGGTGGGGTACATGGCGCACGACGAGCGCCGGCGCCGCTTCTTCGCGTACCTGAACCTCTTCCTGGCGGCCATGCTGCTGCTGGTGCTCGCCGACAACTACCTGCTGCTGTACGTCGGCTGGGAGGGCGTCGGGCTCGCCTCGTACCTGCTGATCGGCTTCTGGCAGCACAAGCCGAGCGCCGCGACGGCCGCCAAGAAGGCGTTCATCGTGAACCGGGTCGGCGACATGGGCCTCTCCATCGCGATCATGCTGATGTTCGTGGAGTTCGGCTCCTTCGCCTTCGGCCCGATCCTCGGCACCGAGGGCGCGGCCGGTGCGGCCGGCCAGGCCAGTGAGGGCAAGCTGACCGCCATCGGGCTGATGCTGCTGCTGGCGGCCTGCGGCAAGTCCGCCCAGGTCCCGCTGCAGTCCTGGCTCGGAGACGCCATGGAGGGCCCGACCCCGGTCTCGGCCCTGATCCACGCGGCCACCATGGTGACCGCCGGCGTCTACCTGATCACCCGCTCCGGTGCCATCTTCAACCTGGCGCCGGACGCCCAGACCGCCGTGGTGGTGGTCGGCGCGGTCACCCTGCTGTTCGGGGCGATCGTCGGTTGCGCCAAGGACGACATCAAGAAGGCGCTGGCCGGTTCGACGATGTCGCAGATCGGCTACATGATCCTGGCGGCGGGCCTCGGCCCGATCGGCTACGCCTTCGCGATCATGCACCTGGTGACCCACGGCTTCTTCAAGGCCGGGCTCTTCCTCGGCGCCGGGTCGGTCATGCACGGCATGAACGACGAGGTGAACATGCGGCACTACGGCGGCCTGCGCAAGTACATGCCGATCACCTTCGTCACCTTCGGCCTCGGCTACCTGGCCATCATCGGGTTCCCCGGCCTGTCCGGCTTCTTCTCCAAGGACAAGATCATCGAAGCGGCCTTCGCCAAGGGCGGCACGGAGGGCTGGATCCTCGGCCTCTGCACCCTGGTCGGCGCCGCGATCACCGCGTTCTACATGACCCGGGTGATGATCCTGACCTTCTTCGGCGAGAAGCGCTGGCAGCCGGACGCGGACGGCAACGACCCGCACCCGCACGAGTCGCCCAGGACCATGACCATCCCGATGATCGTGCTCGCGTTCGGCTCGGTCTTCGCCGGCGGACTGTTCGCCCTGAACAGCTCCTTCGTCACCTGGTTGGAGCCGGTCACCGGGCACTCCGAGGGGGACTCCCCGCTCAGCCCGCTGGTGGTCACCCTGCTCACCATGGTCTGCATGCTGGCCGGTGTCGCGCTGTCGTACCTGATGTACGGCCGCTCCACCGTCCCCGTGGTGCCGCCGGTCGGCTCCCCGCTCACCCGGGCGGCCCGCCGGGACCTCCTCCAGGACGACTTCAACCACGCCGTCCTGGTGCGCCCCGGGTCCGCGCTCGCCGCGGCGCTGGTCTACTTCGACAGCCGCGGCCTGGACGGCTTCGTCAACGGCCTGGCCGCCACCATCGGCGGGATCTCCGGCCGGCTGCGGCGGATCCAGAACGGCTACGTCCGCACCTACGCACTCTCCATGTTCGGCGGCACGCTGGTGCTGGTCGCCACGACTCTCCTGATGAGGTCCGTCTGATGGACAGGGATTACACAGACCTTCGGGGAGGCGCGGCATGAGTGCCCTGCTGACCGCCACCTGCGCCGTCCCGGCGGCCGGCGCGGTGCTCACCGCCGCGCTGCCCGCCGGGACGACCGGGCCCCGGCGGCGGACCACCAAGCTCGTCGCCCTCGGCGTCTCGGCCGTCACGCTGGCCCTGGCGGCCACCGCGGCGGCCCGGTTCGACCCCGACGGGGCCCGCTACCAGCTGACCGAGTCCTACAGCTGGATCCGCTCCTTCGGCATCACCTTCTCGCTCGGCGTGGACGGCATCGGCGCCGTGCTGGCCCTGCTCACGGCCGTCCTGGTGCCGATCGTGATGCTCGCCTCCTGGCACGACGCCGACCCGCCCGCCGAACCGGCCCCCGCGCCGGACGGCAGCTTCGAGAACCGGCGCCGCACCCAGGGCTACTTCGCCCTGATCCTGGCCGTCGAGGCGATGGTGATCGTCTCCTTCTACGCCACCGACGTCTTCCTCTTCTACGTGTTCTTCGAAGCCATGCTGATCCCGATGTACTTCCTCATCGGCGGCTTCGGCGACAAGGCGGGCGGCCCCGAGTCGGCCCGCCAACGGTCCTACGCCGCGGTGAAGTTCCTGCTGTACAACCTGCTCGGCGGCCTGGTCATGCTGGCCGCCGTGATCGGGCTGTACGTGATCGCGCAGGACCAGGGGTTCGGCACCTTCGACCTCCGGACGCTGACCTCGGCGATCGCCGACGGCAAGCTGGTCCTCAGCGGCACCGCCGAGAAGGCGCTGTTCCTCGGCTTCTTCTTCGCCTTCGCCGTGAAGGCCCCGCTCTGGCCGCTGCACACCTGGCTGCCCAACGCGATGGGCGAGTCCACCGCCGGCACGGCCGTGCTGATCACCGCGGTGGTCGACAAGGTCGGCACCTTCGCGATGCTCCGCTTCTGCCTCGGGCTCTTCCCGGACGCCTCGAAGACCTTCGCCCCGGCGATCCTGGTCCTCTCGGTGATCGGGATCATCTACGGCGCGCTGCTGGCCATCGGCCAGAAGGACATCAAGCGGCTGGTCGCGTACGCCTCGATCTCGCACTTCGGCTTCATCATCATGGGCATCTTCGCGCTGACCAGCCAGGGCCAGAGCGGCGCCACCCTCTACATGGTCAACCACGGCATCTCCACCGCCGCGTGGATGCTGGTGGCCGGCTTCCTGATCTCCCGCCGCGGCTCGCGCCTGATCGCCGACTACGGCGGCGTGCAGAAGGTCGCCCCGGTGCTCGCCGGGACGTTCCTGATCGGTGGCCTGGCCACGCTGTCGCTGCCCGGGCTGGCGCCCTTCGTCAGCGAGTTCCTGGTCCTGGTCGGCACGTTCACCCGGTACCCGGCGATCGGCATCGTCGCCACCTTCGGCATCGTGCTCGCCGCGCTCTACGCGCTGCTGCTCTACCAGCGCACCATGACCGGACCGGTCAAGGAGGGCGTGCGCGGCATGCCCGACCTCAAGGCGCGCGAACTCGCGGTCGTCGCACCGCTGGTGGCCCTGACCATCCTGCTCGGCGTCTACCCCAAGCCGCTCACCGACATCGTCAACCCGTCGGTGGACGCGACGCTCTCGCAGGTCCACGAGACCGACCCGGCGCCGGCCCACCCGGTCGCCGCCACCTCAGGAGGTGAGCACAAGTGAGCACCACCGGTTGGCTCGCCGCCGCGGGCGGCAACACGTCG
Organism: Kitasatospora sp. NPDC028961; assembly: GCF_055564815.1. NCBI lineage: Bacteria > Bacillati > Actinomycetota > Actinomycetes > Kitasatosporales > Streptomycetaceae > Kitasatospora > Kitasatospora sp. NPDC028961. The sequence continues at coordinate 156,513 of NZ_JBVHVO010000002.1, read as the reverse complement.
AGCATCCCGGCCCCGCACGTCGAGTACGGCCAGCTCTCCCCGATGCTGGTGGTGTTCGGCGCCGCCGTGCTCGGCATCCTGCTGGAGGCCTTCCTGCCCCGCCGGCACCGGCACTGGGCCCAGGTCTCGGTGGCCCTGCTCGGCCTGGCCGGCGCGTTCACCGCCGTGGTGGTGCTCGCCGCCCAGGGCTACGGCTCCACCAAGGTCGACCTGCTCGCCATGGGCTCGGTCGCCCTGGACGGCCCCGCGCTGTTCCTGCAGGGCGTGATCCTGCTGGCCTCCGTGGTCGCCGTGCTCACCTACGCGGAGCGGAAGCTGGAGCCCAAGGCCGGCGGCGAGCCGGCCGACGCGTTCGCGGCGCAGGCCTCCGCCACGCCCGGCGGCGAGCAGGAGCGCGCCGCCGTCCGGGCCGGCTTCGCCACCAGCGAGGTCTTCCCGCTCACCATGTTCGCGGTCGGCGGCATGCTGCTGTTCCCCGCCGCCAACGACCTGCTGACCATGTTCGTGGCGCTGGAGGTCTTCTCCCTCCCGCTCTACCTGCTCTGCGCGCTGGCCCGCCGCCGCCGGCTGCTCTCCCAGGAGGCGGCGGTCAAGTACTTCCTGCTCGGCGCCTTCGCCTCGGCGTTCTTCCTGTTCGGCACCGCCCTGCTGTACGGGTACGCGGGCAGCGTCCGGCTCGGCGAGATCTCGGACGTCATCTCCGGCAAGGCCCTGGCCACCCCGGCGCTGCTCTCCACCACGCAGAACGACGCCCTGCTCCTGATCGGCCTGGCGATGCTCGCGGTCGGCCTGCTCTTCAAGGTCGGCGCGGTGCCCTTCCACTCCTGGACCCCGGACGTCTACCAGGGCGCCCCGACCCCGGTCACCGGGTTCATGGCGGCGGCGACCAAGGTGGCCGCCTTCGGGGCCATGCTCCGGCTGTTCTACGTCGCCTTCCCCGGCCTGCGGCTGGACTGGCGGCCGGTGATGTGGGGCGTGGCCATCCTGACCATGGTGGTCGGCGCGATCCTGGCCGTCACCCAGCAGGACGTGAAGCGGCTCCTCGCCTACTCCTCCGTCGCGCACGCCGGGTTCATCCTCACCGGCGTGATCGCCACCAACAAGCAGGGCCTCGGCTCGGTGCTCTTCTACCTGCTGGCGTACTCCTTCGTGACCCTCGGCGCCTTCGCCGTGGTCACCCTGGTGCGCGACTCCAAGGGCGAGGCCACCCACCTGTCCAGCTGGGCGGGGCTCGGCCGGCGGTCCCCGCTGGTCGCGGCGGTCTTCGCGCTCTTCCTGCTGGCCTTCGCGGGCATCCCGCTCACCTCGGGCTTCACCGGGAAGTTCGCGGTCTTCCAGGCCGCGGCGGCCGGCGGGGCGACCCCGCTGGTGATCGTGGGTGTGCTCAGCTCGGCGGTGGCCGCGTTCTTCTACATCCGGGTCATCGTGCTGATGTTCTTCTCGGACCCGCAGCCCGGCGGCCCCACCGTGGCCATCCCGAGCGCCTTCACGGCGACCGCGATCGGCATCGGCGTGGTGGTCACCATCGGCCTCGGGGTGCTGCCGCAGTACTTCCTGGACCTGGCGTCGAAGGCCTCGCTCTTCGTTCGCTGAGCCCGCCGTCCGGGCGCCGCCCGGACCCGCTCCACCGGCCGGAACCGCTCCGGCCGCGCCCCACCGTCCGGGCCGCGCACTCGTCCGCGCGGCCCGGACGTGTCGTCTCCGGACCGGCTCCCACCAGCGGGTCCGGCCCGATCATGACAGGATCCGCACGCCCGTGCAGTGATCCACTCGCGACCGGATACCCTGCCTGTATGGCCAGCGGCGGCACTCAGGGACCAGGCCGCTAGATCGACCAGGGACAGAGGAGTGGTCTTCGTGACCGTCGTGGGACCCTTTGGGCTCAACGTGCAGGACCGCGATCTGACCCGCGATGTCCAGTCCGGGATGGACGCGGTGGAGGTCGCGCTCACCGAGGCCGTGAAGAGTGACGTCCCGTTCATCACCGTCACCGCCAGCCATCTGATGGAGGCCGGCGGCAAGCGCTTCCGTCCGCTGCTGGTGATGCTCGCCGCGCAGTTCGGCGACGCCAACGCCCCGGGCGTGGTCCCGGCCGCCGTGGTGGTCGAGCTGACCCACCTCGCGACGCTCTACCACGACGACGTCATGGACGAGGCCCCCGTGCGCCGCGGCGCCCCCAGCGCCAACTCGCGCTGGGACAACTCGGTCGCCATCCTCACCGGTGACTTCCTCTTCTCCCGCGCCTCCCAGGTGCTCGCCGACCTCGGCCCGGAGGCCGTCCGGCTGCAGGCCGACGCGTTCGAACGGCTGGTCACCGGCCAGATCCTGGAGACCGCCGGCCCCCGCCCGGAGGACGACCCGCTGGACCACTACCTCGCCGTGCTGGCCGGCAAGACCGGCTCGCTGATCGCCGTCTCCTGCCGGCTCGGCGCGCTGATGGCCGGCGCCGAGCCGTGGGTGACCGACATCCTCAGCGCGTACGGCGAGCGGATCGGCATCGCCTTCCAGCTGGCCGACGACGTGCTCGACATCGCCAGCGACGGCCACGAGTCCGGCAAGACCCCCGGCACCGACCTGCGCGAGGGCGTGCCGACGCTGCCCACGCTGCTGCTCCGGCAGATGCCGGTCGACGAGTCCGACCCGGCCGACCTGCGGCTGCGCGAGCTGGTCGAGAACGACCTCGCCGACGACGACCTGCACGCCGAGGCGCTGCGCCTGCTCCGCCGCCACCCGGCACTGGAGCGCGCCCGTCGGGAGACCCTGCGGCACGCGGAGGAGGCCCGCGCGCTGCTCGACCCGCTGCCCGACAGCGCGGCCAAGGCGGCCCTCCAGGGCCTGTGCGACGCGGTGGCCATCCGCACCATGTGACCGGCGGCCCGCGCATGTGCCCCGCCGTGCACCGGAGGTGACCGGCCGTCCGCCGCCTGTGTCCGGCCGTCCGCCGCCTGTTACCGGCCGTCCGGGCCCTGCTCCGGCCGGCCGGGCGCACCCGCCCGGCGGTCGGCGACCGCGGTCGGCGGGATTCTCCGCCCGGCGGACCGGGGCGTCCGCGGATAGGGAAGACTGACCTCGTCAGCACCGTCCGCAGCGCCGCCAACCGGAAGGCCACCATGCTTCGTGTCGTCATCGCCGAGGACTCCGTCCTGCTTCGGGAGGGCCTGACCAGGCTGCTGACCGACCGCGGTCTGGAGGTCGTGGCGGGAGTCGGCGACGGCGAGGCGCTGCTGAAGGCCGTCCACGACCTGGCCGGCGCCGGCGCCCTGCCCGACGTGGTGGTCGCCGACGTCCGGATGCCCCCGACCCACACCGACGAGGGGGTGCGCGCCTGCGTCACGCTGCGCGGCCTCTACCCCGAGGTGGGCGTCCTGGTGCTGTCGCAGTACGTCGAGGAGCGCTACGCCTCCGAGCTGCTGGCCGGCTCCACCCGGGGCGTCGGGTACCTGCTGAAGGACCGGGTGGCCGAGGTCCGCGAGTTCGTCGACGCCGTGGTGCGGGTGGCCGGGGGCGGCACCGCGCTGGACCCCGAGGTCGTCCAGCAGCTGCTCAGCCGCAGCCGCAAGGGCGACGTCCTGGCCGGGCTGACCCCGCGCGAGCGCGAGGTGCTCGGGCTGATGGCGGAGGGCCGGACCAACGCGGCGGTGGCCAAGCAGCTGGTGGTCTCGGACGGCGCGGTGGAGAAGCACGTCAGCAACATCTTCCTCAAGCTGGGCCTGGCCCAGAGCTCCGAGGACCACCGGCGGGTGCTCGCGGTGCTCACCTACCTGAACTCGTAGCGGGGCCGCCCGCTGGCCGACGGCGGGGGTGACAGCGGGGCGCGGGCGGTCTCCGGCCCGCCGGACGGCCCCCGGCCCGCGTTCGCGTCCCGGTCCGCGACACGCGGGGGCGGGGCGCGCGGAGCCCGTCCGAGCGCCCGAGCAGGGGCGTTCCCGCCGGTGTCCGGCCGGTCACGTACCGTGTTTCCGTGACATCCGGCGGTGATTTCCCGCCGCATCGGGTAGTTCCGTCCAAGGCAATCCTTACCCGCATAGGATGCGAGAGGTGCACCAGGCGGACGGGGCACACGGCTCACGCCCGCGGCTGGTGCCCACGAGGAGGTCCGCGGCAGTGACCAGTCAGGTCGATCAGTCAGAAGCGGTGGACGGTCCGGACGGCGACGAGGGCCGCTCCGGGCCCGGTGAGGGCCGCTCCGGCCCCGCCGTGCCGGCCGGTCCGCAGCCCAGGCGAGCCAAGCCGATCCGCAGATTGGACCGGGTGATCATCCGCTTCGCCGGGGACTCCGGCGACGGCATGCAGCTCACCGGTGACCGCTTCACCTCGGAGACGGCGTCCTTCGGCAACGACCTCTCCACCCTGCCCAACTTCCCGGCCGAGATCCGGGCCCCCGCCGGCACGCTCCCGGGGGTCTCGTCCTTCCAGCTCCACTTCGCCGACCACGACATCCTGACCCCGGGGGACGCGCCCAACGTCCTGGTGGCGATGAACCCGGCCGCCCTGAAGGCCAACGTGCCGGACCTGCCGCGCGGCGCGGAGATCATCGTCAACACCGACGAGTTCACCAAGCGCGCCCTGGCCAAGGTCGGCTACCCGGCCGACCCGCTGGGGGACGGCTCGCTGGAGGCCTACCACCTGCACAAGGTGCCGCTGACCACGCTGACCCTGGAGGCGCTCAAGGACAGCGGGCTGACCCGCAAGGACGCCGAGCGCGCCAAGAACATGTTCGCGCTGGGCCTGCTCTCCTGGATGTACCACCGGCCCACCCACGGCACCGAGTCCTTCCTGCGTACCAAGTTCGCCAAGAAGCCGCTGATCGCCGAGGCCAACATCAGCGCCTTCCGGGCGGGCTGGAACTTCGGGGAGACCACGGAGTCCTTCGCCGTCTCGTACGAGGTGCCGCCGGCCAAGCTGCCACCGGGCCGCTACCGCAACATCTCCGGCAACCTGGCCCTGTCGTACGGACTGATCGCCGCCTCCGAGCGCTCCGGGCTGCCGCTCTACCTCGGCTCGTACCCGATCACCCCGGCCTCGGACATCCTGCACGAGCTGAGCAGACACAAGAACTTCGACGTACGGACCTTCCAGGCGGAGGACGAGATCGCCGGCATCGGCGCGGCGCTCGGTGCCTCGTTCGGCGGCGCGCTGGGCGTGACCACCACCTCCGGCCCGGGCGTGGCCCTGAAGAGCGAGACCATCGGCCTGGCCGTCTCGCTCGAACTGCCCCTGCTGGTGGTCGACATCCAGCGCGGCGGTCCGTCCACCGGCCTGCCGACCAAGACCGAGCAGGCGGACCTGCTGCAGGCGATGTTCGGCCGCAACGGCGAGGCGCCGGTGCCGATCGTCGCCCCGGCGACCCCGGCCGAGTGCTTCGACGCGGCCCTGGAGGCGGCCCGGATCGCCGTCACCTACCGCACCCCGGTGTTCCTGCTGTCGGACGGCTACCTGGCCAACGGGTCCGAACCCTGGCGGATCCCCGAGGTCGGCGAACTGCCCGAGATCACCCCGGACTTCGCGACCGGCCCGAACCGCGAGGACGGCGCGTTCTGGCCCTACCAGCGCGACCCGCAGACGCTGGCCCGCCCCTGGGCGGTGCCCGGCACGCCGGGCCTGGAGCACCGGATCGGCGGGATCGAGAAGCAGGACGGCACGGGGAACATCTCCTACGACCCCGCCAACCACGACTTCATGGTCCGCACCCGTCAGGCGAAGGTGGACGGCATCGCGGTGCCGGCGCTGGAGGTCGACGACCCCGGCGGCGAGGCACGGGTCCTGGTCCTCGGCTGGGGGTCGACGTACGGGCCGATCACCGCCGCCGTCCGCCGGGTCCGGGCCGACGGCGGGCAGGTCGCCCAGGCGCACCTGCGCAACCTCAATCCGTTTCCGGCCAATCTCGGTGCGGTGCTGAAGGGTTACGACAAGGTCATCGTTCCCGAGATGAACCTCGGGCAGCTGGCGCTGCTGCTGCGGGCCAAGTACCTGGTGGACGCGCAGTCCTACAACCAGGTGCGTGGACTGCCCTTCAAGGCGGCCCAGTTGGCGGACGTGCTGTGGGCGGCGATCGGCAGCCTGGACGAGGCGGGTGCTGCTTCGGGGGCTGCCTCGGGTGCTGCTTCGGCGAACGAGGAGGACAACCGATGAGCGAGAAGTTTCCCTCCTTGAAGCTGGTGCCGAAGGCCGAAGGGCCCCAGACCGCCAAGGAGTTCAAGACCGACCAGGAGGTCCGCTGGTGTCCCGGCTGCGGGGACTACGCGATCCTGGCGGCGGTGCAGGCCTTCATGCCGGAGCTGGGGATCAAGCGGGAGAACACCGTCTTCGTCTCCGGCATCGGGTGCTCCTCCCGTTTCCCGTACTACATGAATACCTATGGCGTGCACTCGATCCACGGGCGCGCACCGGCCATCGCCACCGGGCTGGCCTCCTCCCGGCAGGACCTGAGCGTCTGGGTGGTGACGGGTGACGGCGACGCCCTCTCGATCGGCGGCAACCATCTGATCCACGCGCTACGGCGGAACGTCAATCTGAAGATCCTGCTGTTCAACAACCGGATCTACGGCCTCACCAAGGGCCAGTACTCGCCGACCAGCGAGGTCGGCAAGATCACCAAGTCCACGCCGATGGGCTCCCTGGACGCGCCCTTCAACCCGCTCTCGCTGGCCATCGGCGCGGAGGCCACCTTCGTCGCCCGGACCATCGACTCCGACCGCCAGCACCTCCAGTCCGTGCTGCGGGCGGCGGCGGAGCACGAGGGCACCGCGCTGGTGGAGATCTACCAGAACTGCAACATCTTCAACGACGGCGCCTTCGAGATCCTGAAGGAGTCCGGCACCCGGGACGAGGCCCTGATCCGACTGGAGCACGGCCGGCCGATCCGCTTCGGCGCCGACGGGGCGCAGGGCGTCTTCCGGGATGCCGACGGCGAGCTGTACGTCGACACCGTCACGGCCGACAACGAGGCCTCGGTGGTGGTCCACGACGCCCACGCCGCAGGCTCCGCGGCGGCGTTCGCGCTCTCCCGGATCGCCGACGCCGACACCCTGCACCACACCCCGATCGGTGTCCTGCGCAGCGTCCGCCGGCCGGTCTACGACGAGCTGATGGCCGCCCAGCTGACCACCGCCGTGGCGCAGCGCGGCACCGGCGACCTGGCCGGTCTGCTGGCCGGCAGCGACACCTGGACGGTCGACTGACCGCCGCCGGGCGGACGACGGCTCCCCGGCGGGAGCGATCCCTCCCGCCGGGGGCCACCGCCGGGTCGGTATGACAGGTGTCATCCCGAGGAGCTGCCCCCGGGCACTACGGGCCGACGGCCGCCCGGTCCTACCGTTCTTGCCATGACGAACACGAAGCTCGTTGACACCAGGACCGACGTCCACGTGAGCATCATCGGTGGCACCCGGCTGGCGGGCCGGGAGGTCCACCGCCGCACCGTGACCGCCTCGCTGATCGGCGGTGCGGACATCGACCTGACGGATGTGGAGATCCCCGAGGGCGCCGAGTTCCGGATCACCAAGCTGAGCCTGATCGGCGGGGTGAGGCTGAAGGTCCGCCCGAACGTGCGCGTCGTGGTCAGCGGTCTGCGCCTCGGCGGCGTCCGCGACGACGGCCGTACCGAACTCGGCGGTCCGACCGTGCACGTGGGGGCCTGGGGCCTGCTCGGTGGTGTGAGCGTCCGCCGCCCGTGAGTACCCGGGGTCGTGAGCGCCCGGTCGGTCGGGGAAGGCCGGGTCGGGGGGAGGTCGGTCGGGGGGAGGTCGGCCGGTCCGTGGTCCGGTGCGGCTGGGTATCGTCCGGGTATGGCCGAACTGATCGCACCGACCACCCGTCTGCACGCCAACTGGCTTGAGGCGCACAAGGAATGGGGCCCGGGGAGCCATGAGGACGGCTTCGGGCTCACGCCGGGCGACGAGGTCGACTCCCCGGCCGGCTTCGCCGCCTGGATCTCCCGGCTGGCCGCCGAGGAGGCGCCGTCGCACCCGGCCGAGGCCGGGGCGCTGGCCTTCCGCTACCGCTGGATCGTGGAGGACGGCCGGGTCCTGGGCGGCATCGTCCTGCGGTACGGAGTGCACGGCTTCGTCCCGTACTTCGGCCACATCGGCTACGGCATCCGGCCCTCCGCCCGCCGCCGCGGACTGGCGGCGTGGGCGTTGGGCCGGATGCTCGACGAAGCCCGCACGGTCGGCCTGGACCGCGTCCTGGTCGCCTGCGCGGTGGACAACATCGCCTCGGTCCGGACCATCGAGGGCCGGGGAGGTGTTCTCGAAAGCGTCCAGGACACCAAGTTCGGTGCCGTTCGCCGCTACTGGATCGGGCTCCAGGGCGACCCGGCGCCCGTCGCCCGGCCGACGGCCGGGGTGTCGTCGCGGACGTCCGGTTCCTGTCGCCGGACTCCTACTGCTGGGCCCACTCGACCAGCTGGATGACCACCCCGTTCGGGTCGGTGACCTGGAACAGCCTCTCGCCCCAGGGCTCGTCGCGCAGCGGCATGGTGATCTCCACGCCGGCGGCCCGCAGGCGGGCCTCCTCGGCCGCCACGTCCGCCACGGTGAACGCCAGGATCAGCCCGGCGGCGTGCTGGTCCCGGAAGCCCTCGGGCAGCACGTCGAGGCCGCGGCGCAGGTAGACGACGTTCATCCCGGAGTCCGGGCGCCCGAGCGAGACGAACCCGTCGGCCGCCATCTGCTCGGCGAACCCGAAGTGCTGCTGGAGGAAGGTGGCGGAGGCGGTGACGTCCTCGACGGTGAGTGAGACGGCGGCGCCGGTGATCTGCATGGAGGAGTGCCCTTTCGTCGGCGGTTATCCCGTACGCAGTACACTATACATAGTACGGAGTATTGCGCCAGGGGTCTGCGAGGGGAGTGGGCGGGGAGCGCGCGGGATCGGGGCTTGTGTTGGAGTGAACTCCAACTCATACCGTCGTCATGTCGGCCGGGGAGGACTCCTCCCGGGGCCGGAAGCCCGATCGCCCGTCCCTGATTGCGGCCGTCCCGACGGCAGAAACGGATCACCCATGACGAACGCCATCGCCACCGCCTCCACCATTGCCGCCGCCACCGCGGCTGTCCGGCAGGAGCGCTTCGACCACGGCATGGGCGTCCTGGCCCGGATCGACGGCGAGAGCGGCCAGAAGGTCATCGAGGCGCTGGCGGACGTCTCGCCGGAACTCGGCCACCAGGTCGTCGCCTGGGCCTTCGGCGACATCTACGACCGCCCGGGCCTGGCGCCGCGCGACCGACAGCTGGTGACCCTCGGCATGCTCACCGCGCTCGGCGGCTGCGAGCCCCAGCTGGAGGTGCACATCAACGCGGCCCTCAACGTCGGGCTCGGTCGGGAGGAGATCGTCGAGGCGCTGCTGCACTCGGCCGTCTACTGCGGGATGCCCCGCGCCCTCAACGCGACGTTCGTCGCCAAGAAGGTCTTCGGGGAGCGCGGCCTGCTGCCCGTCGCAGTGCCGGCCGAGGGCTGACCCCGAGTGGGGCCGGGGGCCGGGGGCCGGGGGGTGGGGGTGTGGCGGGGCGCGACGGGGCGTCAGGAGTCGGAGGCGCCCGGGTCGGAGCGGCGGGACGACTTGGCGAAGGCCTTGAAGGCGGCGAGGAGCCCGTCACGGGCGACCCCCGCGAACAGTACGGCGACCCGGAGCGGGTAGTTCCGGGCGTACCGGGCCCGAACGGAGCGGACGGCACGCGGGGCCGCGGGGTCCTGGCGGGGCGTCGGGCAGTGGGGCTCGTTCATGAGGGGACGGTACCTCGGGGGGTCGGCGTGCGGCCGTGGCCGGTGCGGTCGGTGCGGTCGGAGCGGTCGGAGCGGTCGGAGCGGTAGGAGCGGTAGGTGCGGGGGGGGGGGGGGGGGGGGGGGGGGGGGGGGGGGGGGGGGGAAGCACCCCCCCCCCCCCCCCCCCGGCCGGGTGCTGCGGGTCGATCAGGACGCGGGCACACCAGGGGTGGCGCCGCGCTCGGTGAGCATGTCGGTGATCAGCTGGATCTCCGAGGTCTGCCCGACCACCATGGACTGGGCGAGCCGCTTCTCGGTCTCGTTCTTCGCCAGGTCGACGTAGCCCTGGGCCATCTCCACCCCGCCCTTGTGGTGCTCCAGCATCAGCTGCAGGTAGAGCACCTCGGCGTCCCGCCCGGTGAGCGAGCCCAGCTTGGCGAGCTGGGTGTTGGTGGCCATGCCGGGCATCAGCGAACCGTCGTGCGCCGTGTAGTCGTGGCCCATCTTCATCCAGGCCATCGGCTTGGCCGCCGAGTGCTGCGGGAGCCCCCACTGGTCGAGCCAGCCCATCATCATCCCGCGCTGGTTCGCCTGGGTGTTGATGATGTCGAAGGCGAGGGTGCGCACCGACGCGTCGCCGGTCCGGTCCCGGACGATGAACGACAGGTCCACGGCCTGCTGGTGGTGGGTCGCCATGTCACGGGCGAACCCGGCCTCGGGCGAGTCGTCCGCCGGGGCCGCGATCGAGGACGAGCCGGACGCCGAGGTCCCGCTCGCCACCAGCGCGGGGACCCCGAGCGCGAGGGCGAGCGCGGCGGCCAGCGCCGCCGGCCACCAGAGCCGCTTGCGGCCGGGCCGGGGCGCCGCGTCCGAGGTGTCGTCCAGGGCGTCGCCGTGGCCGGTGTCCCGGCCGTCGTCGTGCGCCCCGGACACCGCCGCGTCGGCGGTCACATCGCCCCCATGGTGCAGGACGCGCCCGGCTCCTGGGTCTGCTTGCCCTGCACGTACTTGGTGAAGAACTCGCCCACCCGGGGGTCACTGGCGCTGTCCACCACCAGCTGGGTGCTCCAGGCGCTGAGGGTGATGGTGCCCTTCTCGTCCGGGTACGGGCTCATCAGCGAGTACGGGGTGGCCTTGACCTTGTCGGAGAGGGTCTTGATGTCGTCCGGCGTGGCCTTGCCGTTGTAGGTCACCCAGACCGCGCCGTGCTCCAGCGAGTGGACGGCGCGCTCGTTCTCGACCGGCTGGTCGTAGACGTGGCCCATGCAGTCCAGCCAGATCGCGTTGTGGTCGCCGCCGACCGGCGGGGTCTGCGGGTAGGTGACCTTCTCCTTGACGTGGTTGCGGCTCAGGTCGCCGAAGGTCTGGACGCCGTCGATCGGCGCGGCGGCCGCGGTCTCCTTGGCCTTCTTGTCGTTGTTGGCGTCGACCACGATCCAGGTGCCGGTGGCGATCGCGGCGACCACCAGGGTCCCGGCGATCACCGAGGCGATGATCTTGTTGCGGCGGTCGCGGCGCTGCTCGGCGGCGCGCAGCTCGGCTATCCGGGCACGACGGTCGAGACCGGCCTGCTTGCCGCTCGGCTTGTTGGACTGCTTCGAGGCGGAACCCATGAGGTGTCCTTGTCCCCGCCGCGCGCTTCGGGCGCGGCGGTCAGATGAGAGGGCGGAGGGGCGGATCCGTCGGCGCCACCCCGGCCGCCGTCCGTTCGGACGGGCGGGGGGAGGACCGGCGGTGGGTTCCGCTCAGGACCGGTGAACTTGGAGCTCGTGCAGGTCGGGTGCCGGGCGCGGACCGTCCGGGAGCCCGCGCGGGAGCATCCGGGGCCGGGCCCCGGGAGTCTCCGGGTGGGGCGTCAGGGCGGGCTGCTGCTGGGGCGGCGGATTGGGCAGCTGGGCGTCCTGGGCGCAGTACGGGTGACCGGAGCAGCCGTTGTCGCGGTGCGGCGGCTCGCCGTCGGCGGAGCACCACGTCCGGTGCCGCTTCTGCTCGGCGAGCCGGTCGGCGAGCGTGTCGGCCGGACCGGTGCGCGGGGCTCCGGCCTGCCGGGACGCGTGCTCCGCCGCCGGCGTCCGCGCCGCTCCGGCGGTCGACGGTGTCCCGGGGGTCGGAGGTGTCCCGGCGGTCCGCGGTGTCCCCGTCGTCGGGGCGGCCGCGAGGGCCGGGCCGGCGACGCCGTCCGGAACGGACGCGGGGGCGGACCGGTCCACCGAGACCGCCTGGGCCTGGCCCGCGCACGGGAGCGCCGCCAGCAGCCCGACCAGCAGGAGGAACCACAGGGCGCCCACCGGGCGGCCCGCGAACGCGGTCCTCCCCGGTCGGAGCGATCTGGGGGCCGACGCGGTCATGCGCACATTTAATCAGCCGAACGGGTGAAGCGATGCCCCTCCTCGGCCCCCATTTTCGGCCTCCGAACCTCCTGAATACCCCGGAAACGCCCTGCTCGGGGCAGTTCCGGCAAGCGCGGACGGAACGGAAACGAAACATGGGGCGAACCCGGTCATCGGGATCATCCGATCAGTGTGCGGTTGTCGCCGAAACCCGGACACCGTCGTTGCACTCGGAGACAATGACGTCGAGTCCGGCCCCGCCGGGGGCGGCGCGACCACGGACCGACCAGGAGCCGCCAGATGAGCAAAAAGGGTGCACCCGCACAGCAGCCCCGACCGGACGACGGTTGGTGGGAAACGGTCTACGAAGGGCCGGCGGGCACCCTCCCCGACACCCCGGACGCGGTACCGGGGGAGGGTAGCGTCGACGACTGGTTCGACACGGCGGCCGGGCTGATCGGCCAGCAGCGCACGGGTGGGTCGGAGGGCGAGGCGAAGCCCGCGGTGGCGCCCGAGGTGGCGGCTCCGATGGCGGCGCCCGGGGTGGCGGAACCGGAGGCGTCGGTGCCCGAGGGGTCGGCCTCCGAGGGGTCGGAGCGGGCCGTGCCGGAGCCCGACCTGCTGGAGCGGGACAGCATCGACGACTGGTTCGACACTGCGGTCGGGGTGATCGGGCAGCAGCGTGGGCCGGAGGAGACGCACCGGTTCCCGGCCCCGGCCTGGGCGGCCGCGCCCGAGGCGGAGGCGGGGCCCGAGCCGGAGCCGGAGCCGGAGCCGGGTCCGGAGGCGGTGGAGGAGCCCGTTCTCCGGAAGGACCCGGTGCCGGCACCGGAGCCGGACGCCGTGGTGGAGCCAGAGCCTGAGCCCGAGTCCGAGCCCGACCCCGAGCCGGCGACTGCCGGCCCCGAGCCCGCCGTCGAGCCCCAGCCCGCTCCGGCGCCCGAACCCGACCCCGTCCCCCCGGCTGCGGTGGCCGTCGCCCGCCCCGCCGCCCGGTCGGTGCTCGCCGACGCCGGGCCCGCCGTCCCGCACGTCGGCGAGCGCCCGCCGACGTACGGGCCCGAGCCGACCGCCGTACCGGAGGCCGACCCGGGCTCGCTCGGCGCCGTGGTGCCGGACACCGTGCTGGAGGGGGCCCAGTACGCCACCGCCACCGTGCGCGCCGTCTCGGTCCGCGGCGACTCCGCCCGCTACCGCGGCGAGCCCCGCCGGGACGCGCTGCTGGTGACCAGGTTCGGCGAGGGCACGGACGGCCTGCTGCTCGCCGTGCTCGGTGGCTTCGACCGCACCGGCGCGGGCTCCGCCGAGGCGCTTGCCGACATCGCCGACGTCGCTCCGGAGGCGGTCGCGGTCGCCTCCGCCGAGGCGTGCCGCCAGCTCGCCGCCGCGATCGGCCGCAGCCGGGCCGGCCTCGCCGCCGACCTGCGCGACGGCGCGCGGGACCGCCTCCGCTACGGCCTCCAACGGCTCGCGACGGCCGCCGCCGCCCCGCTGCGCGGCCTGGCCCCCCGGGCGGCCGGCGAGGACCCGGTCTTCCCGGCCTCGCTGCACTGCCTGCTGCTCTCGCTCGACCCGGCGGCCTCCTACCGGGCGGCCTTCGGGGTCGGCCCTGGCGGGCTCTACCTGCTGCGCTCCGGTCACTGGATCGACGCCTACGCGGCCCGGCTGCTGCACCACCCGGACGGTCAGCCCCCGCTGCCGGACGGTCCGGCGCCGGACCCCCGCCCGTTCCGGTTCCGGATGGTCCCGGCCACTCCGGGCGACATCCTGCTGCTCTGCACCCCGGGTCTGGCCCGGCCGATCGCCGACGAGCCGGCCGTCGCGCACTTCCTCGCCGCCCACTGGGCACACCCGCACCCGCCGGGCACCGTGGACTTCCTGCGCCAGGTCCAGGTCCGTGCCAAGGGGTACGCCGACGACCGCACGGCGGCCGCGATCTGGACGGAGTGACGCTGCCGGAGTCCCTCCGTCAGGCGGGCGCCAGCAGGGTCCGGCAGGCCGAGTCCGCGAGGTGCAGGGCCCTCGCGCGGAGCGCGCCGGGCAGGCCGAGCGCGAGCGGTACGGCGAGACCGTCCAGCAGCGCGCGGATCTGGGCGGCCCGCTCGGTGGTCGCTCCGGCCGCCGCGGCGAAGGAACCGGAGGCGGCGCCCTCGTCGAGCAGGGCGACCAGGTCGGCGTCCCAGGGGGCCTCGATCTCCAACTGCCCCTGCCGCAGCTCCTCGCTGGCGGGGGAGCGCCCCCACACCTCCACCCAGAGGATCCAGCGCGGATCGCCCGCGCCCTCGGGCAGGTAGAGCCGGGTGTAGTCGCCCAGCCGCTCCCAGACGTCCCGGTCGCCGTCGGCCAGCGCGGTGCGGCGGCGGGCCCCGAGCTGGTCCTCGCTCCAGCGCAGGGTCTCCAGCAGCAGTTGGTCCTTGCTGCCGAAGTAGTAGAGCAGGTGACCGGCGCTCATCTGCAACTGCTTGCCGAGGCCGGCCATGGTCAGCTTGGCGAGCCCGTGTTCGGCGATGGCGGCCCGCGCGGTGGCGAAGACCTCCTCGCGGGGCCGCGCCGGCCGGCGCGGGCGGGCGTCCGCCATGTGCTGCTCTCCTCTGTGCCGCTGCGACCGCGCCGCAGCGGCACCCACGATACCGGCGGCCCCCGAAGCCCCCCTGACCAGGAGCCCACCGGCCCGACGCCCCGCCCCGGCCGTCTCGGCGGGGTCGGGGCCCGCCGCCGGGGCAGCTCAGCTGCTGGCCTGTGCGAGCCGGTAGGGGCCGAGGTAGTACGAGAGTGCGGCGTGGGAAGGACCGTCGGAGATCTCGCCGCCGGTGAGCAGCTTCACGACCCCGGCTTCCGACACCCACTCCACCCGGGCCGCTTCGGAGATGTCCTCCGGCTCGCCGATGCGGGTGCATCCGGTGACGTGGTAGCTGCGGAAGTGTGCGTCCGAGATGCCGGCCATGGCGTCGTACTCGGTCATCAGCTCGACCCGGCCCGGACGCCAGCCGGTCTCCTCCTCGACCTCGCGGGCGATCGCCACGGCCGGGTCCTCGCCGGGATCGGCCCAGCCGGCCGGTACCTCCCAGCCCCACCGGCCGGTGATGAAACGGTGCCGGTGGATGAGCAGGAACTCGCCCGCCTCGTTGGTGACGACGGAGGTGGTGGAAGCCCGGGGCATGCGGACCACGTGATGCTCGATCCGGCCGATACCGGGGATGTCCACGTCGTCGAGCCAGACCTCGACCCAGGGTGAGCCGTACACCTGCCGCCGACCATGCACCGGCCACTCCGCTCCCGCCACCGGGCCCTCCTCATCCATGTGCGAGCCTGTGGACCGACACTTTCACGCGCGATGACGACGATTCGGGATCCTCCCACTCCTGCTCCCGTTCCTCGGATCGTTCGTCGTTGAAGCAACTGGGAGGCTCGGAGAGCAAGGACCGTGCGGCCGCCCGCCCGCGCACTATTCGGTCAGCTCGCACCGCCCACGTCGGCGTTGCTGACGCGAGCGACTGCGTCTGCCTGACTGCGGCGGCGTGGGGATCCCGGAGCCGCATTGACAGCGGTGACGGATAAGGTCCGCTGGTCAGTCACTCCAGCCCTTCCGAAGGGATTCCGATGGTCCGTGTCACCCCGCCGCGCCAGGTGAACGTAGCCGCGGTCTTCCCGGAGTTGGTGCCGTTGGCGCGGCAGGCGGTGCGCCTGCATCCGCGCCTGGGCGAACCTACCGTCCGCGACAGTTCGGTCGGGGGGCCGCTGCTGTGGCCGGCGGACGAGCCGTGGCCGGTCTGCGCCGGCCCGCATCCGGAGGACGACCTGCCGGTGTCGCTGGCCGACGTCCGGACCCACCGCAGAATCCTCCAGATGGGTTGGGCGGGAGGGAGCCCGACCGTGCAGGAGCGGCTGGAACTCAAGGCGACGCGGGAGGGCCATCCGTGGAGTACGAGTCCGAACGTCCTGCTGCCGGTGGCCCAGCTCTACGCGCGCGACGTCCCCGGCCTGCCCTGTCCCGACGGGGCGGACCTGCTGCAGGTGCTGTGGTGTCCCTTGGAACACGAACCGGAGTGGATGCCGGCCGCTCGTCCGGTGTGGCGTTCTTCTTCAGGGGTCGGCACGGTGCTGGCCGAGCAGCCGGAGCCCGCAGACGTGTCGAACCACGGCCAGTATGTGCCCGAGCCGTGCGTCCTGCACCCCGAGGTGGTGACGGAGTACCCGGCTCCGCTGGAGCTGGAGGCCGACCTCGCGGACCGGATCGAGGACTGGTGCGAGCGGGAGTTCACCGGCACCGACCCGAGGTATCTCTACGCCGAGGAGTTCCGGGCCTACTACCGGTACGAGCTGTCGGTCGCCCCCGGGTGGAAGGTCGGCGGCTGGGGGCCGTGGAGCTTCAGAGACCCCTGGGTGATGCGGTGCGCCGCCTGCGAATCCGTCATGATGCCGCTGTTGACGATCAGTTCCGGTGCTCTGGACGGCAGCGGCTGGGATCCTGTCGAGGACCGGGAGACGGACGAGGACATCGGCATCCAGATCGGCCGGAGCTACGAGATGCAGCTCTACTACTGCCCGCTCTCCTTCGACCATCCGCATCTGGAAGTCATGCAGTAGAGGCCGAGGCGCTCGGACGACATCAGGTGATGCCGGCCCCGCGCGACGAGTGCCGCAGGGGAGATGATCTACGAAGGAGCTGCTGTCCAGTGCCGGCACTGGACAGCAGCCCCGGCATTCGGGCCTGATCTATCGGGACGTCACACCTTCGGCTGCTGCTGGGTGATGCAGTGGATGCCGCCGCCGTTGGCGAAGATCTCGCGGGCGTCGACCAGTTCGACGGTGCGGCCGGGGTAGGCCTGGCCGAGGATGGCGGCGGCCTCCTGGTCGCGGGGGTCGTCGAAGGCGCAGAGCACCACGGCGCCGTTGGCCACGTAGTGGTTGATGTAGGAGTAGTCGACCGGCTCGCCGTCCTCGTCCGTCAGGACGGTGGGGGCGGGGAGTTCGATGACCTCCAGGGCGCGGCCCCGGGCGTCGGTGGACGCGCGCAGGATCGCCACCAGCTCCTGGCACACCTCGTGGTCGGGGTGGGCCGGGTCCGGCTGGACGTGGGCGACCACGACGCCGGGGCGGACGAAGGAGGCGACGATGTCGATGTGGCCGCGGGTGCCGAACTCGTCGTAGTCGCGGGTGAGTCCGCGCGGCAGCCAGATCGCCTTGGTGGTGCCGAGGTGGGCGTGCAGCTCGGCCTCGACCTCCTCGCGGGTCCAGTCGGAGTTGCGGCCCTCGCCGAGCTGCACGGTGTCGGTGACGAGCACGGTGCCCTCGCCGTCGACGTGGATGCCGCCGCCCTCGTTGATCAGGCGGGAGGCAAAACGCTGAACACCCGTCAGTTCGCTGATGTGCTCGGCGATGTGCTGGTCGTTGTCCCAGCGGGCCCAGGACTGCGCGCCCCAGCCGTTGAAGATCCAGTCGGCCGCGGCCAGCGAGCCCTTGCCGTCGATCAGGAAGGACGGGCCGATGTCGCGCATCCAGGCGTCGTCCAGCGGGCGCTCGACGATCTCGACCTCGGGGGCGACGTACTTGCGCGCCTCCTCGGTCTCGCCGGTGTTGACCACCAGCGTCACCGGCTCGTACCGGACGATGGTGTTGGCCACCGCGGCCCAGGCCTCGCGCCCGGCGTGCAGGTGCTCCGGGCTGTCGAAGGTCGGGTTGGTGGTGGGGAACGCCATCCAGGTCCGCTCGTGCGGGTGCCACTCGGCGGGCATCCGGTAGCCGAGCGAGGCGGGGGTGGGGGTCATCTTCGCGTCCTTGGAGGGGAGGTGAGGGTGGGTCAGAGGAAGTACAGGCGGCTGAGCGAGACGCTGTCGGCGGGCTCGGAGCGCAGCGGGTCGCCGTCCAGCGAGACCAGGCCGGTCTCGGTGACCTGCACGTCGCCGATCCGGGCGTTGCGGACCATGTCGCGCGGGCCGATGCCGCGGGTGTTGCGGACGCCGACCCGGCGGCGCCGGGTGGGCATGCCGTCGGCGGCCCGGTCCAGGTAGGCGCCGTCGGCGGCGGCCTGGGCGACGAAGGCGACCGAGAGGTCGGCGGCGGTGGCGCCGTGGGCGCCGAACTGGGGGCCCAGTACGAGGGGTTCGCAGCGGTCGGTGGAGGCGTTGGGGTCGCCCACGACGCCGTAGGCGGGGAAGCCGGCCTTCAGGACGAGCTGCGGCTTGGCGCCGAAGTGGTCGGGGCGCCACAGGACGATGTCGGCGAGCTTGCCGACCTCGATCGAGCCGACCTCGTGGGCCAGGCCGTGGGCGATCGCCGGGTTGATGGTGAGCTTGGCGATGTAGCGCAGGACGCGCTCGTTGTCGTCGCCGCCCTCGGTCGTCCCGTAGGAGCCGGTGCCGTCGAGGGCGCCGAGCTCGGCCTTCATCTTGCCGGCCATGGCGAAGGTGCGGCGCACGGTCTCGCCGGCGCGGCCCATGCCCTGGGCGTCGGAGGAGGTGATGCCGATGACGCCGAGGTCGTGCAGGACGTCCTCGGCGCCCATGGTGCCGGCCCGGATGCGGTCGCGGGCCATCGCGGCGTCGCCGGGGAGGTCGACCTTGAGGTCGTGGGCGGAGACGATCATGCCGAAGTGCTCGCCGAGGGCGTCGCGGCCGAACGGCAGGGTGGGGTTGGTGGAGGAGCCGATGACGTTCTCGACGCCCGCCATCTTGAGGACGTTGGGGACGTGCCCGCCGCCGCAGCCCTCGATGTGGAAGGCGTGGATGGTGCGGCCTTCCAGGACCTTGAGGGTGTCCTCCACGGAGAGGCACTCGTTGAGGCCGTCGGTGTGCAGGGCGACCTGGACGTCGTACTCCTCGGCGACCCGCAGGGCGGTGTCCAGGGCGCGGGTGTGGGCGCCCATGTCCTCGTGCACCTTGAAGCCGGAGGCGCCGCCCTCGGCGAGGGCCTCGACCAGCGGGGCCGGGTCGGAGGAGGAGCCGCGGCCGAGGAAGCCGATGTTGACCGGCCAGGCGTCGAAGGCGTTGAAGGCGTGCCGCAGCGCCCAGGGCGAGTTCACGCCCACGCCCCAGACCGGGCCGAACTCCTGGCCGATGATCGTGGTGACGCCGGAGGCGAGCGAGGCCTCCATGATCCGCGGCGAGAGCAGGTGGACGTGGGTGTCGATGGCGCCGGCGGTGGCGATCATGCCCTCGCCGGAGACGATGGTCGTCCCGGTGCCGACGACGACCTCCACGCCGGCCAGGGTGTCCGGGTTGCCGGCGCGGCCGATGGCGGCGATCCGGCCGTCGATCAGACCGATCGAGGTCTTCCGGATGCCCTGGATGGCGTCGATCACCAGCACGTTGCTGATCACCACGTCGCAGGTGTCGCGGACGGCGGCGGCCTTGAGGTGCAGGCCGTCCCGGGCGGTCTTGCCGAAGCCGGCCAGGAACTCCTCGCCGGGCGCCTGCGAGTCGGACTCGACCCGGACGATCAGACCGGAGTCGCCGAGCCGGATCCGGTCCCCGGCGCGCGGACCGTGCACCGCGATGTAGTCGTGCGGGGTGATGGCGGTCACGATTCCACCTCGGCGTCGTCGAAGTTGGTCAGGTAGCCGGTCGCGCGGGCCTTGGCCAGGGCGGCCTCCTTGGCGCCGGGCGCGTCCAGCGGGCCGTCCACCAGCCCGGCGAAGCCGATCGCGACCCGCTCGCCGCCGATCGGCACCAGGCCGACCTCGACGGTGGCGCCCGGGTCGAAGCGGACCGAGGAGCCGGCCGGTACCGCGAGGTGGGTCCCGTAGGCGGCGGCGCGGTCGAAGGCCAGGCGCGGGTTGGCCTCGAAGAAGTGGAAGTGCGAGGTGACCGAGATCGGCACCCCGGAGGTGTTGTGGACGGGCAGCACCACCGTCTCCTCGACGGGGTCGTAGCCCGTGCCCGGGCCGAGCAGCGCGCCGCCGGGCGCGTCGTCGCCGAGCGAGCCGGCGCCCTTGAACGGGTCGTTCACCACGGCCAGCCGGGTGCCGTCGTCGAACACCGCCTCGACCTGGACCACGGTGACCACGTCCGGGACGCCGGGGAGCACGTCGTCGGCGGTGAGCACGCTGCGCCCGGCCTCGATGGCCTCGGCGAGCCGCCGGCCGTCGCGCGCGGCCTCGCAGACGGTGTCGGCGATCAGGGCGTGCGCTTCGGGGACGTTGAGGCGTACGCCTCGGGCGCGCCGGGTGCGGGCCAGCTCGGCTGCTGTGAAGATCAGCAGCCGGTCCCGCTCGGTGGGGGTCAGTCGCACGGTTCCTCGCTCGCGGTCGCCGGGGGGTGCCGATGGGTGCTGGGGGTGCCGGGGATGAAGTTAGAACGGCGTTCAAACATCTCGGGTCATTGAACCCGGACCCGGCCGCTCTGTCCAGCGTTGCCCGAAAACGACTCGTACGCATCGCAAACCTGTCCGGCGCGGGCAGTTGGATCACGAGTGCCGCGCCGTGCCCCTTTCACCCCAGGTGATCGGACGCACACTGTTCCAAACGGCGAAAGCTGGGCATGAGGATGGTGGTCAGAACGAGGCGGCCACCCGACCGGCGGGGGATCCGGCAGCGGGTGCCCGGATTGAGGGCGGGGGCAAGTGGTGATGGACGGTCAGTCGCGATTCCCGCGGCAGCGGACGGGCTCGGGGGACGCCTTCCGAGCCAGGCCCCAGGGGGGTGCGCCGGGTGCGTCGGCGGCCACGGGCACGGCGGGCCAGGCACTGCCGAGCATTCCGGCCCCGGGGTGTGCGCTGAACCGCCGGCTGCACGTGACGCTCGACGCGGCCGACCTGGTCGCCGTCGGCGCGGTCCGCCGGCGGCTGCGTTCCGCGCTCGGCCACTGGGGGGTGCCCGAGCTGGCCGACACGGCGGAGCTGCTCTCCTCCGAGCTGGTCACCAACGCGTTGCTGCACACCGGCCAGGGCGCGGTCTTCGACGCGGTGCTCACCGCCGACCTGCGGTTGCGGATCGAGGTCCAGGACAGCGTCACCCGGCTGCCCGGCCGCCGCCGGGACGCGGACACCGAGTACGCCACCTCGGGGCGCGGGCTGCTGCTGGTCGAGGCGCTGGCCGACTCCTGGGGGGTCCAGCTGCGCGGGGACGGCAAGGTCACCTGGTTCGAGCTGGTCACCGCCTGAGCTGTTCGAGCTGGTCACCGCCCGGGCTCCCGCCGCGTGACGCCCGCCTGAGCTGTTCGGGCTGGTCGCCGCCCGCGCTCCCGCCGCGTGACGCCCGCCCGCCTCCGCCTCCGCACCCATCGCCTCCGCACCCATCGCGCCGCGCCGCTCCGGCGGCCCCGGCGCCACCCGTTCGCCGCAGTTCCCGGACCCCGGCCGACCCGGCCTTCGAGCCGGGAGGACCAGGTCGTTCGCCGCCGAACGGAACCTCCGGGCGAAGGGCGAGCCGAAGATTCCCGGTCCGGTGCCATTGCCGCTCGGCCGAACATTGGCGAGGATGGTGGGAATGTGTGTCCACGTGCGGCAAACAGCGGGGAGACCTCACCTCGACTGGTCGCCGCCCGGCCGCACGGTCCGATCGAGCACCACCCACTCACACTGCCCCGCGGCCACGCCGGACACCCGGCGCGGCTCGCCACGGCAGCGGCAGGAGCAGCATGCCCACTGAGCCCGAGTCGCCGGGGCCGGCGCTTCCTCCCGGTCAGTCCACGGCCGGGTCGGGGCGGGCGAGACCACCCGCCCAGGCGGTGCGCAGGCACGCACTGCGGACGACGCCCGGACTTGCCGGGGGCCGGCTGGCGCCGATGCTCTCGGGTGGCCTGCCCGTCGCCTCCGGGGACTCCACGCCGGACTGGCTGGAGCCCGCGATGGCCGCCAACGGCATCGGCTCCTTCGACTGGGACATCCGCCGCGACGTCCTGGAGGGCGACCAGCGGGCCTGCGCGATCATGGGCCTGGACGCGGCCGAGCGGGACCGCTTCGACCGCACCTCGTCCTCCTTCCTGGCCCTGCTGCACCCCGAGGACGCGCCGGTGGTGCGCCGCCGGGTCGAGCGCGCGGTCGCCGAGCTGGGCCAGTGCGGCGCCTACTACCGCACCGTCGGGCCGAGCGGGACGATGCGCGCCGTGCGGTTCCGCGGCCGGGTCCTCGCGGACGCCTTCGGCCGGGCCTCGCGGATGGTGGGCTTCGTCTGGGACGCCACCGTCGAGCTGCGCAAGCGCGACCGCGCCGACCGGATGGCCCTGCTGCGGGAGGAGCGCTCGCGGTTCATCAAGGAGGCCGCCCGCGCGCTCTCCGAAGCCGTCACCGTCCGTGACGTCGCCCGGGTCTTCACGGAGCTCCCGCTGCCCGGGCTGCCGCCGGACGGCCTGGTGCTGGCCTCCTTCGAGTCCGGCCGGGTACAGATCCTCGGCGCCTCCGGCTACCGGCCCGAGGAGCTCACCTTCTGGGACCGCTCGGTGCTGCCCGCCGACCACCCGGCGGCCGAGGCGCTGCGCAACCGGGCGCCGGTCTTCATCGCCAGCCGCGAGGAGTTCCTGGAGCGCTACGCGAAGGTGTGGACGCCGACCAGCCGGACCGGCCGCAGCTCCTGGGCCTTCCTGCCGCTGGTCGCCAGCGGCCGGCCGATCGGCGTCTGCCTGGTCAGCTTCGACGACGACCGCCAGCTGGACACCGACGAGCGCACCCTGCTCTCCACCCTCGGCGGCCTGGTCGCCCAGTCGCTGGCCCGGGCCCGGCTGCACGACGCCGAGCACGAGCTGGCGGCCGGCCTGCAGCGGGTGATGCTGCCGCGCACCGTCCCGTCGGTGCCCGGCGTGACCACCGCCGTCCGCTACCTGGCGGCCGGCTCCGGCCTGCAGATCGGCGGCGACTGGTACGACGTCGTCCCGCTGCCCGGCGGGCACGTCGGGCTGGTGATCGGCGACGTCCAGGGGCACGACGTGCACGCCGCCGGGATCATGGGCCAGCTGCGGATCGCGCTGCGCGCGTACGCGGCCGAGGGCCACCCGCCGGCGGCGGTGATGGCCCGCGCCTCCCGCTTCCTCGCCGACCTGGACACCGACCACTTCGCCACCTGCACCTACGCCGAGGTCAACGTCGACTACGGCGTGGTCTACGCCGTCCGGGCCGGCCACCTCGACCCGCTGGTCCGCCGGGCCGACGGCACCGCCACCGTGGTCCAGGTGGCCGGCGGGCTGCCGCTGGGCATCGCCCCGGACGAGGAGTACCGGGTCACCCGGTTCAGCCTGGACCCGGGTGAGACGGTGCTGCTCTGCACCGACGGCCTGGTCGAGGCGCGCGGCATGGACCTCGACGACGGGATCGCCCGGCTGGCCGAGGTGGTCGCCGGCCCGCTGGCCGAGCGCCGGGAGGGCCACGCCGACCCGCTGGAGGAGCTGGCCGACCGGATCTCCTCCCAGGTCGCCGACTCCAGCGAGCGCGAGGACGACATAGCGCTCCTGCTGCTGCGCTGGGACGGCCCGGAGGGCGGCCTCGCCGCCCAGCAGCTGCGCCGCCGGATCGGGCAGGCCGACCTCGAACGAATTTCCGAGGTGCGGGCCGAGCTGCGGGACGCGCTGCGCCGCTGGGGCGTGGCCGAGCTGGTGGACACCGCCGAGCTGCTCGCCTCGGAGCTGGTCACCAACGCGATCCGGCACACCGACCGGGACGCCATGTTCACCGCCCGGCTCTACCGCGAGGCGGCGGCGGACGGCGGCCGGGCCCGGTTGCGGGTCGAGGTGGAGGACGAGTCCGACCTCTGGCCGACCCGCCGGACACCGGGGGAGCAGGCCTCCTCCGGGCGCGGGCTGATGCTGGTCGAGGCGCTGGCGGACGGCTGGGGCGTGGAGCCGCGCGGCTCGGGCAAGCGGATGTGGTTCGAGCTCACCGCGACGACGCCGGCGGCCTGACCGGCTCGGCCCAGGGGCGCTGGTCGGCCCCGGGCCGACCGGCACCCCTGAGGCGGGCGCGGGTCGTGCGCCGAGCGCTGCCGTCCGGCGCCCGCCCGTCGGCCCTGCGGCGTCCGAGCGGCCCGGGGCCGGCCGGTAGAGCGCCGGCCGGTGGAGCGCCGGCCGGTGGAGCGCCGGCCGGCGGGCGGCCTCAGCCGAACTGCTGCTCCAGGTCCTTCAGCTTGCGCTCCAGCGAGTCGAGCCGGGGCAGCGCGACGGTGTCCTCCTCCATCGTGAGGTCGATGGTGCGCCGCTCCGGGCGGGCCGGCAGGCCGGTCTGCACCACCGGGCCCTCGGCGGCCGGCGCGGGCGGCTCCACGGCGGGCGGCTCCACGGCGGGGCGCTCCGCCATGGGCCCGCCGGCTATGGCGGACTCCTGGCCGGCCTCCAGCTGCCGGGCGGCGCCGCGGCCGCGCCAGGCACTGTTGGAGCGGTTGATGGCCCGGATCTCGGCCCGTTCGCGGCGCCCGGCCAGCCTGCGGCGCTCCTTCTCCATGATCTTCTCCCGCTTGTCGTCGCGGACCTCGTCCACCGCCTCGTCCAGGCTGCGCACGCCCTCCAGCAGCATCAGCGACCACGCCGCGTAGGTCTCGCGCGGGGCGCGCATCCAGCGGACGATCCGGATCTGCGGCAGCGGGCGCGGGACGAGGCCCTGCTCGCGCAGCGCGGCCCGGCGGGTCTGCTTGAGCGCCCGGTCGAACAGCACGGCGGCCGAGAGCGACATCCCCGCGAAGAACTGCGGGGCACCGGCGTGGCCGAAGCCGCGCGGGGCGTGCACCCAGTTGAACCAGGCGGAGGCACCGGCGAACAGCCAGACCAGCAGGCGCGAGCCGAGTGCGGCGTCACCGTGGCTGGCCTCGCGGACGGCGAGCACCGAGCAGAACATCGCCGCCCCGTCCAGGCCGAACGGGACGAGGTATTCCCAGCCGCCGGAGAGGTTGAGGTTCTGCATCCCGAAGCCGACCAGGCCGTGGAACGACAGCGCGGCCGCGACGCCGGCGCAGCAGAACAGCAGCGTGTACGAGGCCGCGCCGTACAGGGATTCCTTGCGACGGCGGCGTTCCTCGGAACGCTCCCAGGAATCCGAGCCGCCCGGGCCGGCGGATCCCCGATTTCGGACCAGGGCCACCAGCAGGGCGGTGACCAGCAGCACCGCAACGCCGGTGACGGCCCAACCGAGCGGTATGTCGGACAATTTCATCGCCTGGACCAGCCTCGCTTTCCTGCGTCGTGATGGCGGGGACCATCATGGCGGATGCTCGGCCCGAGAATGGCCGATTCTCCGTCAATGCGCTGAGGAGAGGGATTTCTGACGTGGGAGAAGTCCCATTGTCGTATTAATTAAGGGGTGCTATTCCCCGGAATTCCGGGGATTCCGGGGGCCGTCCGAAGACCGTTGCCGTCAACTTCGCGTGACGCGGGGGCAGCCGCCGCACATCTCCTCCGGCCGCACGGTGTACACGAGGCAGCAACTGGCCCGGGCACGGTCGGTGCCCGAAGCACCTGCGGTCGCGAAGCCCGCGCCGGGAGTGAAGGACGGCGCGCACACGCCGGGCGTGCACGCCCTGGCCACCGGGAGCGCCGGGGCTGTCGCCGGCCCGTCGGCCGCCCGGTCCGGTGCCAGCAGGTCCGAGAGCTCCGCCCGGGCCCGTTCCTCCTCGCCGAGCAGCCCGCCGACGTACCAGAGGCCCTCCACCACCGCGTCGGTCGCCATCGCCCAGAGCATCCGCGGGCTGCGCCGCACCGCCGGGCGGAAGGCGGTCAGCACCGGGGCCAGGAAGCCGGCCAGCGCGGTGCGCAGTTCGGCGGCCAGTGCCGCCTCGTCGGCCACCGTGCGGGCGCCGGGCAGCCCGGCCGCCGGGTCGTCCGGCAGGCAGACGAACGCCCCCGGGCGGGCGGTGAGTTCGCCGGTGGCGCGGCGGATCGAGACGTCCTCGGGGGTGAGCAGTGGCACCCGGCGCTCCAGGAACCAGGGCAGGGTGAACAGCAGCGCCGCCGGCCAGCTGAAGCGGTGCAGGCCGAAGCCGGCTGCGACGTCGGGGCGCAGCGGGCGGCCGTACCGGGCGAGCCCCTCCCGGGCGTCGTGGGCGATCAGTTCGGCCAGCGCGTCCGGGTCGGTGAGGAGGTCGGTGCCGCTGATCCAGCCGTCGCCGGTGCGGGGAGGGGCGCTGTGCACCCGCAGTGCCGGGAAGAGCCGGCCGAGTCTGCGGTAGCTGGTGGTGCATGGCGTCGGCGTGCGGGTGACAGCGTGCGCGGGGGTGGTGCGGGGGGCGTACGGCGCGGGGCCGGGTCGGGTGCTGCTCGCGGTCATGGGGCGGGCCCTATCGGGTCGACCGGACCCGTGCCGGACCGTCCGACCCGTGCCCGGCCGGTTCGGCGGCGGCCGGGCCCGGCCGGCCGGGGCCTGGCGGAGCCCGGGAACGGCAAGGCGAACCTGGCCGGAGTACTGCTCACCCCGGCCAGGTTAGGCTCACCTTAGCTGATGGTTCCCCGGGGTTCCCGTTCGACGCGTCCGTCCGGGGGAGCGCCCGGCGTACGCACCGCGCTCAGCTGGCGTGCGAGCCAGACCGGTACGCCCCCCAGCGCCTGGACCAGCCTGGTCGCCTCGGCCCGCAGCCGGACCGCCTCGTCCGGTTCGGAGACCTCGGCCAGCGCCGCCAGCGCGGGTGCCACCCCGACCGTGAAGCCCAGCTGCTCGCGCAGCCGCAGCGAGGCGTCGAACCCCTCCCGGGCCCGGTCGTGGTCCCCGGCGGCCTGGGCCAGTGCGGCCAGGTGTCGCCAGGTGTAGGAGCGCAGCAGCTCGTCCCCGCGCTCGTCGGCCCCCTCGTGCGCGCGGCGGTAGGCGATCCAGGCCGCCGTCGGGTCGCGCAGCAGGTTCTCCGCGACCAGCCCCCGGCGGAAGTCCAGCAGCGGACGCCCGGGGGCGTCCGGCGGCAGCAGCGCCGAGGTGCGTCCGAGCGCCGCCTGTGCTTCGTCCAGCCGGTCGCGTGCGCCGAGCACGCTGGAGACGTAGGCGAGGAACCCGCGGGCGCAGGAGGCGCCCGCGCGCTGCTCGGTACTGGTCACCAACGCCTCGGCGAGGCGCAGCGCCTGTTCCGCCTGGGTCCAGTTGGCCGCGGTGAACAGGCATTGCTCGATGAGGAGTTCGGCCCGGCCGAGGGCGGCCTCGGGGTCGCGTTCGGCGGCCGGGCGTAACAGCTCGGCGGCCTCCTGCCAGCACGCCCGGGACCGCAGCCGCCATACGGTGTCCCCCGGTTCGCGGGGCGCCGGCCGCCCCCGACCGTCGCTCCCGCCCTGGCCACTCGGGCCCCATCCGTGCTCCGACAACGCCACCTCCTTGTGTGCGCCATCCAGCAGGACGCCGGCCTCTGCCCCCAAGGCCCGCGTTGTGGCGGCAATTCAACACGGGGGTGAGCTTGTGCACCAGATCACGAGCGCAGGTTGTTGCGGGCGAACCGGTTCCGCGCCGATCGCTCCTGGAGGCGGGCGGGTCCGCCGGGACGCCCGGGGCCGGTGGGCCGGGCAGGCCGACGGCCCGGGCCGCGGGTGGACGGTGTCAGGCGGGCCGGGCCGGTCGGAGCGGGGTCAGGACGTCCAGCCGGTCTCCATCAGCGCCTCGGCGGCGCCGTTGGCGGGCTGGGGCACTCCGGCGAGGTCCAGGCTGAACAGGGCGACCAGCAACTGCTCGCCGCGCACGGTGGCCTGGTGCGAGTAGCCGGCCAGGGTGAACATCGCGGCGGCCATCTCCTCGGCGTGCAGGGTCTGCAGCCAGAGGCACTCCACCGACTTCACGTCGGCCGGCTCGGTCCAGGTGTCCACCTGGGCGACCATCCGGCTGCCGAGCAGGGTGACGCCGTCGCGCTCCTGGGCCTCCGTCAGCTCCAGGTCGTCGAAGCCCAGCCACTCCAGGTAGCGGGCGGCGGTGAACACGGCGTCCTGCGAGGTGCGCACCGGGTGCGGGCGGAACGGCGCGCGCCGCCGCCAGGGGGTGGCCGAGGCACCGGAGCCGCCGGGCGGGGCCGGGACGGGCGCGTTGAGCGGGTGGGCGGGGTGCGGGCGGGAGTTCTGCGGGCCGGCGGTGCCGAGCTGGCCGGTGGTCGCGCTGCCGCCGAGGCGGGTGGTGCGGTCCACCGGCAGCCGCACGGTCGCGCCGCAGTTGCAGGTGAACTCGGGCTGCGGCCACTGGTCGGAGCGGCCGCAGTGCGGGCAGCGCATGTTCAGCCAGGAGTCCTCCCAGGACCGGAACCGCACCTGGACCGGTACGCCGCCGCGCAGCAGCGGCACCTTGAGCGAGGCGCCGCACGGGCAGGGCAGCGACGGCGGCTCGTACAGGTGCTCGCGCCGACAGGCGGGGCAGCGGATCGCCCGGGCGCCACCACCCGCCACCGGCCCGTGCTGTGCGGGGTCGCGTCCGGTGAAGTCGTCGGGCAGTCCGGACATCGCGGGCACCGTCCGTTCGAATCGAGGGGAAGGACGTGTCCCATGCTCCCCGAAACGCGGGGGCCGCGGCGCGGAATGGGGCAATCCTCAGGGACAGATCAGGGGTGTGCGGTCGATCCCTCGTCGGGGAGGAGGAGCCCGCCCCACCCCGTGGGGGGACCGGCCGCCGGTCCGGACCGGGAGAGGATCACCCCGTCGTCCAACGGGCGAGGTCGGCGGGGGTGTCCAGGTCGTCGGGGACGGCGATGTCGGCGCACTCGACGAGCGTGATCCCGTCGGCGTGCGCCGCCAGCAGAGCCCGCGCGCCGGAGTCGCCGGTGGCGCCCGCCGCGGCCTCGGCGAAGTGCCGGGCGCCGATCAGGACGGGGTGCCCGCGCCGCCCCGCGTAGGCCGCCGCCGCCAGCTCGGCGCCGGCCCGGTGGGCGGCGAGCAGCCGGGCCACCGCCGCCGGGGTGACACCGGGGGTGTCCACCAGCATCACCAGGACGGCCGAGGCCTCCGGCGCCAGGGCGGCCAGCCCGGTCCGCAGCGAGGAGCCCATCCCGCCGGCCCAGTCCGGATTGGCCACCAGCCGGCAGCCCGGCAGATGGGCGGTGGAGCGGACCCGGTCCCCGGCCGCGCCCAGCACCACCGTCACCGAGGCGCAACCGCCGGCCCGGACCACCCCCGCCGCGTGCTCGACCAGCGGCCGGCCCCGGTACCGGATCAGCGCCTTCGGCCGGCCGCCGAGCCGCCGCCCGCCCCCGGCGGCCAGCACCAGGGCGGCGACCGGCCGATCACCACCCGTCCGGTCACCGCTCCCCGTCCGGTCACCGCTCCCCGCCCGGTCACCGCTCCCTGTCCGGCCGCTGGTCCCCGTGCTGTCGCGCATGGACCCAGCCTGCCCGTCCGGGGTGCCCCGGCGCAGCCGTAGGAAGCCACAGTTGGACGAACACACAAGGAGAACCCGCAGGTCGGGGCAGCTCCCCGGTGGTTCGGCCGCTGGTTTCCCGGCCCGGCTGGCCCTGTACTGGGCCGATGAACACCGCACCGCGCCCGCTGGCGGACCGCTTCGGCAGGGTCCACACCGACCTGCGGGTCTCCCT
Organism: Kitasatospora sp. NPDC028961; assembly: GCF_055564815.1. Classification (NCBI taxonomy): domain Bacteria; kingdom Bacillati; phylum Actinomycetota; class Actinomycetes; order Kitasatosporales; family Streptomycetaceae; genus Kitasatospora; species Kitasatospora sp. NPDC028961. Next base: position 127,089 of record NZ_JBVHVO010000002.1, on the reverse strand, counting down.
CACCGACCGCTGCAACCTGCGCTGCACCTACTGCATGCCGGCCGAGGGCCTGAACTGGCTGCCGAAGGCCGAGGTGCTGAGCGACGACGAGGTGGTCCGGCTGGTGCGGATCGCCGCCGGGCGGCTGGGCATCGGCTCCGTCCGGCTGACCGGGGGCGAGCCGCTGCTGCGCCGCGGCCTGCCGGACCTGGTCCGGCGGATCACCGCCCTCGGCCCCGAGGTCTCGCTGACCACCAACGGCATCGGCCTGGCCCGCACCGCCGACGCGCTGCACCGGGCCGGCCTGCACCGGGTGAACATCAGCCTGGACACCCTGCGCCCCGAGCGGTACGCGGCGATCACCCGCCGGGACCGGCTCGCCGACGTCCTCGCCGGCCTGGCCGCCGCGCAGGCCGCCGGGCTCGCGCCGGTGAAGGTCAACGCGGTGCCGGTGCGCGGGGTCAACGACGACGAGATCCTCGACCTGGTGGAGTTCGCCGCCGAGCACGGCTACCGGATGCGGTTCATCGAGTCCATGCCGCTGGACGCGCAGGGCGCCTGGGACCGGGCGACGATGGTCACCGCCGACGAGATCCTCGCCGTCCTCGGCACCCGGTGGGACCTCGTTCCGGTCGGCCGGCACGGGAACGCGCCGGCCGAGGAGTGGCGGATCGCCGGCACCGACACCGTGGTCGGCGTGATCGCGTCCGTCACCCGCCCGTTCTGTGGCGGCTGCGACCGCGTCCGCCTCACCGCGGACGGCCAGTTGCGCAACTGCCTGTTCGCCACCGAGGAGTCCGACCTGCGGGCACTGCTGCGCGGCGGCGCGGACGACGACCGGATCGAGGCCGCCTGGCGGGCCACCATCGGGCGCAAGGGCCCCGGCCACGCGATCAATTCGGCCGACTTCGTCCAGCCGGACCGGCCGATGTCCGCGATCGGGGGCTGAGCCCGGCGGGAGGGGGCGGGGCGGGGCCCGGACGGGCGCCGGGGTGTGAGCTTCGACATGCTCGAACGCTCCGTGCCGCGCCGCCTTGACGGCCCGTGGGGCGACTGGTCTGCTGGGGCGCCGTCAGCCACCCCCCAGTCCGGGAGTCCCCGTGCCCGCCCGCCGCACCGCTCTGCTCGCCGCCGCCGCCTTCCTGATATCCACGCCGGCGCTGGCCGGTTGCACCGGGGGTGCCGGGAAGCCGGCCACCGAGGCGGCCGGGCCCGCCGGCGCGGGCACCAGCCCGCTGCAGAATCCCGACGGCACCAGGCCCGGCCTGGCGCCGCTGACCACGCCCGAGGAACGGAAGGCCGGCCGCGACATCATCGCCGGGGTCGCCACCGCCGCCGCCGGACCCAAGGACGGCTACAACCGTGACGAGTTCGGCCCGGCCTGGACGGACAACGTCGACGGCGTCCCGGGCGGCCACAACAACTGCGACACCCGCAACGACCTGTTGGCCCGGGACGGCCGCTCGGTCGAGCACAAGGACGGTTCGGCCTGCACCGTCACCGCGATGACCATCGACGACCCGTACACCGGGAAGACCGTCCGGTGGAGCAAGCAGCAGGCCTCGAAGATCCAGATCGACCATGTGATGCCGCTGTCCTACGACTGGCAGATGGGCGCGTCGACGTGGGACAAGGCCAAGCGCGTCCAGATCGCCAACGATCCGCTCAACCTCGTCCCGGCCGACGGCTCGCAGAACGCCTCCAAGGGCGACTCCGGTCCGGCCGCCTGGCTCCCGGCCAACACCGCCGTCCGCTGCTCGTACGCGGTGCGCTTCGCCCAGGTCTCGCTGAAGTACCGACTGCCCGTCACCGAGGCGGACAAGAAGGCCATGCTCCAGCAGTGCGGCGGTTGAGGAAACGTTCCGTCACGCTTTGCCCCCCTTCGCCGTCCGCCGGTCGATCACGATATGACCGGTGTGACGGTCAGGTGATATTCGTGTGCGGTGCATTCGATGATCACCCGGTTCTCCCGGCGCGCCCTGCCCGCGGCCGTCGCCGCCGCCCTCCTGGCCGGCTGCGCCGGCTCGGGCGGGTCCACTGCCACCGACGCGGCCTCCGGCACGCCGTCACCGGCCGCCGCCCCGGCCACGCCCAGCGCGTCGCCGACCACCCCGCTCACGCCGACGCCCAGGCCCACCGGCGCGGCCGACCCGGCACTCAAGCCCTTCTACGGCCAGCAGATCGCCTGGGCGCCCTGCGCCGACGACCCGAAGACCGCCAAGGTCGACGAGTCGGTGCTGCAGTGCGGCTCGCTCAACGTCCCACTGGACTACGCCCATCCGGCCGGCGACCCGCTGGCCGTGGCCGTCGTCCGGGTACCCGTCGCCAGGCAGGACCAGCGGCTCGGCTCCCTGCTGGTCAACCCCGGCGGGCCCGGCGGCTCCGGCGTCGGCATGGTCAAGGCCGCCCCCGCGCAGTTCGACGGCCCGATGCACGACCGCTTCGACGTGGTCGGCTTCGACCCGCGCGGCGTCGGTCTGACCACGCCGCTGAACTGCCTGGACGACAAGGCCCGCGACGAGTGGCTCGCCACCGACACCCCGGGCGACGACCACGGCAAGGTGCTCGCCGACGCCTGCCAGGCCAAGTTCGCCAAGCTGCTGCCGTTCATCGGCACCCGCGACACCGCCCGCGACATGGACGTCCTGCGGGCCGCGCTGGGCGACCAGAAGCTCAACTACTTCGGCATGTCGTACGGCACCTACCTCGGCAGCCTCTACGCCGAGGAGTTCCCCGACCGGGTCGGGCGGCTGGTGCTGGACGGTGCGGTCGACCCGTCCGTGCCGCTGGCCCAGCACAACGTCGTCCAGTACGCGGGGTTCGAGCGCTCGCTGCGGCTCTTCGCCGCGTACTGCGCGAAGCAGGACCAGTGCCCGCTCGGCAAGGACCCGGCCAAGGCGGCCGACAAGCTCGCGGAATTCCTCGACGGTCTCAAGGCGAAGCCGCTCACCACCACGAGCGGGCGCGTCCTCACCGCCAACGCCGCCTGGGCCGGCGTGCTCGACAGCCTCTACGGCGACGAGAAGACCTGGGACGCGCTGCGCAACGACCTCGGGTGGGCCATGGTGCGGAGCAAGGGCGACAACCTGCTCGCCCGCGCGGACGGCGCCTACGGCCGTGACGAGAAGGGCCACTACGGAGTCTCCGCCGACGCCTACACCGCCATCCACTGCGCCGACGGCGCGACCGCCGTCCCGACCGGCGAGGCCCTCCAGGCCGCGTACGCCGACCTGGCGGCGAAGGCCCCGCTGATCACCCGGCACGAGCCGAGCCTGGCGCTGTTCGACCCCGACTGCCGTGCCTGGCCGTTCCGTTCCGCCGAGCAGCCGCACCCGATCGTCTCGAAGAGCGAGGCCCCGATCGTGGTGGTCGGCTCGACCGGCGACGCGGCGACGCCCTACGCCTCGGCCGAGAAGCTCGCCGCCCAGCTCGGCAACGCCGTCCTGCTCACCCGCGAGGGCGAGGGCCACATCGGCTACGGGCGGAGCAAGTGCGTCCGGGCCGCGGTCGACGCCTTCCTGACGGACGGCACCGCGCCGGCCGCCGGAACGCGCTGCCCGACCGACTGATCCGCGCCGAACGACGACGGAGGGGACGCACCGCCCAGCGGCGGCGCGTCCCCTCCGTCGTTCTCCCGTGGCTCCCGGCTCAGGGGGTGCGGCTCAGGGGGCGGGCGTCTGCGTCAGGTCGTAGAAGGTGGTGCCGCCCACCGTCTTCGCGGTGAAGTGGCTCGCCACCCAGGTCTCGATCTGGGCGGTCTGCGACTCCTGGGCGCCGCCGTCGGCACCGGTGGTCGGACCGGCGGTCGCGGCGGGATCGGTGCCGGTGCCGGTGCCGGTCCCGGTGCCCGTGCCGGGGCCGGCCGTCCGGCGGGAGCCGCCGCTGATGAACCAGTGCACCTTGCCCTCCCGGACGTACTGCCGGAAGGCGTCCAGGCCGAGCGACGGGTCGGTGCCGTTGAAGCCGCCGAGGGCCATCACCGGTTCGCCCGAAGCGAGTTGGTAGCTGGCGGCGGTCTGCGAGCCGCCGGTCGCGGCGGCCCAGGTGTAGCGGTCGGCGTCCTGCCGGAGCAGGGCGGCGGCCTCGTCGCTCACGGTGGCGCCGTTCAGCAGCCCGCCGATGCCGCCGGGGGCGCCGCCGGCCATCCCGCCGCCGCCGAAGCCACCCGTGCCGCCGAAGCCGCCGGCTGCGCCGCGTCCGTTGCGGCCGCCGCCCGTCCCGTCGCCGCCCGTCCCGTCGGTGCCCGTGCCGCCCGCGCCGTTCGGGGTCCCGCCGGGCAGCTGCCCGGGCGCGCCGCCCTGACCGGGCGAGCCCTGCTGCCCGTTGAGGAAGAACCGGCCGTCGCCGCCGGGCGGCATCCCGCGCATCCCGCCCGGGCCCATCCCCCGCCCGCCCGCGACCGCCGGACCGGCCGTCACGATCGAGCCGGTGTGCGGCGTGTTCACGGTGTCCACCGCGTACGCCGCCGGACCGCCCAGCGCCGCCGCCAGACCCACCAGCCCGACCGTCGTGGCGAGCCGTGCCGCCAGCCGCCCGGCCAGCAGCAGCGCCGCCCCGGCGGCGAGCCCGCCGACCAGGACCGCCCAGCGCAGCCACGGCAGGAAGTCCGCGCTGCGCCCGAGCAGGACGTACGCCCAGACCGCCGTGACCGCCAGCGTGGCGCCCAGCACCGCGGCGTAGGGCAGCCGGTGCCGGACCCGCCAGAGGCCGTCGACGCCCATGCCGACCAGCGCCGCGACCGCCGGGGCCAGCGCCACCGTGTAGTACTGGTGGAAGATGCCGGACATGAAGCTGAAGGTCAACGCGGTGCAGACCAGCCAGCCGCCCCAGACCAGGAAGGCCGCCCGGGCGGTGTCGGTGCGGGCGTAGCGGCGGGTCGCCCAGAGCCCGAGCAGCAGCAGGATCAGCGCGGCCGGCATCAGCCAGGCGATCTGCCCGCCGATGTCGCCGTCGAACAGCCGGGTGATGCCGGTCTCGCCCCAGCCGCCGCCGCCCATCGCGCGGCCGCCGCCGGGCGGTGCCTCGGCCCCGCCCATCAGCCGGGCGCCACCGCCGCCGACGCTGCCGGTCTCGTCGCCGTTGAGCCGGCCGAAGCCGTTGTAGCCGAAGGTGAGCGAGAGGAAGCTGTTGTCCTGCGAGCCGCCGATGTACGGGCGGGCCGAGGCCGGCACCAGCTCGACCACCGCCACCCACCAGCCGCCCGCCACCACCATGGCCAGGCCGGCGGCCAGCAGTTGCCGCACCCGCCGCCAGAGCCCGGTCGGCGCGACCACCAGGTAGACCAGCGCGAACGCGGGCAGCACGAGGAAGGCCTGGAGCGTCTTGGTGAGGAAGGCCAGCCCGAACATCACCCCGGTGAACACCAGCCACCGGGTGCCGGCCGCCTCGGTGGCCCGCAGCAGGCCGTACGCGGCCAGCGTGAGCAGCAGCACCAGCAGCGCGTCCGGGTTGTTGAACCGGAACATCAGCGCCGCCACCGGGGTCAGCGCCAGCGCACCCCCGGCCAGCAGGCCGCCGAGCGGCGAGAACCGGCGGCGCACCGTCGCGTACAGGGTGGCCACCGTGGCGACCGCCATCAGCGCCTGCGGGGCCAGCACCGACCAGGAGGAGAGGCCGAAGAGGCGGGCGGAGAGCGCCATCGGCCAGAGCGCGAGCGGCGGCTTGTCGACGGTGATGAAGTTCCCGGCGTCCGAGGAGCCGTAGAAGAAGGCCTTCCAGCTCTGGCTGCCCGCCTGGGCGGCCGCCGAGTAGAAGGAGTTGGCCCAGCCGGAGGCGCTCAGGCCCCAGAGGTAGAGGACGGCGGTGGCGGCCAGCAGCGCCAGCAGCGCGGGGCGCACCCAGCGCGGGTCGTCGGCGCGGCCGCGCCAGGAACGGGCCGCCAGGGTGCGCAGCCGGCCGGCCCAGGACGCCGGGCCTTTGGGACCGGCGGCGGGTGGCGGGCACGGCGGGAAGAGCCCCTCGGCCGGCGCGGGGGCGGGAGCCGCTCCGGGGACGGGGGCGGGGCCGGGGAGCCCGGGGGCCGGCTGCGGCACCTCCGGCGGCGGATAGTTCGCGGCCTCCGGCCACGGTTCGCCGGCCGGAGGGGAGAAGCTGGTCGTGGTCATGGACGCTACGCTCGGCCGCCCGGCTGAGAGGACCGTGAGACCGGGCTGTGAGCCGTCTCTAATCCTGCCGGGGGGCCGTGCGGACGGCCGCGTGCGCACGCCCCCGGCGGCCGCAGCGGGTCGGTGCGCGGTGGCCGTGCGGAGGTGTGCGCGGCGGGTGCTACGCGGCCTGGGGCATCGTCAGGTGCTTGCCCAGCCACTCCATCGCCGGCGGGATCTCCCGCGTCCAGGTGTGGAAGTTGTGGCCGCCGGTGTCCAGAGTGATCGTGGAGAGCTTGGTCGGCGCCTTGAACGCCTTCACCATGTCCTGGGTGGCGGCGTAGTTGTTCTCGTCGTGGGCGGTGGCCAGCAGCAGGGAGACCGGCGCGGCCGGCTGGTTCTGCAGCCGCCACAGCAGGTCGTTCTCCTGCTTCAGCCGGCTGTCGCCGCCGAAGAGGTCACCGGTGGTCTCGTCGATCGGCGCGGTGTAGTAGCCGGAGAGGGAGACGGCGGCCCGGTAGGCGTCCGGCTTGCGCAGCGCGAACTTCAGCGCGCAGTAGCCGCCGGTGGAGTTGCCGATCACGGCCCGGTTGGCCGGGTCGGTGCCGATCCGGTAGGTGGTGCCGAGCGCCTTGGGCAGGTCGCTGGTGAAGAAGGTCTCCACCTGCGGGCCGTTCGGGACGTCCACGCACTCGGTGTCCCGGTTGTTGACGAGGGTCGGCCGCATCATCACCAGGATGGTCGGCGGGAGCTTCTTCTGGTCGATCGCCTCCAGCGCGGAGGCCGGGTACTGCATCAGCGAGATCAGCTTCTCGGGGGTGCCGGGGTAGCCGGCCAGGACCAGGGCCATCGGGAACTTCTGCTGCGCGAAGTCGGGCTGGAAGTACTGCGGAGGCAGGTAGACGAACCCGTCGGTGCTCAGGCCGCTGCCCGCTCCTTTGACGGAGACCTTGTGGATCAGGCCGACCCGCTCCGGGTTGGAGCCCTGCTGGGCGTAGAACTTCTGCTCACCGGTGATGGCGACGGAGGCGTTCGGCTGGTGGTCGACCACCGTGCCCGGCCCGCCGTTGGTGCCCAGGAGGTCGGTCCAGGAGCTGTAGAAGCCGAAGTAGCCGTTGGCGATCAGCCCCATCGCGACCAGCACCGAGATCTGGGTGGCGAGGAAGGCGCCGATCCGCCCGAGCCAGGCCTGCCAGCCGCGCCCGCCGAATCTCGGCCAGAGCCACATCGTGGCGGCGAAGACGCCGATCGCGAGGAGGGACGCGATGATCTGGAGGGGGAGTCCCGTAAGCCTGAGCACGTGACCGATCGTAGTTGACGGGCGGTGGCGTCCCGTGCGCCCCTCTCTGCGCCCCGCCTGCGCCTCAACACGCCTCTTGTGCGCCCTGTTGACCGCGTGACAAAGGCTCGGGATCATGTCCGCGGGGAATGCACGGAGCGTGCATGAGAGATCACCGGGGGAGCGGGCATGAAGTCCTTCGTCAAGGTCGGCCTGGCGGCCGGCACAACGCTGCTGCTGGCGGCGTGCTCCAGTGGAGGGTCCGGAGGGGCGGACTCCTTCGGCCTGGGCCCGGGCAAGAGCGCCCCGGCGTCGGCGAGCGCCAGTGCGAGCCCCAGCCCGACCCCCACCCCGACCCCGACGCCGACCAAGCCGCCGTACGGGCCGGTCCTGGTGAGCTACATCGACCCGGTCAGCGCCGCGCTCGGCAAGCTCAACGCCTCCGCCGGTCTGGACGCCTTCGCCACCACGCTCCAGGAGGCGGCCACCGCCGCGTCCTCGGCCGGCAGTGGCCTGGGCCTCGCGGGCGAGCCGGCGGCCGTCAGCACGGCGCGGCGCCAGCTGGTGACGGCGCTCGGCCAGCTCTCCACCGACCTGACCAAGGTCCGCAGCGACATCAAGGCGAAGAACCTCTGTGCCACCACCTCGGCCTTCGCCCAGGTCGGCCTCTCCGAGGGCCTCAAGGCGGTGCCCCCCGCCCTCGCCCAGATGGCCGCCGCCGGGTACCCCACCACCTTCAACGTCCCGCAGACCCCGCAGCTCCAGACCCGGTCGCTGGAGAGCGGCACCATGGTCCGCTCGGGCCGCCTCAAGGGCGAGGGCGTCCTCAACGTCGACAACGGCGGCAGCTCCGACGCGGTGGTCTCGCTCGCCCAGAACGGCAAGTCGATCCACTCGGTCTACGTCGGCAAGGGGAAGAAGGCGTCCATCGAGGGTGTCGAGGACGGCACCTACGACGTCTTCTTCGCCGGCGGCGTCGACTGGGACCCGACGCTGAAGGCGTTCACCCAGAGCTGCGACTTCAGCAAGTTCGACGACAGCATGGCCTTCGAGACCGGTCGCACCTACACCTCGTGGTCCATCACCCTCCAGCCGGCGGTCGGCGGCAACGCCAAGACCAGCGACGTGGACGAGGACACCTTCCCGCAGCCGTAGCGCAAGAAGTACCCGTGGCGGGCCGGGAGCCCGCGGCGCCGTCGGCCGATCCGGCCGGCGGCGTCGTCCTGTGTGGGGTGCCGTCCCGTGTCGCGGGCGACGCGCGCCAGGGCGGCGAGCGGTGCGCCGACGAGGACGGTCAGATCCAGGTGCAGGTGGCGCCGGCGGGGGCGGGCAGGTCCCGGGTGGGCCTCGGAATCTGCGACATCTGACGGTTCACCCGGTGGCGCCGGTCCTACCGCCGCACCGCCGGGCAGGCTCGCGGGCGGCGCCGCGGACATGTGGTGCACATCTCGAACCTGCCTCCCGAGTAGCAGGTTTGGGGCGGGGCGCGTGCTGCGACCTCGGGTGATGGGGCGTAGGGCGGCGAAGGCCGTGGCAGCGGCGCGGAATCGGTGGCGCGAGTTCTGTCGGCATGGTTGACCCGTTGAGGTGGTCATGGCACTTTCGTGCGGCGCGGGCGTCCGCGACCGGTCGTACGCCCCGCAATCCCCCACAAGGAGAAGCATGTTCAAGAGACTTGCCGCCCTCGTCGGCGCAAGCGCCGTCGTCGCGGGTGGGCTGACCCTCGCCGCCGCCCCCGCCCAGGCGGTCCAGGCCGGCGATCTGACGTCCACCATCGCGCTGAGCAACTGCTCGGCCTCGCTGGTCCGTTACCCCTCGTCGGTGGACACCGACCGGGCCCTGATGCTCACCAACGGCCACTGCCTGCCGACGATGCCGTCGGCCGGACAGGTCATCCAGAACCAGAGCGCCAGCCGCAGCGGCACGCTGCTCGGCTCCTCGGGCAACTCGCTCGGCACCGTCCAGGCGGACAAGGTCCTCTACGCGACCATGACCGGCACCGACGTCGCCCTGTACCAGCTGACCGACACCTTCGCGTCCATCACCTCGAAGTTCAGCGCCACGGCGCTGACGATCAGTGACACGCACCCGGCCGACGGCTCGGCGATGTACATACCCTCGTCGTACTGGAAGCAGGTGTGGAACTGCTCGGTCAACGGGTTCGTCGACACCCTGCGCGAGGACGAGTGGACCTGGCACGACTCGCTGCGCTACAGCGCGGGCTGCAACACCACGCACGGCACGTCCGGTTCGCCGATCGTCGACGCCGCCACGAAGAAGATCGTCGGCATCAACAACACCGGCAACGACGACGGCCAGATGTGCACCCTCAACAACCCGTGCGAGGTGGCGGCCGACGGCACCACCAAGGCCACCAAGGGCCAGAGCTACGGCCAGGAGACGTACTGGTTCACCACCTGCCTCGGCACCGGCCGGGTCATCGACCTCAACGTCGGCGGCTGCCTGCTCACCAAGCCGGCCGGCACCAGCGTCTCGGTGACCAACCCGGGCAGCCAGAGCACCGCGCTGAACGGCTCGGTCAACCTGCAGATCGCCGCCTCCGGCGGCACCGCCCCGCTGACCTTCACGGCCACCGGCCTGCCGACCGGCCTGTCGATCAGCTCCAGCGGCAAGATCACCGGCACCGCCACGGCCGCGGGCACCTACAACGTGACCGTGACCGCGAAGGACGCCGCCAACAAGACCGGCACCGCCGCCTTCACCTGGACGGTCTCCGGCGGCGGTGGCGGCACCTGCACCCCGGCGCAGCTGCTCGGCAACGCGGGCTTCGAGACCGGCAGCGCCGCGCCCTGGACGGCGTCCAGCGGTGTCGTGGACAACAGCGCCTCGCAGGCCGCGCACGGCGGTACCTGGAAGTCCTGGCTGAACGGCTACGGCTCCGCCCACTCGGACAGCCTCTCGCAGGCGGTGGCCGTCCCGGCCGGCTGCAAGGCGTCGCTGAGCTTCTACCTGCACATCGACACGGCGGAGACCGGCTCGACGGCGTACGACAAGCTGACCGTCTCGGTGAACGGCACCGCGCTGAAGACCTACTCCAACGTGGACGCGGCGGCCGGCTACCAGCTGCGGACCTTCGACCTCTCGTCCTACGCGGGCCAGACGGTCACCGTGAAGTTCGCGGGCACCGAGGACGCCTCGCTGCAGACCAGCTTCGTGATCGACGACACGGCGCTGCAGACCAGCTGACGCCTGCGCCGTAGTCCCCACGGCCGCCCGGTCCCCGACCGGGCGGCCGTTCGCGGGTCAGAACAGCCGGTGCCCCTTCACCCAGACGCTGCGCTTGCCGTTGGCGCCCACCAGCCGGAACTTGTTGATGCCGGGGTAGGACCAGCCGACCCGGAAGAAGCTCAGCCCGAAGACGAACGCGAGGAAGGCCCACAGGAGCAGGAGCCCGAAGCCGTCCGTCGCGTCCGGGTCGTTCTCGTCCACGGTCTGCCCGCCCAGCTGGACCAGCATCGGAACGACGACCGCCAGCGAGAGCAGCAGCACCGCCCCCACCACCAGGTAGATCCACCGCTTCCGGCGCGCCGTGGGGCGGCTCTCGACCCTGGCGCAGAACGCCCGCCGGCACCGATCGCAGGTGAACGACGCCACCGCGCTGCCCTGTTGAGGGCGCTTGCGGTCCTCGCCCGAGATGATGCCGATGTTCCAGTTGACCCTCGTGGCGGTGAGCCCGGCCTCGACGCTCACCCGGCACCCCAGCGCGATCGAGTACCGCTCCTCGATCGACGGATTCCTGACTCCCATACGTCCCCCCTGCCGCCCGCGCCCGCCGCGGGTGAGCCAGGGTACCGCCCGAAGCCGGTTCCGGGGGGTTGGAATGCAGCCCAAGTTCCTTCATTTCCATGTGTGTTGATGTCACTCGGCTCTGGGGTGGTGAGAGTGGCCTTCCGGAGGTGCCCCCTTCTCTGGTGTCGTCGGGTGCCGGGGTTCACCATGCGGGGATGCGGAGAGGGCTGGTGAGGCCGTGACCGCCGTGATGGGGGACACGAGGCTCGGCCCGCACACCGGTTGCCACATGACGGTGGGTCGGCGACGTTAGAAGGGCATGGACCAAAAACCGAGTGCGGACGCCCCGGTCGACGGGGCGCCGTCCGAGTTCCCGGACTTCGTCGCCTCACGCGGGCGGCAGCTGTTGCGCACCGCCTTCCTGCTGACCGGCGGTGACGCGCACCTGGCCGAGGACCTCGTCCAGGAGGCGCTCGGCCGGATCTTCGTGAAATGGCGCAGGATAGCCCGGCTCGACAACCCGAGCGGCTACGCGCAGACCGTGCTGGTCAACACCTTCCTCTCGCACCGGCGCCGGCGCAGCAGCTCCGAGCGGGTGGTGGACACCGTCCCCGAGATCGCCGTCGACGACCCGGATCCGGCGCTGCGGCTGACGCTGCTGCGGGCGCTCGGGGAGCTGTCCGCCCCGGACCGGGCCGTCCTGGTCCTGCGGTTCTGGGAGGACCGCAGCATCGAGGAGACGGCGGCGGCACTGCGCCTGAGCAGTACGGCCGTGCGCTCCCGGAGCAGTCGGGCGCTCGCCCGGCTGCGCGACAGACTCGGCGACGACTTCGCCGCCGTCCGCCCGGGGCCGGGCGAGCCGGGCTCCACCACCGAGAAGGCGAGGGTCCGCCATGCCAGTTGACGACGAGTTCGAGGACGGGCTCACGGACGCCCTCGGGGCCGACTTCGCCCGCTCGCTGCGCGGCGCGGCCGACCTGGCACCGACGCCGGCGCTGCACGCGCTCACCGCCGGGGCGGAGCGGCGCGGCCGGCGGTGGCGCAACCGGCGGCGGGCGCTGGTGGCCGGTGGCCTGGCGGTGCTGCTCCTGGCTACCGGGGGCTTCCTGGTGGGCGCCGAGGGACCGCACGCGGCCCTGCCCGCGGTGCCGGTGGCACCGATGACCTCGGAGGAGGTGACCCGGCTGGTTTCCGGGCTGCTGCCGCCGGGTTCGGTCCAGGTGATGTACGCGGGAACGCCCGGTGTGGCCGGCGGCAACGGTGACGTCTACCGGACCGACGGGACGTTCCTCTTCGACGACGGCAAGGGGGCCAGCATGATCTCCTACACCGTCGACCGCACCGAGCTGGCCCCCGGGGCGGGCGCCGTCTGCATGGATCCGTTCAGCACGCCGCAGGACTCCTGCGAGCGGACCGACGGTCCCGACGGGTCGGTGCTGGTGATCGACAAGTTCCGGGACCGGACCGACCCGGCCCAACGGGAGTGGCGCGCGACCTGGGCGGCGCCGGACGGCCGCCGGATCCGGATCATCGAGCACAACGGCCAGCCCGCCGCGGCGAATCGGGAGGAACCGCCGCTCGACGCCGAGCAGTTGCGCGCGCTGGTGACCTCGCCGGCCTGGCAGCGGGTCGTCGACGCGCTGCCGGCCCGGGCCAACCCGCCGGTGCCACCCGGCCCGTCGGCCACGCCGACCGGCGACCCGACCCCGTCGGCGGCCGACGTGCTCGCCCGGCTGGTGCCACTGCTGCCGCCGGGTACCACGCAGACCCCGGTGCCGGGCGGGGACAGTGCCAACCTCCTGGTGACCGCCGAGGAGCGGACCAGCCTGCTGACGGTGCACACGGGGCCGCCCGGCGCGCGGGGGCGGGAGGACCGCGCGTTGGCGCTGTCCGGTCCGCCGACCCCGCTGGAGGTCCGCGAGATCCTGGCCGACGGGACGCTGGTGGTGGTCAACCGGTTCGGGAACGGCAAGACCGCCGTCGATCCGGTCCTGCACTGGGCGGCCGCGGTGTACTACCCGGACGGCCGCCAGGTGTTGCTCTACGAGCAGAACGGCGAGAACGGCTACACCGCCCGGCCCGGCACCCCCGCACTGAGCCTCGACCAGCTGAAGGCGATCGTCACCGACCCCGTCTGGCGGTCCTGACCCCGCCCCCGCGCCGCCGCCGCACCGGGGCCGGCGGCGCGGGCCACAGTGGTGGCCGGCCCGGCGGTGGCCCTCAGTCGGTCGCCCTGGGGTGGCCGGAGCCGGCGTACGTGATCCAGGCCGTTCGAGCGGCCACGTCGACGAGGTACCAGATGCGTCCGCCGCCGGTGACTTCGTACTGCCAGCGTTCGAGTTGCTCGCCCTTGAAGTCGCCGCTTCCGAGCGCTCCCTTGAGGCGGTGCTGACGGTGGGGCTGATCGCTGGCCCGTGGGGCCGCGCGGATTCTCTCGAAGGCGCGCCGCAGATTTCCGGGAGCCTGTCGGGACAAGAGCTCCCAGCCCTCGGCCGCCTCGGAGTTGGCGAAGCGGAGATCGTACTCGCCGTCGACCGGGGGCGCTGCCGCCCGGTCGCCGCGCTTGGGGCTCACTCGGTTCCCGCCGGGGTGGGGACGGGGCCGAGGTCGCCCTCCGGCTCGCGGGTGAGGAGGGCGTGCAGGGCGGGATCCGCATAGACCTCCGCGGTGTGGCGCCACTGGGTGAGCAGGAGGGCGATCGGGGCGAGGTTGTCCAGGGCGACCGCGCCGCGCGCGATGTCGACCAGCTCGCCGAGGAGCGTGTCCACGTCCTCATCGGGAAGGAAGGTCACCCAGGGCAGGGCCTCGGGGAGGGCCGCGCGCAGGGCGGTGATGTTCTCCGTCCGCACCAGCCCGGTCAGCAGGCGTGCGGTGAAGTCGACGACGGTGGCGTCCTGCTCCAGCTGGTCGACGCGCATCAGGGCGAGGTCCCCGGCGTCCCGGCGGCGCAGTCTCAGCGCCCGGACCGCGTCGAGTCTGCTGGTGGTGGCGGCGGGCCGGTGGAGCAGCTCGCTGAAGGGCACCTCTTCGTAGGCCGCAGTCATGACATCCACAGTAGCTCGGATGTCCGCCCCGTGGGGTGGTCACGGTGCGGTGCGGGGGATCTGCTGCTGCCACTCGCGGGTGAAGACGATGTCGCCGGCTTCGAGGGCGGTGAGCTGGGTGCGGGTGAGGAAGTGGGTGGGGGTGCAGCGGAGTTCGGTGCGGGTCCGGAGGGTGATGTCCCAGCCGATGGCGGGGCGTTCGAGGCGGACGGCGCGGTCGCTGCGGGCCTGGGCGCTGGTGGGGGCGGCGGTGAGGATCCGGTAGGCGGTGACGGTGTGCTCGTCGCGGACCAGGCCGTCGGGGTGGGTGCGGGTGCCGTCGGTGGCGGGGGAGAGTTCGGTGCGCCACTCGTGGCGGGCGATGTCGTGGACGGTGAGGCGTTCGGGGCGGGCGGTGAGCGGTTCGGTGACGTGGACGGGCGGTGGCAGCGGGAGGGTGGGGGAGGCGAGGACGACGGGAGCGGCGCCGGCGTCGGCGGCGAGGTGGCGCACGGGGAGGGTCAGGGCGCTGTGGGAGGGGTCGAGTCCGAAGCCGGCGGGCTCGGGGTCGGGCCAGAGCCACGGCCAGTAGGTGGAGGAGAGGGCGAGCCGGAGCCGGTGGCCGGGTGGGACGGTGAGCCCGGCGGGGGCGAGCTCGACGGTGATGTCCGGCGCGGGCGGGGTGGCGAGGCGGGCGCCCCGGGTGAGCAGGGTGGAGGTGCCGTCGGGGGCGACGGCGCAGAGGCGGGCGATCACCGGTCCGGCCTCGGCCGGGGGGCGCAGGCGCAGCCGCAGGGACGGGGCGCCGAGCAGTTCGAGCGGTTCGGGCAGCGGCAGCGAGTCGAAGCAGACCGAGCGTCCGTCCTCCTCCCGCTGGTCCGGCGGCCGGTCGGCGGGGCGGCCGAGCGGGACGTACGCGCCGGCGTTGAGGCCGGTGTGCTGCGGGGAGCGGACGTGGACGTAGCGGTCGTCGGAGGCGGTGCCGGCGGTGCGCAGCGGGCCGTCGAGGCCGTAGCGGACGGTGCGGACGTCGGGCGAGGGCCAGGGGTCGTCGGCGGTCCAGCGGTCGCCGGTCCAGCTGCGCAGGGCGGGCGTCCGGAGCGCGCCGGTGTCGGCGCCCCTGAGCCAGTGGTCCCACCAGCGCAGCGTCTCGGACAGGGCGTCGTCCGGCAGGCCGTGCGGCCAGGGGCCGAGCAGGGCGCGGACGGGGACGGCGGCGGTACCGGCGGCGAGCAGGCGCAGGACCGCGGCGCAGGACGGGTCGCCCCAGCCGGCGACGGCGAGGGTGGGGACGGCGGCGGTGGCCGGCGGCTCGCCCCAGCCGGCGGCGAGCCGGGCGGGGAGGTCCGGCTCCAGGGCTTCGAGCCGCTCCCGCCACATCGCCCGCCAGTCGTCGCCGACGTACTGCGGGTCCGGCGGGCGGGCCGCGTCGGCGAGCCGGGCGCCGGCGCGGGTGTGCAGGTCGGCGGCGAGGGCGGCGCCGCCGAGGCGGTGGCCGCCGTCGGGGCAGGCGGTGACCACGGCGTGCACGGCGTCCGGGGCGCGGGCGGCCAGCCGCAGGGCGCCGGTGCCGGCCGCTCCGCTGCCGAGCAGTCCGATCCGGCCGGTGCACCAGGGTTCGGCGGCGAGCCGGCGCAGCAGGTCGGCGCCGTCGGTGAGGTCCTGGTCGCCGGCCCCGTCGTCGGGCCGGCCGCCGGAGTTGCCGTGGCCGCGGGCGTCGACCCGGACGGCGGCGTAGCCGTGGCCGGCGTACCAGGGGTGGCGGCGGGCGTCGTCGGCGGCCGTCCAGTCGGTGAGGCGCCCGCCGGAGTACTCCAGCACCACGGGGACGGGGCCGTCGGTCACCGGGCGCCAGAGCCGCGCGTACAGCTCGGTGCCGTCGGGCAGCGGGACGCGGACGTCCTCGCGGACGGTGCGGTAGGAGTACGAGGGCATGGCCGCTCCCATCGAGTCCCGGTTCGGCGGGGCCCCGGTGGCGGGGGGCCCGCTCGGCGGGCCACGGTGCGGGGCGGGCCGGAGCCCGCCCGCGCCGCAGGCGTCAGCAGTCCGACCCTAGGGGAGGATGCCGGCACTGTCCTGGTGAGCGGGCCCCGGCGGGGCGCGACGGGGGCGTCAGGCCTTGCTGAGCCAGGCGGTGGCGTTGAGGGCGAGGGCGGCGTTGGTGCCGGCCGGGTCGTTCCAGCCGTCGAAGAGGGTGTTGCCGGACTGCCCGGTGCCGTCGTCGGCCGGGGAGCTGTCGCCCCAGATCGCGACCCGGCCGCTGCCGTAGCCGCTGGTCACGAAG
Source organism: Kitasatospora sp. NPDC028961 (assembly GCF_055564815.1). Taxonomy (NCBI): domain Bacteria; kingdom Bacillati; phylum Actinomycetota; class Actinomycetes; order Kitasatosporales; family Streptomycetaceae; genus Kitasatospora; species Kitasatospora sp. NPDC028961. The sequence goes on along the minus strand of NZ_JBVHVO010000002.1, from coordinate 110,691 downwards.
AAGGCGCCGGTGGTGCCGCTGTAGCCGGTCCGGTAGAGCAGGCCCTTGACGGAGGGGTTGTCGGCGGGCTTCAGGGTGAAGGTGGTGCCGGAGCGCAGGATCGAGCCGGTGACGGTGCCGAAGGCGCCGTGCAGGACGGGGTCGGCGGGGTCGTTGACGGCGCGCGGGTTGTCGGTGGAGATGTTCTTGACGTCGACGCTGAAGCCGAAGGGGTCGTTGTTGTCCACCCCGTTGTTGGTGAGCAGGTCGTTGATGACGGCGGGGGAGTCCCAGCCGTCGTTGTTGCGGTCGCTCTGGTTGTGGTCGGAGATCAGGAAGAGCCCGCCGCCGTTCTGCACGAAGCGGATCAGGGCGGCCTTCTCGGCGGCGCTGAAGCGGATGTTCGGCTCGGGCACCACGAAGGTGTCGAAGTTGGCGAGGTCGAGCGCGGCCCCGGTGCCGTAGCTGATGGTGGAGCCGGCCGGGAGGGTCTTGAGGCTGTACTGGCCGGTCTTCTGCAGGGCGACGCCCCAGGCGGAGAGCGCGCCCGTCCAGCTCTTCTCGGTGCTGGGGCTGGCGTTCTGGGCCAGCGGGTCGGGCTGGCTGGTGGAGATGATCCAGTCGGCGTTGCCGGCGGTCTCGGCCTTGGTGTTGTCGAACAGCACCCGGTGGGGGGCGGCGGCGGTGGCCGCGGTGGGGGCGGCTGCGGTGCCGGCCGCGGTGCGGGCGGTGGGGGAGGCCGAGGCGGTGGGGGCCAGGCCGGAGAGGCCGGCCGCGAGGAGGGCCGGGGCGACCAGGGCGGCAGCCGTTCTCATGCGGATCATGTGCCGTTCCTCCGTGGGGAGTTGAGGTTTCGGCGCCCGAGTATTCGCGCGTAGATCCGAGTATCCGCGCGCGGGCCGCCCGGTGAAAGCCTCCGGAGGTTACGGGTATTTGTACGGTACATGGCGATCTTTGGGAGGACCGGAGCGCTTCCGGAATGCGCCCTCCGCGCGCCGTCACGTCCCGACCGCCCCGGACCAGTACTTGCGTATGACTTGCAAGTACTTCCTCGCCGAGGGAAAGATGGCCCAGCTCCGCCCGCTCCCCCGAAAGGACGACACGATGTCCAGCCCCGCCGCAGGTGCCACCGCCGTCAGATGGCGCGACCGGCTCACCCGTGAGGAGTGGATCCGCCTGGCCGGCATGGGCGGCTTCATCCTCGCGCTGCACGTGATCGGCTGGTTCACCCTCCTCGCGGTCATCGCACCCGAGCACTACGACGTCGGCGGGCAGGTGTTCGGCGCCGGGATGGGCCTCACCGCCTACACCCTCGGCATGCGGCACGCCTTCGACGCGGACCACATCGCGGCCATCGACAACACCACCCGCAAGCTGATGGGCCAGGGCAAGCGGCCGCTCTCGGTCGGCTTCTGGTTCTCGCTGGGGCACTCCTCGATCGTCTTCGGCCTCTGCGCGCTGCTCGCCTTCGGCATCCAGTCGCTGGCCGGCCAGGTCGAGTCCGACGACTCCACCCTGCACGACACGACCGGCCTGATCGGCGTCTCCGTCTCCGGGACGTTCCTGCTGCTCATCGGCCTGATCAACCTCGGTGCCTTCAACGGCATCCTGAAGGTCTTCCGCAAGATGCGCGAGGGCGAGTTCGACGAGGCCGAGCTGGAGCAGCAGCTCGACAAGCGCGGCTTCATGAACCGCATCCTGGGCCGGGTGACCAGGGCCGTCACCAAGCCCTGGCACATGTACCCGGTCGGCCTGCTGTTCGGCCTCGGCTTCGACACCGCGACCGAGGTCTCGCTGCTGGTCCTGGCGGGCGGCGCGGCCGCGTTCCAGCTGCCCTGGTACGCGCTGCTGGTGCTGCCGGTGCTGTTCGCGGCGGGGATGAGCCTGCTGGACACCATCGACGGCTCGTTCATGAACTTCGCCTACGAGTGGGCGTTCTCGAAGCCGGTCCGCAAGATCTACTACAACCTGACCGTCACCGGCCTCTCCGTCCTGGTCGCGCTGGTCATCGGCTCGATCGAGCTGATCGGGCTGCTCGGCGAGAAGCTGGACATCACCAGCGGGCCGGTCGCCTGGATCGGTGAGCTGGACCTCAACTTCGTCGGCTACGCCATCGTCGGCCTCTTCGTGCTCACCTGGGCGGCGGCGATCGCCTACTGGAAGCTCGGCCGGGTCGAGGAGAAGTGGTCGGCCGGCCTGGCGAGCGCGGCGGAGAAGGCCGAGTAGCGGCGGGGCTCCGCGGGTGGGCGGTCGGCGCCGGCCGCCCGGAGCGCGCGAACGGCGGGCCGGTCCGGGGTTCTCCCCCGGACCGGCCCGCCGTCTCGTCGGTCCGTCTGTCTGTCCGTCTGTGTCCGTCCGCATCGTCCCGGCTCCGCTCGGAGCCTGCCCGGCGCTCGCCCGCGGCCCGCCCGGACCGGCCGGCCGGCGCGCCCCGGGGGACGGCGCGCGGGTGCCGGGCACCCGGTCGGAGCGGCGAGCGCTCGAAATCGGCCAAATTTCCGAGGGATGGGGATCGGTGGAAACCCCTACGGAAGGCCGGAAAGCGGCGCCGGCGGTGCCGTCAGGGCATCGCGGGCGCGAAGCGGCCGGTCGGGCCGGCCGCCAGGGTGCGGTCGAGCAGGGACAGCGCCCGCAGCTCGGCCACGCCCTGGTCCGGCGCGCGGACGTACAGCACCAGTCCCACACCCCCCGGGACGGCGCAGGCGCGCACGTGCTCCAGACCGTCGCCCGGCCCCGCGCACCCCCACACAGCTGCCTGGACGTCGGCGGCCCCCGCCTCGCCCGTCGGCGCGGCGGAGACGTCCAGGAGGGTCAGGTGGACGGGGAACACCGAAGGGTCAGTCCCAGCCGATGCCCGGGTTCCCGGTGGGGGTGGTGTCCCAGCCGATCGCCGCGGGCAACGGGTGGTCCCAGCCGATGCCGGTGTCGGCGGCCACGCCGGCGGTGACGGCGGTGGCGGCGGCCGGCTGGGCGGCGAAGGCGGGCGCGGAGACACCGGCGAGGGAGAGTGCGAGGGCGGCGGCGGCGAGCAGCCGGACGGTCTTGGGCACGGCGGTTCCTGTTCTGAGCACAGTGGTTCAGGGCGCGAAGGGGCAGAGCGCGGGGGAGGTGTGCGAGCGCGGGGCGTTGGAGCGCGGGGGAGGGTGCACGCACGGGGAATCCTCCCCGGTGGCGGCCCCCGGGCGGGAGGGGCGGCGGCGGGCAGCAACAGGCCAGGCAGCAAGCTGCAACCTCCTGGCGAAATTCCCGCGGATGCGCCCACCGGCCGGCCCGCCCCGTCGGCCGGTCCGCCGGCGGGGCCGTGGGCGCGGTGGCGGTACCGCTCGCCAGGGCCGCTGCCGGTGCCCCTCGGGCGACACCCCCGGTACCGTTCCGGCGGGGCTGTCGGCGTGGTTCCCCGCAAGGGACCGGCGTACACCCGAGTCGCTTGACCGGATCATGCCTTGTGACGCCGGTGCCACGGCGCAAGGATCGAGCCGCAGATCGCCCGATAATCCCATTGCGACGAGCAGGGGTCATTGAAGTGCTGGAACTGCTGGGCCTCGACACCACCGCGGAGGCCGTCTACCGCGAGATGCTGGCCGACCCCGAGGGTGGCGTGGTCGAGCTGTGCCAGCGGCTCCGGCTGCCCGAACGCGCCGTCCGGGAGGCACTCGACCGGCTCGCCGACCTCACCCTGCTGCGCGCCTCGCGGGACCGCCCCGGGGCGTTCTGGCCGGTCAGCCCGGAACGCGGACTGGAGCTCCTGCTGCGCCGTCAGGAGGAGGACCTCGCCCGGCGCCAGCAGGAGCTGGCCGTCTCCAAGGCGGCCGTGGCGCGGGCCGTGGCCGAGTACGCGACGCTGCGCGCCAGCACCCTGGTGGACGGCGGCGAGCGGCTGGTCGGCCTGGACGCCATCCAGGCCAAGCTGGAGGTGCTGACGGCCCGGCTGACCTCCGAGTGCCTCGCGGTGATGCCCGGCGGCGCGCAGTCCGCGGCCAGCCTGGCCGCCTCCCGGCCGCTGGACGAGGACGCCCTGGTGCGCGGGGTGAGCCTGCGCACCATCTACCAGGACAGCGTCCGCAACGACCCGGAGACCCTCGGGTACGCGCAGTGGATGACCGGCCTCGGCGGGCGGGTGCGCACCGCGCCGGTGCTGCCGCCCCGGATGCTGGTCTTCGACCGCTCCACCGCCGTGGTGCCGATCGACCCGGAGAACACCCGGCTCGGCGCCCTGTGCACCGAGGAGCCGGGCATCGTCGCCTCGCTGGTCGCGCTCTTCGAGCAGACCTGGGAGACGGCCGTCCCGCTCGGCACCCACCGGGCCGAGGACGCCGGAACGGGCCTGAGCGCCGGTGAGCGGGAGCTGCTGCGGCTGCTCTCCACGGGGCTCACCGACGACGCGGCGGCCAAACGGCTCGGGGTATCGGTACGGACGGTGCGCCGGCAGATGGCCGCGCTGATGGAGCGGCTGGACGCGGGCAGCCGGTTCGAGGCGGGCCTGAAGGCCGCTCAGCGCGGCTGGCTGTAGCGGGGGTCGCGGCCGCGGCGGTCGGGCGGCGGGCGGCCCCCGCCGTGACGGTCCGGCGGGGCGGTCCGGCGGTGCCGGGACAAGCATCCCCTTCCCCGGGAGTGACCGTCAGGGCGGCGGCGGGACCCCGCCGGGCGCCCAACCTGTCGCGCGCGTCACAGCTTCGGGTGTGATCTCGCCGACGGTCTCGATTGTTCACCGCCGAGGTCTTGTCGCGTCATTTTCTACGCGCGTATCTTAAGGCGCTGCGGGGGGCCGTCCAGGATCCCCGGGCCCGCGCCTCTACGCGGGTAGCGCACTCGCGCCCGTCTGACCCACCCTCACGTCCCGGCAGCCCCACGACTGCCGGGCCACTCGTGCCACCCCCGTTGCCGTGCCGCTGCGCGCCACGACGAACCAAGGAGTCCCGTCCAGGTGACCACCTCCCCCGCTTCCCGCCCGCGGTCGCGCCGCACCCTGCTCCGCGCGACCCTCCTTCCGGCCGGCCTGGCCGCCTCGCTGGTGCTCGTCCCGCTGCCGGCCGCGGTGGCCGCGCCCTCGGCCGACGCGGTGATCGCCGAGGTGTACGGCGGCGGTGGCAACTCGGGTGCCACGCTGAAGAACGACTTCATCGAGCTGGCCAACAAGGGCGGCGCCGCCTTCGGCCTGGACGGCTGGAGCGTGCAGTACATATCCGGCACGCCCGGCGCGAACTCCCAGTGGGGCGTCACCCCGCTGACCGGTGCGATCGCCCCCGGCACCCGCTACCTGGTCGCCGAGGCGGCCGGCGCGGCCGGCACGGTCGACCTGCCCACCCCGGACGCGGCCGGCTCGCTGGCCCTGTCGGGCACCAGCGGCACCGTCGCACTGGTCCGCGGCACCGACCCGCTGACCTGCAGGACCGCCGCCGACTGCGCCGCCGACCCGCGCGTGCGGGACCTGGTCGGCTTCGGCACCGCCGTCGTCCACGAGGGCTCGGCCGCCGCCGCCGGTGCCTCCAACACCGCCTCGGTGGCCCGCAAGGCGGGCCTCGCGGACACCGACGACAACGCGGCGGACCTCGCCGCCGGCGCCCCGAGCCCGACCAACAGCAAGGGCGAGGTCGCCGAGGGCTCCACCCCGACCGGCCCGACCGAGCCGGGCACCGTCCGGATCCACGACATCCAGGGCACCACCCGGCTGTCGAGCCGGACCGGCAAGACGGTCGCGGGCGTGCCCGGCATCGTCACCGGCGTGCGCGGCTACGGCTCCAAGGGCTTCTGGATCCAGGACCCGAACCCGGACGCCGACCCGGCCACCAGCGAGGGCGTCTTCGTCTACACCGGCAGCGCCAACCCGACCGTCAAGGTCGGCGACTCGGTGCTGGTCACCGGCAAGGTGACGGAGTACTACCCGAACTTCAACGGCGGCTCGCAGTCGCTCACCCAGCTCACCGGCCCGGCCGTCACCGTGCTCTCCTCGGGCAACCCGCTGCCGGCCGCGGTCGAGGTCGACACCCGCAACATCCCCGGCACCTACACCCCGCAGGCCCCGGCCGGCGGCACCGTCGAGTCCCTGCCGCTCCAGCCGGAGAAGTACACCCTCGACTTCTACGAGTCGCTGGAGGGCATGCGCGTCCAGGTCAAGGACGTCCGGGTGATCCAGGCGACCGACAAGTACAACGAGCTCTGGGTCGCGGCCGACAAGCAGGACCAGAAGAGCCGGCGCGGCGGCGTGCTGTACGAGTCGTACGAGGAGCCGAACGTCGGCCGCCTGATGGTGCAGCAGCAGGCGCCGGCCGCCCAGCAGCCGTTCCCGGTCGCCAACGTCGGCGACGTGCTGACCGGCACCACCGACGGCCCGCTGGACTACAACAGCTTCGGCGGTTACACCCTGGTCGCCGGCACCCTCGGCGCGCGCCAGGACAACCACCTGGCCCGCGAGGTGACCGCGCAGCCGGCCGACCGCGAGCTGACCATCGCCACCTACAACGTGGAGAACCTGGCGCCCGGCAACCCGGACGCCAAGTTCGCCGAGCTGGCCCAGGCCGTGGTCACCAACCTGCGCTCGCCCGACGTCCTCGCCCTGGAGGAGATCCAGGACAACAACGGCGCCAAGAGCGACGGCACGGTGGACGCGAGCCAGACCGTGGCCAAGTTCGTCGCCGCCATCAAGGCGGCCGGCGGTCCGGCGTACGACTGGCGCTCGATCGACCCGGAGGACGGCAAGGACGGCGGCGAGCCCGGCGGCAACATCCGCCAGGTCTTCCTCTTCAACCCGCAGCGGGTCTCCTTCACCGACATCGCCGGCGGCAGCGCCACCGCCGCGGTGGACGTGGCCGGCACCGGCGCGGCCGCCGCGCTGACCGCCTCGCCCGGCCGGATCGCCCCGGCCGACGAGGCCTGGGTGAACAGCCGCAAGCCGCTGGTGGGCCAGTTCTCCTTCCGCGGCAAGAAGGTCTTCGTCATCGCCAACCACTTCAACAGCAAGGGCGGCGACCAGGGCATCGACAGCCGCTTCCAGGCCCCGGCCCGCAGCTCCGAGGTGCAGCGCCTCAAGCAGGCCACGGTCGAGCAGGCCTTCGTCGCCAAGCTGCTGGCCGCCGACAAGGAGGCCAAGGTGGTCTCGCTCGGTGACTTCAACGACTACCAGTTCTCGCCCGCGCTGGCCGCGCTGACCAAGGACGGCGTGCTGCGCGACCTGGTGAACGAGCTGCCGGAGAAGGAGCAGTACTCCTACGTCTACCAGGGCAACTCGCAGGTGCTGGACCACGTCCTGGTCAGCCCCGAGGTCGGGTACGCCAAGTACGACGTGGTGCACATCAACAGCGAGTTCGCCGTCCAGGCGAGCGACCACGACCCGCAGGTGGTCCGCATCAAGCCGTAGGGCCCGCGGCACGACCGAGGGGGCGGCGACCGGAGTCCGGTCGCCGCCCCCTCGGGGTTCCCGCCCGCGCCCGCGGCTACTTCAGGGCGGCGAGCACGGCGTCCGCCATCACCTTCTCGCCGGTGGCGTTGGGGTGGAACGGGACGGCCGGGGAGCCCGGCAGCGCGCCCTCGATCCAGCGGTCGTCCGAGCAGACGTCGTGGCCGACGGTCGGGGTGGCGGTGTCCACGTAGGTGGCGCCGCCCGCGGCGGCGGTGGACCTGAGCATGGCGTTCAACTGACCGAGCACGCCGTACATGTACTCGACGTCCCCCGCCGTGACGGGCTGGCGCAGGAAGCACTCGGAGCCGTCGGCCGGCAGCACGGACGGGTAGCCCACCAGCAGGACCCTGGCGCCGGGGGCCTTGGCGTGGATGCGCTTCAGGGTGTCGGCGATCTGCGGCCGGGCGGCGGCGATCCGGTCGGCCAGGTCGTCGTTGCCGTACTGCCAGGACCAGCTGGACCAGTCCCAGTAGCCGTGGTGGAAGACGTCCTTGCAGGGCGTGCCCAGCGGATTGACCGCCGCGCCGGCGATGCAGACCCCGACCAGTTCGCCGAGCCCGAGGTCGGTGGCGCCGAGGTCGTTGCCGCCGATGCCGAGGGTCACCAGGTCGGTGTCGGCGGTGACGGCGTCCAACTGCGGGTCGTTGACCCGGATGAACGCGTCGTACTGGGGCTGCGTCATCGCCTTCACCTTGGCGGCGGCGCAGGTGACGTCGGTGTAGGCGGTGGCCTTGAGGGCGGCCGCCACCAGGTGGCCGTAGTTGCGGTCGGAGCGCAGGCACAGGCCGGCCGACTGGCCGGGCACCCCGGCGCCGGCCGCGTAGGAGTCGCCGAGGGCGACGTAGTGGCGGGGGGCGGGCGTGGCGGCCTGCGCGCTGGTGGAGGTCAGGGCGAGGGCCGCGCCCAGTGCGGCGGCGGCGAGCAGGGCGGGCTTCCGGGAAGTCCGGGTTGTGCGGCGTTTCCGGGCAGGGCTGAGCACGGGTTCCTCCTGGGGGAGAGAGAACGAGTGGGGGGTCGCGCCAGCCGGGCCACAGCTTTACTACTGACAGGTAAGTTACCGCCAGGTTTCGAATGCGTCCATGCCCGGTGCGGAAATTCCCGAAAACCCGTCAGAAGCATTTCGGAATAACGCTCCACCGTGTATCGGAGGTATTTCCGAAACGCCCCGGAGCGGAATTGCTGCCGCAGCTTGTTACTCACCGGTTGACGCGCCCCGCCGCAGGCCGCAGTATCGGGCGCACGCCGCACCGCCCGAACGCCGCACCGCAGGACCACCGGCCGCACCGCCGGACCACTGATGGAGGAGAGCGCATGGCCCTGGACGCCGATGTCATCGTCATCGGAGCCGGTCTCGCGGGCCTCGCCGCGACCGCCGAACTCGCCGACGCCGGACGCCGGGTGATCCTGCTCGACCAGGAGCCCGCGGCCTCCTTCGGCGGGCAGGCGCACTGGTCCTTCGGCGGTCTCTTCCTGGTCGACTCGCCCGAGCAGCGCCGGATGCGGATCCGCGACTCGCACGCGCTCGCCCTCCAGGACTGGCAGGGCACCGCCGGCTTCGACCGCGCCGAGGACGCCTGGCCGCGCCGCTGGGCCGAGGCCTACGTCGACTTCGCGGCGGGGGAGAAGCGGGCCTGGCTGCGCGCCCAGGGCGTGCGGTTCTTCCCGGTCGTCGGCTGGGCCGAGCGCGGCGGCCTGCTGGCCGACGGACCCGGCAACTCCGTCCCCCGCTTCCACATCACCTGGGGCACCGGGCCCGGCCTGCTCGAACCCTTCGTCCGCCGGGTCCGGGCCGCCGCCGAACGCGGCCTGGTCGACCTGCGGTTCCGCCACCGCGTCACCGGCCTCTCCGCGCACGCCGGGGTCACCGACACCGTCGCCGGCGAGGTGCTGGTGCCCAGCAACGCGGCGCGCGGCGAAGCCAGTTCGCGCGAGGTCGCCGGCCAGTTCGAACTCCGCGCGCAGGCCGTGATCGTCACCTCGGGCGGCATCGGCGGCAACCACGACCTGGTCCGCAAGGCCTGGCCCGCCCGGCTCGGCAGCCCGCCCGAGCGGATGCTCTCCGGCGTCCCCGCCCACGTCGACGGCCTGATGCTCGGCATCACCGGCGAGGCGGGCGGCAACCTGATCAACGGCGACCGGATGTGGCACTACACCGAGGGCATCGAGAACTGGGACCCGATCTGGGCCCGGCACGGCATCCGCATCCTGCCCGGCCCGTCCTCGCTCTGGCTGGACGCCCGCGGCCGTCGGCTGCCCGTCCCGCTCTTCCCCGGCTTCGACACCCTCGGCACCCTCGAACACCTCCGGACCACCGGGCACGACCACACCTGGTTCGTGCTCAGCCAGAAGATCATCGAGAAGGAGTTCACCCTCTCCGGCTCCGAGCAGAACCCCGACCTCACCGGCCGCTCGGTGCGCGGCGTGCTCGGCCGCGCGCTGCCCGGCGCCCCCGGCCCGGTCCGCGCCCATCTGCGGCACGGGCCCGACTTCGTGGTCGCCGGCAACCTGGCGGACCTCGCCCGCGGCATGAACGCCCGCACGCGCGAGGCGCTGATCGACCCGGACGAGCTGCGCCGCACCGTCGAGGCCCGGGACCGGCAGCTCGCCAACCCGTTCGCCAAGGACCTCCAGGTCACCGCCATCCACGGCGCCCGCCGCTACCTGGGCGACAAGCTGATCCGCACGGCCGCGCCGCACCGCATCCTCGACCCGGCGGCCGCCCCGCTGATCGCCGTCCGGCTGAGCATCCTGACCCGCAAGTCGCTCGGCGGGCTGGAGACCGACCTCTCCGCCCGGGTGCTGCGGCCCGGCGGCGAGGTGCTGGAGGGCGTGTACGCGGCGGGCGAGGCGGCCGGCTTCGGCGGCGGCGGGGTGCACGGCTACCGCTCGCTGGAGGGGACCTTCCTCGGGGGCTGCCTCTTCTCCGGCCGCACGGCGGGCCGGGCGGCGGCGGCCGCGACGGCGTAACGGGCGCCGCGGGGGCGGGTCCGTCGCACCTCAACGTGCCAGGACCGCCGTCGAGTTGGCCCGGGAGCGCGCTGCGGCCGGCGTGGAGCCGGGCCGGATCGGTCGGTCCCGGGTGGCCGCTCCGGCGCGCCCGTCACCGGCCGTTCGACGGCCACCACCCGGCCCCGGGCGGGGCCGTGCCGACCCTGCCCGGTAGCGTCTGATGCTTGCCGCGGCCCGAACGGCCGGGTCCGACCGGTACCGGTGGCGCGGCGGGCGGGGGAGAGTAGTGGCAGCACAGGACGTGTTGGTGACGACCCGTTGGGGCGGGGCACTGCGAAGGGGCGGGGCATGAATGGTCGGGGGACCGTACTCGGAGGTCGGTACGCGCTGACCGAGTGGATCGGTGGCGGCGGCATGGGCGCCGTCTGGCGCGCCGACGACCGGGTGCTGGAGCGGCAGGTCGCCGTCAAGGTCCTGCACGCGGGACTGCTGGAGGAGGGGACGTTCGCGTCGCGGTTCCGGCGCGAGGCCCAACTGCTCGCGGCGATCAGCCACCCGGGCATCGTGGAGGTCCACGACTACGGGGAGCAGGGCGGCGACGCCGGGCATGGCGCCGAGGGCGAGCGGATCGCCTACATCGTGATGGAGCTCGTCGAGGGGCGGCCGCTGGACAAGGCCCTCGCCGAGGACGGACCGATGCCGCCCGAGCGGGCGCTGAGCCTGCTCGCCAGGGCGCTCGACGCCTTGCACGCCGCCCACCAGCAGGAGATCGTGCACCGGGACGTCAAGCCGTCCAACCTGATGCTGGGGGACGACGGCCGGGTGACGGTGACGGACTTCGGCATCGCGCGGGCGCTGGTGAGCACCACGCTCACGGCGACCAACGTGGTGGTCGGCACCGCCCTGTACATGGCCCCGGAGCAGGCCGGCGGCGGCGGAGTCACGCCGGCCTCGGACCTCTACTCGCTCGGCGTGGTCTGCTACGAACTGCTGACCGGCACGCCGCCGTTCACCGGCGAGAGCGTGGTCGAGGTGGCGCTCAAGCACGTCCAGCAGCCGGCGCCGGAGCTGCCCGGTGAGTTCGCGCCGGCCGTGCGGGAGTTCGTCGCCCGGGCGCTGGCCAAGCAGCCGGGGGACCGGTTCGCCGACGCCGCCGCGATGGCGGCCGCGGCACGGGAGGCGGTCGGCGACAGGTCGGCGCCGGTAGCTGCGGTGGTGCGTCCCGTCCCGCCCGCCGTGCCCGGGACCCCGGCGGCCGGCGCCCCGGCGGCCGAGGTCGCCCGGGTGGCACGCCGGACCGGCGCCGAGCCCGGTGCGGGCCGGCGGTGGCGCCGCCTCCTGGTGCCCGTCATCATCCCGGTGGTCATCACCGGTGGCGCGGCCACGGTCGTGCTGGTGGAGCGGGGCCCGTTCCACACGCAGACGCAGACGCAACAGCCCGGTGCGCAGCCGGCGGTGTCGGTGTCCGCCGGCCCGCTCACCGACAGCCCGGCGGCGAGCGCGTCGCCGACCGGGGAGCTCCCGGCCACGCCGGCGCCGGGCGCGGAGCCCACGCCGGGCGCTCCGCCGGCCGCGGAGCCCGAGGCCGGCGGAGCGCCCGTGCCGCCCGCCGGCGGCGCGCCGGAGGTCCCGGCGCCGGGCGCGGCACCGAAGCCGGGCGGCGGCTCGGCGGCCGGCGGCACGGGGTCGGCCGGCGGGTCCTCCGGGGGGTCCTCCGGTGGGTCGGGCGGCACCTCGCCGAAGACGGGCGGCAGCGGCAGCGGTGGGGGCGGTGGGGCGGCTCCCGCGCCGAACCAGCCCGCGCCGCAGGCCCCCGCACCCCAACAGCCCGCCCCGTCGGCATCCGCGCCGAACCAGCCGGCGCCCAGCCCCGAGGCTCCCAAGCCGCCGGAGTCCAAGCCGTCGGCGCCGACCGTGCCCGCGGGGTGCGGCGGCAGCCGGTGGGGCGACATCGTCAACGTGGCCGACGGCCAGAAGCTCGGCCTGGCCGCCGCCGGCCCGTCGCCGGGCGGCGCCGTCGTGGCGGGCGGGACGACCGCCTACGGCTGGGTGCGCTCGGACCCGAACCCGGGCGGCTGGTACGAGATCCACGCGTGCGGCCTGAGCGGGCCGGCCCTCGTCCAGGACACCGACTTCTCGAACACGTCGAGTCAGAAGGTGCTGCTCTCACCGGGGTTCAGCTTCATGGCCAACTGGTCGGTGGTCGGCGCGGGCGCCCAGGGCGTCTACTACCTCAAGGACTACATGGGGTCGACCTGCCTGACCGACAACGGCGCGGGCAGGCAGGTCACCATGACCGCCTGCACGCCGGGCAACGCCTACCAGCAGTGGCGGATGCCCTGAGCCGCGGGGCTCCGGAGTGAGCCCTACCGGTCGTCGGTGACGCCGAGGCGCAGGTGGTCGACGTGGTAGACGGCGTGGTCGAGGAGTGCGGCGACGTGGTCGTCGTGGAGGGAGTAGACCACCGAGCGGCCGCGGCGCTCGCCGACGACCAGGCCGAGGTTGCGCAGCAGGCGGAGCTGGTGGGAGCAGGCGGACTGCTCCATGCCGACGGCGTCGGCGAGTTCGGTGGCGGCCCGCGGGCCCTCCCGCAGCTGGGCGAGTATCAGCAGGCGGGAGGGGGTGGCCAGGGCCTGGAGGGTGTTCGCCACCTTGGCCGCGTTCGACGCGTCCAGGCGCATCTGCGGCACGGCGTTCTCGGCGGCTGCGTGTCCCATGGGGGCATCCTACGGGGCGGGGCTCCGGCGGGGCCCGGCCCGCAGGGACGAATGAAAGTGTGTTCATATGTTCCTGTATCGTGGCGGACATGTCCGCCACCGTGCTCACCCGACCGCCGGTCCCCACCGCCCCCGCGACGGCGCCCCCGCGCCGCACCCGGGTGCTCGCGCTGCCCGAGGCACGCTGGGCGGCCGCCGCCACCGCGGCCTTCCTGGCCGCCCTCGCCGTGCGGTTGCTCGACGGCCCCGGATGGGCGTCCGGTGCGCTGTACGCGGCCGCGTACCTGGCCGGCGGCTGGGAGCCCGCCCTGGCCGGGCTGCGGGCGCTGCGCGAGCGGACCCTGGACGTCGACCTGCTGATGGTGGTCGCCGCCCTCGGCGCCGCGGCCATCGGCCAGCCGCTGGACGGCGCCCTGCTGATCGTGATCTTCGCGACCAGCGGCGCCCTGGAGGCGCTGGCCACCGCCCGCACCGCCGACTCCGTCCGGGGCCTGCTCGACCTCGCCCCCGCCACGGCCTGCCGGCTCACCGCCGACGGCCGGGAGGAGACCGTCCCCACCGCCGCACTCGCCGTCGGCGACACCGTGCTGGTCCGCCCCGGCGAGCGGATCGGCGCCGACGGCCGGGTCCTCGACGGCAGCAGCGAGGTCGACCAGGCCACCATCACCGGCGAACCGCTGCCCGCCGCCCGGTCCGTCGGCGACGAGGTGTACGCGGGCACCCTCAACGGCGGCGGCGCGCTGCGGATCCGGGTCGAACGGGACGCCGCCGACTCCGTGATCGCCCGGATCGTCGCCATGGTGCAGGAGGCCTCCGAGACCAAGGCGCCCACCCAGCTCTTCGTCGAGAAGGTCGAACAGCGCTACGCCGCCGCTCTGGTGGCCGCCACCCTGCTGCTCTTCGCCGTCCCGCTCGCCCTCGGCGCGGAGCTGACCGCCACCCTGCTGCGCGCCATGACGTTCATGATCGTCGCCTCGCCGTGCGCCGTGGTGCTGGCCACCATGCCGCCGCTGCTCTCCGCCATCGCCAACGCCGGCCGGCACGGCGTGCTGGTCAAGTCCGCCGTGGTGATGGAGCGGCTCGGCCAGGTGGACACCGTCGCCCTGGACAAGACCGGCACCCTCACCGAGGGCACGCCGAAGGTCGTCGAGCTGCGCCCGCTGGGCGTCACCGAGGCCGAGCTGCTCTCCCTCGCGGCCGCCGCCGAGCACCCCAGCGAGCACCCGCTGGCCCGGGCGGTGGTCGCCGCCGCCCGCGAGCGCGGCCTGGTGCCGCCCGCGGCCACCGACTTCACCGCCACCCCGGGGATCGGCGTGCGGGCCGTGGTCGGCGGCGCGGTGGTCGCGGTGGGCGCCCCCGGTCCGTACCGCGGGCACCCCGCGGTCGCCGAGCTGGAGGCGGCCGGCCGCACCGCTGTCCTGGTGCTGCGCGACGGGGAGCCGGTCGGCGTGCTCGGCCTCGCCGACCGCCCGCGCGAACAGGCCGCGGCCGCCGTCCGGGGCCTGGCCGCGCTCACCGGCCGCCCGCCGGTGCTGCTCACCGGCGACAACCGGCTCGCCGCCGAGCACCTCGCCCGGGAGGTCGGTCTGACCGACGTCCGGGGCGCGCTGCTGCCCCAGGACAAGGTGGCGGCGGTCCGCGAACTGGCCGACGGCGGGCACCGGGTGCTGATGGTCGGGGACGGCGTCAACGACGCCCCCGCGCTGGCCGCCGCGCACAGCGGGGTCGCGATGGGCCGGGCCGGGTCCGACCTCGCCCTGGAGACCGCGGACGCGGTGGTGGTGCGCGACGAACTGACTGCGGTGGCGGCCGTGGTGGCGCTCTCCCGGCGGGCCCGCCGGCTGGTCGTGCAGAACCTGGCGATCGCCGGGGCGTTCATCACCGTCCTGGTGGTCTGGGACCTGGCCGGTACGCTGCCACTGCCGCTCGGTGTCGCCGGGCACGAGGGCTCCACCGTGATCGTCGGCCTCAACGGCCTGCGGCTGCTGCGCGAACGGGCGTGGCTGCGGGCCCTCCACCAGGAAGCCCCGGGCGCCGGGGCCGGGAACCATGAGGAGCGCTGAGCCGATGAGCCGTCGAGACCGCGAGCGCGGTGGCGGGAAGGGGCCCGCGGCCCCGGTGACCGTCACCGTCTGCCGGGGCTGCTGCTGCGGCACCCAGGAGAAGCACCCGGGCGTCGACCACGCGGGCCAGTACGAGCGGCTGCGCGAGGCCGTCGGTGGAGCGGGCAAAGTCCGCGCGGTCAAGTGCCTGGACGCGTGCGCGCACTCCAACGTCGTGGTGGTCGGCCCCTCCAGCGAGGGCCGCGCGGCCGGCGGCCGCCCGGTCTGGCTGGGCTGGGTGCTGGCGGACGACATGGTCGAGGAGATAGCCGAGTGGGTGCACGCCGGCGGCCCGGGCCTGGCCGAGCCGCCCGGGCTGCTCGACCTCCAGCAGGTCACCGTCTCCCGCCGGATCCGCGACGGCCTCCCGGGCTGAGGCGCCGGGGGCCCGGTCCGGCGGCGCGCACCGGGCCCGGTGCGGGTGCCCGGCTCCGGGGCGGTCCGTCCGGCGGGCCGGGGCACTACCATTTACCGGGCGCCCCGGCTTGGAAGGAATCACGACGTGACCACGGTCTGCCGCATCTGCGCGGGCACCGGCCGCACCGCCGGTCTCAGCTGCCGCACCTGCCAGGGCACCGGCACCACCGAGGTCGGCGGCGGTGGCGGCAACTGCTTCCTCTGCGACGGCACCGGTGTCTACGTCCGCTACCGGGTCGACGCGGCCGGCGCCAAGCACGCCTACCGCGACGAGGTCTGCCGGACGTGCGACGGCACCGGCAACCGCGCCCCCTCCACCTGGGACGAGATCGCCCCGCCGCCGCGCTGAGGCCGTCGGCCGGCGGAGCCCTTCGTCTGCTGGGGCCCCGGCCGGTAGCCCAGGGCCCCGGCCGGTCCGCCTGCGCCCCGGCCGGTACGGCGGAGCCGGCGACGGGGGATCAGGACCCGGGCCGGGCCGGATGATCCGGCGGCCTCCGGCCGCCCGGGGCGACTTTGCCGAGACATGGTCGAACATTGGCGTTCGACTGACCGGCACGCCGGGGTGCGTTCACCGCCTGTAGGTGTGCGGTCAACGCTGCGCTGGAAGAGTCCCGCCCATGGATATCCCCCACATGGGCGTGCCCGCGAAGCTCGCCGACCGCATGAGCATGGCCGAGCAGCACGAGTACCTGCGGGCCCGTTTCTCCCGCCGCCGGATGCTGACCGCCGGTGCCGTCGGCGTCGGCGCCCTGGCCGTGGGAGGTTCGCTGGGCAGCGGCGTCGCGACGGCCGCGCCGGCCTCCCCGCAACTGCTGACCGGCGGCACGGCCGACGGCGTCGACGGCTCGCTCGTCGCCCCGATCGGCCGTCACCTCGCGTTCGGCCCCGAGCCGGACACCCAGTTCCGGGTCTCCTGGCAGGTCCCGGCCCCGGTGAAGAAGCCGTTCCTGCGCTACGGCAGGAACCCGTGGGACCTCGGCCACAAGGTCCAGGCCGAGGTGCGCGCCCTGCACACCCCCGCGCTGACCCCGACCGGCCAGCCGGTGGACCAGTACTACCTGCACGTCGCCCTGGAGGACCTCCAGCCCGACACCACGTACTACTACGGCGTCGGCCACCAGGGCTTCGACCCGGCCTCGCAGCAGGCGATCTCCACCCTGAGCACCTTCCGCACCGCGCCCTCGCGCGACCACCGCTGGGGCAAGGTGTACGAGCCGTTCACCTTCACCGCCTTCGGTGACCAGGGCGTCAGCGCGCACGCGGCCGGCAACGACCACGTGATCCTGGCCCAGAACCCGGCCTTCCACCTGCACGCCGGCGACATCTGCTACGCCGACCCGGCCGGCTCCGGCCAGGACGCCGACAAGTCGGTGTACAACGCCCGCACCTGGGACGACTTCCTGGTCCAGACCGAGACGGTCGCCTCGAAGGTCCCGTGGATGGTCTCCTACGGCAACCACGACATGGAGGCCTGGTACTCGCACCACGGGTACGGCGGCGAGGACAACCGCTTCTTCCTGCCGGACAACGGCCCGGACCCGCGGACCGTCCCCGGCGTCTACAGCTTCCGCTACAAGAACGTCGGCGTCATCTCGCTGGACGCCAACGACGTCTCCTACGAGATCCCGGCCAACCTGGGCATCTCGGCCGGCAAGCAGACCGCGTGGCTGCAGCGCACCCTGAAGGACCTCCGCAACGACGAGACCATCGACTTCGTCGTGGTCTTCTTCCACCACTGCGCCTTCTCCACCACCCACCAGCACGCCTCCGAGGGCGGGGTGCGCGAGGCGTGGGTGCCGCTGTTCGAGAAGTACCGGGTGGACCTGGTGATCAACGGTCACAACCACGTCTACGAGCGCACCGACGCGATCCTCGGCAACAAGGTCTCCAAGGCGGTGCCGAGCGGCGCCACCGTCGAGCCGGCCACCGACGGCGTGGTGTACGTGACGGCGGGCGCGGCCGGCCGCAGCCTGTACAGCTTCGACGCCCCGGACACCTACGAGGGCCACGAGAACCGGCTGGACTCGGTGGACACCTACCACTTCGCCAAGGGCGGGGTGAAGGTGACCGAGAAGGTCGAGTGGTCGCGGGTCCGCTACACCGGCTACTCGTTCATCAAGGTCGACGTCACCCCGGCGCACCTGGGGCAGAAGTCGTCGATGAAGGTCACCGCGCTCGCCGAGAACGGCACGCAGGTCGACCACTACACGATCCTGCGCAAGGTCGGCGAGGGCTGGGACGGCACCACCGACGACGACGGCGAGGGCGGCGGCTGGGGCTGGTAGTCCGCCCCGCGCGCCCGGGGGCGCGGAGACCGGCCCCACGGGGCCCGGTGGCCCGGTCGGGAACTCCCGGCCGGGCCACCGGCGTGTCCGGGGTCGGCCGGGGACCGCCGCGTGCGCCGGCTGGGCTTCCCGCCGCCTGCCGGCGGGCCGGTCTAGCCGAGTGCGGCCAGTTGCGCCGCGAGGGTGTCGCTGTGCTGGAAGGTCAGCCCGGCGAGCGCGACGTGCTTCCAGCGGACCGTGCCGTCGCCGTCCAGGACGAACACCGAGCGGCGCAGCCCGAGCCCGGGCACCGCGATGCCGTAGGCGCGGACGACGGTCCGGTCCGGGTCGGCGAGCAGCGGGAAGCCCAGGCGGTGCTTGCGGGCGAACTGCTCGTGGCTGTCCAGTCCCTGCGGGCTGATGCCCCACACGGTGGCGCCCAGGCCGCGGAAGCGGTCCAGGTCGGAGCTGTACGAGCAGAGCTGCTTGGTGCAGACCGCGGTGTCGTCGCCGGGGTAGAAGACCAGGACCAGCGGGCCGCCCTTGGCTTCGGCGAGGCGGTACTCGCGGCGTTCGGCGGTGCCGGCCTGCTCGTCGAACAGCAGGCCGGGCAGGGTGAACTCGGGGGCGAGGGAGCCGATTTCGGGGGGTTTGGCCATCGCTGTGCGGTCCTCACGGGTGGGCGGTGGGGTCGCCGCCCACCCTATGCCCGGGTGGTGGCCCGGCTCGGGATGTTGAAGAGTTGACGCCGGTCTGCGAAGGCTTCGCGACTGTCGTGCGGGAATATCCGACGGATCTTCACTTCATAACGAATCGAGCAGCAAGGTATCGAGTTTCCCTTCAGTTATTGACGGAATCGCCGAGCACGGCTTGACTCCGACCTCTGCCGCAAAGCCGCGGCGCAGTCAGGAGGCAGCACCCACCATGAACAGAACGACCCGTCGCGCGGGCGCGGGCACGGCCACGCTCGCGCTGGCCCTCGCCCTCGCAGCCTGCGGCCAGAGCGACGGAGCGGCACCGCACTCGGACGGCGTCGCCGGCAAGACCATCGGGCTGCTGCTGCCCGAGAAGACCTCCTCGACCCGGTACGAGGCCTTCGACAAGCCGCTGATCGAGGCCACGGTGGAGTCCCTCTGCACCGGCTGCGTCGTCGACTACGCCAACGCCGACGGCGACGAGACCGTCCAGAAGCGGCAGTTCGACGACCTGCTGGCCAAGGGCGTCAAGGTCGTCCTGCTCGACCCGGTGAACGCCAAGGTCACCGCCCCCTGGGTGGAGGCCGCCGCCGCCAAGGGCGTGAAGGTCGTCGCCTACGACCGGCTGGCGGAGGGCAAGGTCGCCGCCTACGTGTCCTTCGACAACCAGCGCACCGGCGAGATCCAGGGCCAGGCCCTGCTCGACGCGCTCGGCCCGAAGGCCGCCGCCGCCACGGTCGTGATGATCAACGGCGCCGAGTCCGACCCCAACGCGGCGATGTTCAAGGCCGGCGCGCACCGGTCGCTCGACGGCCGGGTCAAGAAGATCGGCTACGAGCAGTCCGGCGAGTGGAAGCCGGAGGTGGCCCTGGCGAAGACCAACGAGGCCATCCAGGCCCTCGGCAAGGACGGTTTCCAGGCCGTGTACGCGGCCAACGACGGCATGGCCGCGTCCGTCATCGAGGCGCTCAAGGCGGCCGGGATCAAGAACGTCCCGGTCGGCGGCCAGGACGCCTCCATCGACGCGGTGCGCCGGGTGCTGACCGGCGAGCAGTCCTTCACCGTCTACAAGCCGTACAAGCCCGAGGCGGACGCCGCCGGGAGCATCGCCGTCCAGCTGCTGAAGGGGATGGACATCAACGCGGCGGCCAACGCGGGGGTCGACAGCGGCGGGCAGCGGATCCCCTCGCTGCTGCTCACCCCGATCGTGGTGACCAAGGCGAAGGTGCAGGCCACGGTGGTCGGCGGCGGCCTGTACAAGGCGGCCGACATCTGCACCGCGCCGTTCGCGGACGCCTGCGCGGCGGCCGGCGTCAAGTAGGCGGGGGCGCCGGCGTCCGTCCGCCCCGGTGCCGGGCGGCGGCGCCGCCGCTCAGCGCCGGGGGCCGTACATGATCACGGCGACCCCGGCCAGGCAGACCATCGCCCCGGCCACGTCGTAGCGGGTGGGCCGGAAGCCGTCCACCGCCATGCCCCAGAGCAGCGAGCCGGCCACGAAGACGCCGCCGTACGCGGCCAGCACCCGGCCGAAGTCGCTGTCCGGCTGGAGCGCGGCGAAGAAGCCGTACCCGCCGAGCACCACCACCCCGAGGCCGGCCAGCCACCACGGCCGCTCCTCGCGCACGCTCTGCCAGATCAGCCAGCAGCCGCCGATCTCGGCGAGGGCGGCGAGGGCGAACAGGGCGGCGGAGCGCAGGACCGTCATGGTCGCCAAGCCTACGAGCCGCGGCGGGCGGGGCCCGTGCCCGCGTCGCCGGGGGTGCGGGGGCTCCCGGACCGCCGGCGACCGGGCGTGAGGTCTGCCGGCGACCGGGGCGTCAGGTCTGGCGGTAGGTGGCGAGGAAGCGGCCGATCCGGTTGATCGCCGTCTCCAGGTCGTCGGCCCGGGGGAGGGTGACGAAGCGGAAGTGGTCCGGGCGCGGCCAGTTGAAGCCGGTGCCCTGGACGACGTGGATCTTCTCGCGGAGCAGCAGGTCCAGGACGAACCGCTCGTCGTCGACGATCCGGTGCACCGCCGGGTCCAGCCGGGCGAACGCGTACAGCGCGCCCTTGGGCTTCACACAGCTGACGCCGGGGATCTCGTTCAGCGCCTTGTACGCGACGTCGCGCTGCTCGGTGAGCCGGCCGGCGGGCAGGACGAGGTCGTTGATGGACTGGTGGCCGCCGAGCGCGGCCTGGACGGCGTACTGGGCCGGGACGTTGGGGCAGAGCCGCATGCCGGAGAGCATGGTGAGGCCCTCCAGGTAGTCGGTGGCGTGCTGCTTGGGCCCGGAGACGACCAGCCAGCCACTGCGGAAGCCGGCCACCCGGTAGGACTTGGAGAGGCCGTTGAAGGTGAGCGTCAGCACGTCCTCGGCGAGTGCGGCCAGGCAGTGGTGCTCGGTGTCGTCGTAGAGGATCTTGTCGTAGATCTCGTCGGCCAGCACCATCAGCTGGTGCCGGCGGGCGAGGTCGAGGATGCCCTCCAGCAGCTCCTTCGGATAGACCGCGCCGGTGGGGTTGTTGGGGTTGATGACGACGATGGCCTTGGTGCGGTGGGTGATCTTGGCCGCGATGTCGTCGAGGTCCGGGTACCAGTCCGCCTGCTCGTCGCAGGCGTAGTGGACGGCCTTGCCGCCGGCCAGCCGGACCACGGCCGTCCAGAGCGGGTAGTCGGGCATCGGGACGAGTACCTCGTCGCCGTCGTCGACCAGGGCCGTGACGGCCATCTGGATCAGCTCGGAGACGCCGTTGCCGAGGTAGACGTCGTTGACGGTCACTCCGGCGACGCCGCGCTGCTGGTAGTACTGCACCACCGCGCGACGGGCCGGCAGGATGCCGCGCGAGTCGCTGTAGCCGTGGGCGTTGGGCAGGTTGCGGATGATGTCCTGGAGGATCTCCTCCGGCGCCTCGAAGCCGAACGGCGCCGGGTTGCCGGTGTTCAGCCGCAGCACACTGTGCCCGGCCGCCTCCAGCGCATTGGCCTGGTCGACCACCGGGCCGCGGATCTCGTAGCACACACCCGTCAGCTTGCTGGACTGCCGAAACTCCATCTGAGGCCTCCCGACCGGTCAACCCGCACGTTCTGCTCGCTTTGTTCTACCAAGTAAGCACTTGGAAAGTCCAACCTTTTGGCTATGCTGATCCACATGTCACGCCGAAGCTACGACCAGTACTGCGCCGTCGCCCGCGCCCTGGACGCGGTGGGGGAGCGCTGGAGTCTCCTGATCGTCCGTGAACTCCTCGCCGGCCCGCGCCGCTACACCGACCTGCACGCCGACCTGCCCGGCGTCTCCACCGACATCCTCGCCGCCCGGCTCAAGCAGTTGGAGGGCGAGGGCCTGGTGCTGCGCCGGCGGCTGGAACGGCCGGCCAACGCCACCGTGTACGAGCTCACCGAGCGGGGCGCGACGCTGCGCCGGGTGGTCGACGCCCTGGGCGTCTGGGGCCTCGACCTGCTCGGCGAGCAGCGGCCGACGGACGCGGTGCGGGAGCACTGGGTCACGGGTGCGGGCGGCGCGGGCGGGGCGCAGGCGGACGGCGGGGTGCCCGGGCCGGACGGCGGGCGCGAACTGTCGGCGGACGGCGCGGTGGTGGCGGGCTAGGGTGCGGCGGGAGGCGATCTGCGGGTGCCGTCCCGGCGCACCTCGCGCGGACGTCGCCTTCACCCCTGAAGCCCGTCGACGCCCGCGCTGACGGCTTCCGCCGGCCGCTGACGGAGGGGGCGGGTACGCGACCGGGTACCGGATCCCCGACGACGCGTGGCTGCCGGCCGACCTCCCGGTCCGGCGGAGCCCGGTCACGGACCGGGCTCGCGCAGCTCTCCGCGAGAGCTGCGCGAACCCCTCCGTACCGGCGGCGGATCCGTGACGGCTCCGGCGACCAGCTCCCCCGTTGCTGGTCGTCGCTCCGCGCCGGTGGTCGGGTGACCCGGACGAGTGCGGCCGCGGTGGTGCACGGGCTGCGGCCGGTCCTGCGCTCCGGGTGCCCTCCTCGGCGGGTGGTGCCTGCCGGGCGTCCCCTCCCGGCCCGACCCACTCTGGCGCAGGCCGATAAACGGCCGGTCGGCGTTCGGTTGCCGCCGCCGTTGATTCGGGCCGATCCGGCCCGTTGCCCCGGTCCGGCTGTCGGGCTTGCGCGGTGCCGGGGGTGTCCCCGGCAGCCGGTGGAGGTGCGCGTACGATCGTCGGGCCATGGAGAACACAATGGAGAAGAGCGCGCCCGGCGCGCCCACCGAGCCCACCGGGTACACCAGTTACGTCGCCGTCGGGGACTCCTTCACCGAGGGCATGTGCGACGACCTGCTCCCCGACGGCCACTACCGGGGCTGGGCCGACCGGGTCGCCGACCGGCTCGCCGCCGAGCAGCCGGCCGGCGCCTTCCGGTACGCCAACCTCGCCGTCCGGGGCAAGCTGATCGGCCAGATCCACGACGAGCAACTGGCCACCGCCGCCGCGATGCGCGCCGATCTCGTCACCCTGGCCGGCGGCCTCAACGACGTGCTGCGGCCGCGCTGCGACATCGCCCAGGTCGAGGACCTGCTCGGCCGCTCCGCCACCGCGCTGCGCGCCACCGGCGCCACCGTGGTGCTGTTCACCAGTACCGACCCCACCCGCCGGATGGCGGGCAGCACCCGGTTGCTCCCGGCGATCCTGCGGATGAAGGCCTTCGTGCACGAGCTCGGCCAGGACCGGGGGATCGCGGTGGTCGACCTCTTCTCCGCCCCGTGCTTCGACGACCGCCGCCTCTGGGCCGAGGACCGCCTGCACCTCGGTCCCGAGGGCCACCGCCGGGTCGCCGAGGCCGTCCTGGAGGCGCTCGGCCGTCCCGCCGCCTTCGACTGGCGCGCTCCGCTGCCGGCCGCCGCCCTGCCAGGCCGGGCGGAGAAGCTGGCCGCCGACGCCCGCTGGGCCCGGACCCACCTCGGCCCCTGGATCGGCCGCCGTCTCACCGGCCGCTCCTCGGGCGACGGCCGCCCGCCGAAGCGCGCGGAGCTGCTGCCGTACGAGGGCTGAGCGTTTCCCGGGTGCCCGGGCACCGGGTCGGCCGTCGCCTCACCGGTCGTGGCCCGGCCGCGGGTCGCGGTCGGGCGCCGGAGCGTGCGGGGCGGTCGCGCTACGAGGGCTGAGCGGTGCCCGGCTCGCCGGGCACCGACCGGGCCAGGAAGCGCTCGGCCTCCCGACGGAGCGGTGGGGGCAGCCCGACCGATTCCGCGAGGATCTGCCGGTGCCCGAGTGCGGGCTGACGGCTCCCGACGTCCGGGCTCCTGGTGAGCACGGCGTGGAGCAGGTCGCCCTCGTAGAGGTCGCCCGCCACCATCGGGTCGTCCCGCAGGACGTCCAGCGCCCGTGGCAGGAGCTGCGGCAGGCCCACGTCCTGCCGGATCAGCAGGCGCAGGTCCTCGACGGTCAGCTCGCCGACCGGCTTGCGCCGCAGGGCGTGCGCGGTCGCCACCAGCCGGGTCGCGCCGACCGGGAGGTCCGGCCCACGGCCGCTCTCGCGGTCGGGTTCGCGGTCCGTCGGGGAGAGCTCTCGGTTCACCGGACGACTGTGAGCGGGGTCGGCCCGGTCAGCCCCGGAAGAGGTTGTGGCCGACGTCCGAGGGCACCTCGTCCTGGTACCCCGTGCTGCCCGGGCCGGGCACGTGCTCGCCGGGGACCGGCTCGGAGCTCTCCCGGTGCAGCAGCACCACGCCGTCCTCGGACCAGACCTGCCGGTAGCCGTGTGCCAGCAGCAGCTCGATGCGGGCCGCCTGCTCGCGGTCGGTCTTGAACGGGAACGCGCGCTTGTCGGCGCGGATCAGCACGTACTCGCGCCCGCGCGGGGTGCCGTCCACCAGCACCACGTCGGTGCGGGCGGTCAGCCGGGGGGCGGCCTGGTTGTCGGCCTCGACCGTGACGCCGTCCGGGATCCGCTCGGCGCCCCGGATCAGCGCCGCCTCGCTCGGCTTCGCCTGCCAGTAGGCGGGGACGAACAGGCCGGCCGCCCCGAGCGGCAGCGCGGCCGCGATCGTCACGGCGGCCGCCGCCACCCCGAGGCGGCGGGTGCGCACGCGGTCGTGCCGGCGGCCCAGCACCTCCAGCGCCGCGACCAGCAGGACCGGCCAGAGGAACGCGTCGTAGTGCCGGGCGATCGACCAGTGGTTCGGGTTGCTGGAGAGCACCCGCTCCGCCAGCAGCGGCAGGGCGCAGAGCACCGTCGCGGAGCGCAGCGGCAGAAGGAACAGGGTGCCGAAGATCCAGAGCAGCAGCAGCGGCTTCAGCGGGGCGTCGAAGGCGGCCGACACCAGCAGCGTCGGGTCCGCGAGCACGCTGGAGGCGGCGTCGCCGGCGTCCGTCCCCAGCGAGCCGTAGTTCCAGTAGTAGCCGGGCACCCCGCCCATCGCCGGCACCAGCCAGGCGATCGCCACCACCGAGGCGAGCGGTCCGCCGAGCAGGAAGCCGGTGCCCCAGCGGAGGGTCCGCCGGCGCCGGTCGCGGTCCTCGTCCCGGCGGGCCCGCAGCAGCAGCACCAGCCCGTACGCGCCGACCGCCAGCCCTAGGTCCTCCTTGGTGCAGCAGAGCAGCAGACCGGCCAGCGCCGCCGTGCCGTAGCGGCGGGCCAGCCCGCGCTCCAGCATCAGCAGGGTGAGCGGGACGGCGAAGGCGACCTCGTGGAAGCCGCCGCGCGAGGCCACCAGCAGCGGCCAGCCCAGCCCGTAGGCGAGGCCCGCCAGGTCGGCGGCGCGGCGGGCGGTGCGCGGGTCGGCGTCCGCGAAGCAGCGGTCGGCGACCCGGCGGACCAGCGGGACCCCGGCGGCGAACAGCAGTGCCTGGCCGACGAGCAGCGAGCGCGGGTCGTCCCAGAGCCAGTACAGCGGCGACAGCAGCGCGATCACGGGGGAGAAGTGGTCGCCGAGGAGCGAGAAGTCGGGCGGGAACTCGTGGTGGAAGCTCTTCAGCGACGACACCGGCAGACCGAAGTGCGCGTAGCCGCGCACGCCCTGGTCGAAGATGCCGAGGTCGAAGCCGCCCAGCTGGGCGGTGGTCCACTGCTGGGCACCGATCGCCAGGCAGACGGCGAAGCAGAGCAGGGTGAGGGCGGCGGTACGGGCGCGGGGCGGGAGGCGCAGGGCCGCCGCCGCCTTCGCGGGGGCGGTGTCGCCCGTGGTGCGGGCGTCCTCGCTCTCGGTGTCCGGGTACGGCGTGACGTCGTGCCGGGACATGCCTGATTCCTCCACTGTTCGGTTGCTCCGGTGCCTGCGGTGCCCCCGATTCGTACGGACCTTCGTACAGATCCCGAACCGACACCGGCCGACCACACTAACGGACTGCCGCTCACCGCCCCCCGGTTCCCGGGCCGCCCCGGCCCCGGTGCCGGTGTCGGTACGCTCTACGACGGGCCCCGCGCACTGCGCGCGAGCCCCCGGCAGGCCCGGCAGCCCCTGGCCGCCCCTGCCGCCCCGCGGACCCGGACCGCCCGGGCGCCGCCGTACGGAGGAACACCAGCACAGTGACCGAGCCCACGCCCGCCCCGATCAGCCTGCTGTCCGACTGCGGGAGCTGTTTCGGGCTGTGCTGCGTCGCGCTGCCGTTCGCGGCCGGCGCCGACTTCGCCGTCGACAAGGCGGCCGGCACCCCGTGCCGCAACCTGCAGACCGACTTCGGTTGCGGCATCCACGCCCAGCTGCGCGACCGCGGTTTCCAGGGCTGCACGGTCTACGACTGCTTCGGGGCCGGTCAGCGGGTCTCCCAGGTCACCTTCGGCGGCCGGAGCTGGCGCGAGGCACCGGAGGACACCCGGCGGATGACCGACGTGTTCCCGGTGGTGCGGCAGCTGCACGAACTGCTCTGGTACCTCACCGAGGCGCTCTCCTACGAGCCCGCCCGCCCGCTCCGTGCCGAGCTGCGCCGGGCGCTCGCGGAGACCGACCGGCTCGCGGCCGGCACCCCGGCGGAGATCCTGGCGGTGGACGTGCCCGCCCACCGCCAGGAGGTGAGCGAGCTGCTGCTGAAGGCGAGCGAACTGGTCCGGGCCGCCGTCCCGCGCCGCAAGGAGCACCGGGGCGCGGACCTCTTCGGTGCCCGCCTGCGCGGCGCCGACCTGCGGGGCGCCAACCTGCGCGGGGCGCTGCTCGTCGCGGCCGACCTCTCGGGCGCGGACCTGCGGACGGCCGACCTGATCGGCGCGGACCTGCGGGACGCCAACCTGGCCGGCGCCGACCTCACCGACGCGCTCTTCCTCACCCAGGCCCAGCTCAACGCCGCCCGCGGGGACGCCGCCACCAAGCTGCCCCCCGCCCTCACCCGCCCCACCCACTGGCCCACCACGGCCACCACCCCGGCGGCCGCCGACCGCCGCCCCCCGCGCAAGCCCCGCCCCGGCAGCCCCGGCAGCCGCCCCCGCCGCCGCTGACGGCCAGCCGGGGGGTGAGGGCGCGCGCGGGCACGGGCGCGCAGGAGTCGGCCGGGCCGACTTCCTGTGTCGCCGACCGCCCCACGCCCCACCCCGGCACGGGCACGGGCAAGGAACGTCGAGCGGTCTGACCTCCTGCGCATGCCCCCAGGCCGCTTCGAGTGCCGCACTCGCTGCCACCGGCCGCTCGCACAGCCCGCGCAAGAAGTCGAGCAGGCGGACTTCCTGCGTCGGGCCACTCCGGGAGGTGCCCGGCTCAGTTGTCCTCGGCCCCCGGCCGGCCTCGCCGATCTCCGGCCTGGGTGCGTGGGAAGTCGGGTGGGCCTACTTCCTGTGCGGGGAGCCTGGTTCGGCGCCGGAGCTGGATCGGGGTGGCGGGCGTGCCGTTGCCTCGGTTCCGGGTGCGGGGTGTGGGTGGTCGATGGAGTCGGCTTTCCACGCATGGGTGTGGACTCCGGGGGCCGCGTGCGTGGGAAGTCGGCCCGGCCGACTTCCTGTGCGGGGTGTCAGGTCAGGACGTTCTGGTCTGTCAGGGGGCGGGGGCGCAGGAGGGCGCAGGTGGTGCCGGCCAGGAGGGTGAGGGTGACGGCGGTGAGCGCCTGGGTGGATGCGGCGGGGTGGAGGGGCCAGGCCCAGGGTTGGGGGCGGCCGTCGGGGTGCCAGCCGGCCGCCGCGCAGAGCAGCGGGACGGCGGCGATCGCGGCGGCGGCCGGGCGGTGACCGATCAGCGGGTGCAGCAGCAGCGCCGAACCGAGGTAGCCGGCGATGTTGCGGGCGAGGACGAGGGCGAGGTCGCCCTGGCCGGCCGCGTGGGTGAGCAGGCCCAGCGCCGCGCCCGCCGTCGCGACGGTCAGGACGAGTCCGGTGTCCAGCCCGCGCAGGAAGCGTCCGGCGACGGCCTCCGTCCGCAGGTCGCCCCGGCCGAGGCCGTGCAGCAGGAACACGGCGGGCAGCAGCGTGATGATGTGCCCCACCAGGAAGTGGCCCGCATGCCCGTGCAGTGCGGGCACCGGCAGTTCGCCGTCGCCGATGAGCAGGCCCACCGCGAACGTCCCGGCCAGGGCGGCGACGACGGCGGGTACCGCGCGTGCCTTGCACCACCAGATCACCGGCCACCGCCCGGGGGCAGCGCGGGTGCCGGGGTGTCGCAGTGGCGCAGGGCCTCGGTGGCCGCCCGGTACCAGTCGAGTTGGGCTTCCCGGGGGAGCCGCAGCAGGTGTCCGGCGAGCGCGGCGTCCTCCGCGTCGAACCGACCCCGGGCGGCGGGCGCCGCTCCGTCCGGGGCGGCCTCGGCGGTGAGCCAGGCGGCCACCGGTCCGGCGGCCGCGCCGGCCGGGTAGGGGGCGCCCGCCCGGGCGCAGTCCGGGGTGCGGGGGAGCAGCCCGCCGACCACGCCGGGTGTCACGTCCTGCGCGCGGGCCGTGGTCGGGACGCCCAGCTTGGCCTCGCCTGGCCCCGGCCGGGCCGCCATGGTGAGCGTCGCGGGTACCGGGACGCCCCGCTCGGCCAGGGTGGTGACGACCCGTCGGGCCTCCGTCCGGACCAGGTCCGCACGGGCGGTGCCCAGCTCCGGCCAGAGGCAGATCCGCGGCCGGCCGTGGTCGCAGACCAGCGCGGTGCCGGGCCGGTCCAGTACGGGCTCGGGCCCGAGCCCCCGGGCGAGGTGGGCGGCGAGCGTGACCCCGCCGGCCGTCACCGCCAGCGCGACGGCGAGCGCGGCCGGCGCGCCGCGGTACCGGATCACCAGGACGGCCGCCGCGCACACCGCGCCCGAGAACGCCAGGGCGCTCAGCACGGCCTTCTGGTCGAGGACCTGGTCCACGGCGCAGCAGTCGGAGAGCCCGCCGCCGACCAGGTGCCGCAACCAGTAGGTGGTGGAGGAGGCCGGGTAGGCGTTCAGCACGAAGCTGCTGACCAGGGCCAGCGGCACCGCGACCACCGGTACCAGGACCCGCCCGACGATCGAGCCGACCAGGGTGTTGGCGAGCAGCAGCCCGGCCCAGGCGGCGAACAGGCCGGGCTGCGGCGTGCCGGCCACCGTGCCGCCGGCGACC
Source organism: Kitasatospora sp. NPDC028961 (assembly GCF_055564815.1). Classification (NCBI taxonomy): domain Bacteria; kingdom Bacillati; phylum Actinomycetota; class Actinomycetes; order Kitasatosporales; family Streptomycetaceae; genus Kitasatospora; species Kitasatospora sp. NPDC028961. The sequence goes on along the minus strand of NZ_JBVHVO010000002.1, from coordinate 81,745 downwards.
GCGGCGGCGCAGACGGCCGCGGCCATGCCGAGTCCGCCCGTCACCACCACCGGGAGCAGGACGGGCGCCGTGATCGCCAGCGGCGACCGGACCGGTGAGCGGTCGAAGACCCGCCCCCGGTGCAGTCGGCCGCCCTCCCAGGCCCCGGCGGCCGCGCAGGCCGCGCCGGCGAACGGCAGCGCGATGCTCGCGTGTCCGGTGGCGGAGAGGCCGTAGGCGGGGGTGACCCAGTCGGTGATCTCGTCGCCGAGCGCGACGAGCAGGAAGCCGACCAGGAACGGTAGTGCCCGCGGTCCGGCGGAGGTGCGGAGGACGGTGCGCAGCAGCACGTCAGGCCTCCCGCTCGACCAGGTGCGTGTAGGCGGCCTCGGCACCCTCGCCCCGGCCGGGGGCGAGGGCGTGGAACTCCTCGATGCCGCCCTGGAACCGGACCCGGCCCTGGTCCAGCACCACCACGTGCCGGTAGCTCGTGGCGAGGTCCTCGGTCTGGTGGGTGGAGACGATCACGCTCACCTCGGTGGTCAAGTCCTCGACGAGGGTGCGGAACATGCCGCGCTGCGCCGGGTCGAGCCCGGCGGTCGGCTCGTCCATCAGGATCAGTTCGCTGCGGTGCGCCAGGCAGCCGGCGATGCCCAGCCGGCGCAGCTGCCCGCCGGAGAGCCGGTGGCTGCGCCGGTCGGCGAGCGCGGCCAGCCCGACCCGGTCCAGCGCGCCGGCCGAGGCGTGCCAGGCGTCGGCGCGCGACATGCCCTTCAACCATCCGCTGTACGCGACCTGTTCGCGCACGCTGAGCCCGGGGACCGGGGTGACCTGTTGCGGCAGCCAGGCCACCGCCCGCCGGTAGGCCGCCCGGTCGCCGTGCCCGGTCGGGGTGCGTCCGCGCCAGGAGACCGAGCCCCGGCGCGGGGCGAGTTGGGAGGAGGCCAGGGCCATCAGGGTGGACTTGCCGGCGCCGTTGGGGCCGAGCAGGACGGTGGCCGGATCGTCGATCCGCAGGGCGAAGCCGGCGAAGACTCCGGCTTTCCGGCTGTACTGGAAGTCGACGTGGTGGAACTCAAGGGACATGGCGGGGTCGACGCATTTCGCTCGGTGGGTACGGGGCGATACCGGGGGAGGGGAGGGAGGCGGGTCGGCGGGCGGGGTCTCCACCGCACACCGGCACACCGGCACAACGGGTCGTGGGGAGGCCGGGGAGGCCCGGGAAGTCGGGGAACGCCCGGACTTCCCGGGACTCCGGTGGGCGGGCCGGGCTCAGTACTGGGTGCTCACCGAGTCGACCCAGAGCTTGCCGCCGGCGCGCACGCCCTCCAGCGCGAAGTAGTACTCGCCGGAGCTCTGGTCGCCCCAGACGGAGGTGTCGCACCGGTTCAGCCGGTACCCGTAGGCCCGGTCGGGGCCGACGACGTCCTTGTAGAGCTGGAGGTCGGCGTTCTTGAACTCGTTGGTGTCGGTGGTGCAGCCCTTGAACGACACCGTCGTCACGGCGTCGTCCCGGTCGTAGTCCGTCCACCGGCGGGACTCGGAGCCGGGCCCCCAGTTGCTGATGTGGGACGTCCAGGAGCCCTCGGCGAGGGCCGGCGTCGCGCCGGCGAACCCGAGCAGCGCGCCGGCCACCAGAATGCCGCGTACGAGCGTGCGGTGCTTCGCGTGCATATCCCGTCCGATCTTTTCGGTGACGCCACGGGGGGCGTCATGCAGGCAAAAAGAAGCGAGCGGAGGTTCGACTGCCATCGGCCTTGATCACCCGATCGGACGAGCCGCCGCGGGAACGACCTTAGCGTGCACGAACAGCTGCCAAGAACTATTATTTCCGGCCATTCGGAGGGTGGGGGTGGTGGGGCCAGGGCTTGGCAAGTCGGTGATATGAAGTGCTCGAAGATTTGCTTGGTCGACGGGAAGTCGGCCAAGCAGTTCCGCAGATGTCCTCGGATGAGCGAAAGGTTGTTCCGGTCTGATTTCGTAGGATTGTCATTTGCAAAATGAGGTGGCCAGTTCCCGCCGCCCGTCGGCTATTCGGTGAGCAGCCGGGAGCGCAGTGAGCCGATCAGTTCCTCGTCGACACCGAGTGTGCCGGTGGCATAGGCACGCACCGAGCCGTGGGCGGCGGTGAGGTCGGCGAGCACGTGCCGGATCACGTCCTCCGGCGCGCGCCCGTACCCCGGCCACCGCAGCGTGCGCCCGGGGTTGGCGGCGTGCCAGTCGGCGACGAGGTGCGGCGTGGCCAGTTCGGTGAGGGCGAAGTCGGCCGCGATGTCGACCTCGGGGACGTCGAGCAGGGTGAGGAGCAGCGCGGCGATCAGCCCGGTGCGGTCCTTGCCGGAGGCGCAGTGGAAGACCACCGGGTGGTCCGCGGCTGCGACCAGTTCGATCACCTGGCGGATCTCCGTCACCCCGTCCTCGGTCACCTCGGCGAACCGGTCCGCGAGGTAGCGCCAGGGATCGACGTCCGGGTCGATCTCCGCCTGGTCGTACGGCCGGTGCTCGATCGAGAGGTTGTGGTAGGCCACGCCGTCCATCACGGGTATCCGCCCCTTGGCGGCGATCTCCCACGGGTAACGCAGGTCGATCACGGTGCCGATGCCGAGGTCCCGGAACACCGCGAGGTCCTCGGGCGAGGAGAGCTTGCCCAGCGAGTCCGACCGGTAGAGCCGGCCCCACCGGACCGACAGCCCGTCAGAGGTCGGGTATCCGCCCATGTCACGGAAGTTGTGCAGGGCCTTGAAGGCGATGTGTCGCGTCATGGCCGCACCCTACTCACCGCCGGCCCGGGCGCCGCCCGGCGAGAACGGGCGAATCCCCTCCCCGGCGGGTCGGAGAGGGGATTCGGATGCGGTCGTTCAGCGGCCGGGCGTCGGGAAGGTGTCGGCGCGGACGGCGTCGATGAAGGACTGCCAGGTGGTGGAGGGGAACGAGAGGACGGGGCCCTCGGGGTCCTTGGAGTCGCGGACGAGCAGGGAGGGGTGGCCTTCGGCCACCTCGATGCAGTTGCCGCCGTTGTTCCCGCTGTAGCTGGACTTGCGCCACGAGATGGTGGGGTTGTCAGGCATGACGTTGAGAAGTCCTTCCCTCACACTGCGGATCAGCGCGGCGCTCTCGCGGGGGGAGAGCGCGTCCGCCTGGAGCAGATCATAGGCGCGCTGCCTGCGTTGGACGACTCTCGGATCCTCGATGAAGTGGCCCTGATCCAGGCTCTCGGAGTAGATCCGGGTCTTGCCGTCGGGTGAGGTGACCAGCGAGACGATGGTGGCGAACGGTACTCGTTCGCCGAGGCTGAGGGGCGCGACCTGGAGGACGACGTTGGGGAGCTGTCCGAGCGTCAGCAGGCGTCCGAGCTGTTCGTGCATGACCGCCTCGCCGCCCACGAGCGAGCGGATCGCGGCCTCGGAGTGGACGACCTTGAAGAGCGGGCCGTCCGGCGCGGTCAGGCGATGCTGGCGAGCCAGTCGAGAGGCGATGCGTTCCTCGATCAGGTCGGGGTTGCCCGCGGCGTCGCCCGATGCGAGCAGCGCGCGGGCGTAGGCCTCGGTCTGCAGGAGGCCTGAGATGTGGGCGACCTGGAACTCGCAGATCGTCGAAGCCCGCTCCTCGAACCCCGCGTAGCGCCGGAACCAGTCCGGGTGCTCCACCCGGGCGTACCAGTCGATCTCTCTCCAGAGGTCCATCAGCTGTCCGCCGGTGTCCAGCAGCCGGTCGGCCGCGAGGACGAAGTCCTCCTGCGGGTTGCGGGTGCCCGCCTCGATGCGGGAGATGTGCGGGCGGCTGCACGGGACGAGTGCGGCGAGTTCGCCCTGCGAGATTCCCTTCGCGTCGCGGAATCGCCGCAGGACGGCACCGAACACCGCTCCCGCGCTCGACCGCAGGTTCGGATGGACGGACTTCTGACGAGTCATGGTTCAGGCCCCCTGTGTCAAGACGTTCCCTGGAACCGGCTGATCACTCGTCACCGAATTCGGAACCGTCGATGCTAAGCGTGGAACGGAACGGGCGCCCGCGCTAGTGAGTGCACGAAGCGCCCTGCCCGCGCACGGACCCCCCAATGCATCAGAAGGTGGCATCGGCATGCCCGAATCGCTTGACAGCACCCCTAGGGATCGATTCTGCTCCCTCCCGCGTCATCTCTCCTCCGCGTCCGCCGCGCGGATCGTGCTCCGGGGGTTCCTCGCGGACGTCACGGGCGGCGCATGCTACGCCGAGGCGGCCGAGTTGATCGTGTCCGAGCTGGTCGCGCACACCGTGCTGCGTCCGCGCAGGCCGGAGCACCTGCTGATCGACGTGCTGTTCGAGTACACCGCCCCTGCCGGGCTGCGGATCGAGGTGTACGACACCGGGCTCGCCGACCGGGGGCGGGTGCCGGACGAGCCCCAGGCCGGCCCCGGTCTGCGGCTCGTCCGGGAGCTCTCGTCCGCGTGGGGGCAGGAGTTGAGCGAGGGCGAACTCGCCCACAGCCTGGTCTGGGCGCAGCTCGACCCGCCGTCCGGCGTCACCGCCTAAAGTCCTGTCCATGGACGAACGAATCGAGCACGCGCGACGTCTCTGCGGTCACTCGGTGTTCGGGGGCGAAGCGGATGTCCTGCCGGTCGCCGACCGTGAGCTGGACGCCGTCGAGGCCGACCTCACGTTGATTCGCGGCCAGGTCCTGCACGCTCGCTTCCTGGAGCAGCGAACCTCGGACGAGCGCGAGTTGGAGCTCTTCCAGCACGCGGCCCACCTCTACCGGAGCCTGGGCGACGGGCGGGGCGAGGCCGACGCCCAGTTCTGGATCGGCACCTACCACCAGGTGGTCGAGGGCGACGACGCCGCCGCGCTGCCCGCCCTCCAGCGCTCGCGCGAGCTCGCGACGGCGACCGGCGACCGGCTCACGCTCTCCTACGCCCTGCGCCACCTCGGCATAGCCGAGCACCACGCGGGCCGGCTGCCGGCCGCCCGTGACCTGCTGGACGAGTCGACCCGGCTGCGCCGCGAACTCGCCTTCCCCGAGGGGGTGGCCGCCAACCTGGTCGGTCTCGCGTACATCGCCGCCGCCGAGGGCCGCCCCGCCGATGCGCGGGCCCTGCTCGACGAGGCCGCCGAACTGGCCGCCGGCGCCGGGGCGAAGGCCGTCCTGCACTCGATCGACGAGGCGCGGGCCGAACTCTGACCGTTACGGGCGTCGGCGCGCCGCTTCACACGCTGCGGTCGGCGAGGACCTCGCGGATCACGTGGCGGGCGTTGGCCGCCAGGGCGGGGTTGGTGGTGCGGTAGTAGGGGAGTTGGATCAGGGCGATCGACAGGGCCCAGGCGCGGCCGCGGGCCCAGGTGGCGTCGTCGGCGGCGAGTGCGGCGCGGAAGGCGGGCCGGGCCGCGGCGGGGAGCAGGTTCCAGGCGACGATCTGGTCCACGGTCGGGTCGCCGACGCCCATGACGCCGAAGTCGATGACGGCGCGCAGCCGGCGGTTGCCGAGCAGGAGGTTCCCGGGGGAGAGGTCGCCGTGCATCCAGGCGGGTCTTCCGGCGTGTTCCGGCAGGCGAAGTGCCTTCTCCCACACGGCGGTTGCCGCGTCCGTGTCGATCGATCCGCGGAGCCGGCCGATGGCGGCCCGGGTGGAGGCGTCACGGGAGGCCAGCGGCACGCCCCGGGAGCCCGGTGGGCCGTCCGCCGGGTCGACCGCACGCAGCGCGGTGATGAACCCGGCCAGGTCCTGGGCGAGTTGGATCGGCGCGGTGGTCGCGCCGACCACCGGGTTGGCGCCGTCGATCCAGCGCAGCACCGACCACTCCCACGGGTAGCCGGCGGCGGGCCGGCCGAGTGCCAGCGGGGCGGGGATGGGGAGCGGCAGGTGCGGTGCCAGCTTCGGCAGCCAGCGCTGCTCGCGTTCGACGCTCCCGGCCGCCCACCCCACCCGGGGCAGCCGTACGGCGAGTTCGGGACCGAGCCGGAACATCGCGTTGTCCGTCCCGGAGGAGGCGACCCGTTCGAGCGGCAGCCCGACCCAGTGCGGGAACTGGGCGGCGAGCAACCGCCGTACCAGGGCGGTGTCGATGTCCGGTTCGTCGTCATGCATCCGGGCTGCAGGGCACATGCCCGGCACTGTACTCCCGGGTTCCACGGCCGTTCACCGTATTTCGAACACCGGGGTGGGGCGGTGACGATCAGGTGGGGACGCCGGGTCGTGTGGGGGGCGCTCGGCGGTGCGGTCGCGCGGTGGGCGCCGCCGCGGCGGGCCGGACCGACGTCGTCCGGATCGCCGCCGACGGCCGCCCCTCCCCGACCGTCAACGGCTGAACTCCGCCGCCGCGCCACGCCCGGTCGCTCCGGGGGCGGCCGGGAGGTGTCGCCGGTCAGTGCCAGAATGCGGGGGTACGGGGAAAGCAACTCTGGAGAAGGTGACCGGCTTCGTGAGCACGCCAGACGAACAGGTGGCCCAGCAGGCCCAGCAGGCGATCGAGCGCAAGATCGCCGAGGAGCTGGGTGTCCGCGGCGGGCAGGTGAAGGCGGCCGTCGATCTGCTCGACGGCGGCGCGACCGTGCCGTTCGTGGCCCGCTACCGCAAGGAGGCGACCGGCTCGCTCGACGACACCCAGCTGCGCACCCTGGAGGAGCGGCTGCGCTACCTGCGGGAGCTGGAGGAGCGGCGCACGGCCGTCCTGGAGTCGATCGAGTCCCAGGGCAAGCTCGACGAGGCGCTGCGCGGGCAGATCCTCGCCGCCGACTCCAAGGCCCGCCTGGAGGACATCTACCTCCCGTTCAAGCCGAAGCGTCGGACCAAGGCGCAGATCGCCCGCGAGGCCGGTCTGGAGCCACTCGCGGACACCCTGCTCGCGGACCCGACGCAGGACCCGGCGGCGGTGGCGGACGCCTATCTGAACGAGGCGGTGGCCGACCGGGCCGCCGCGCTGGAGGGCGCCCGGTCCATCCTGGTCGAGCGGTTCGGCGAGGACGCCGACCTGGTGGGCTCGCTGCGCGAGCGGATGTGGACCCGGGGCCGGGTGGTCGCCACCGTCCGTGCGGGCAAGGAGCAGGAAGGCGCCAAGTTCGCCGACTACTTCGACTTCGCCGAGCCGTACACCAAGCTCCCCTCGCACCGGATCCTGGCGATGCTGCGCGGCGAGAAGGAGGAGGTGCTGGACCTCGAACTCTCCCCCCACGACGGCGAGGAGGCCGGTGACCTCCCCGGCGCGAGCGACTACGAGCAGCGGATCGCCGCCCGCTTCGGCATCGCCGACCACGGCCGTCCGGCCGACAAGTGGCTCGGCGACACCGTCCGCTGGGCCTGGCGCACCCGCATCCTGGTGCGGCTCGGCATCGACCTGCGCGGCCGGCTCCGTCAGGAGGCCGAGGACGAGGCGGTGCGCGTCTTCGCCGCCAACCTGCGCGACCTGCTGCTCGCCGCACCGGCGGGCACCCGCGCCACGATGGGCCTGGACCCGGGCTTCCGGACGGGCGTGAAGGTCGCGATCGTGGACGCCACCGGGAAGGTCGTCGCGTACGACACGATCTACCCGCACCAGCCCGCCAACAAGTGGGACGCCGCGCTGGCCACCCTGGCGGCGCTGGCGAAGAAGCACGGCGTGGACCTGGTCGCGATCGGCAACGGCACCGCCTCCCGCGAGACGGACAAGCTCGCCGAGGACCTCATCAAGCGCCACCCGGAGCTGAACCTCACCAAGGCGATGGTCAGCGAGGCCGGCGCCTCGGTCTACTCGGCCTCGGCGTTCGCGTCCCAGGAGCTGCCCGAGCTGGACGTGTCGATCCGCGGCGCGGTCTCCATCGCCCGCCGCCTCCAGGACCCGCTGGCCGAGCTGGTCAAGATCGACCCCAAGTCGATCGGGGTCGGCCAGTACCAGCACGACCTCAGCGAGGTGAAGCTGTCCCGCTCGCTGGACGCGGTGGTCGAGGACTGCGTCAACGCGGTCGGGGTGGACGTCAACACCGCCTCCGCGCCGCTGCTCACCCGGGTCTCCGGGATCACCGGCACGCTCGCGGATAACATCGTCGCGCACCGCGACGCCAACGGTCCGTTCCGGACCCGCAAGGCCCTCAAGGACGTCGCCCGGCTCGGTCCGAAGGCGTTCGAGCAGTGCGCGGGCTTCCTGCGGATCCCGGACGGCGACGACCCGCTGGACGCCTCCGGGGTCCACCCGGAGGCGTACCCGGTGGTGCGCCGGATCCTCGCCGGCACCGGCGGTCAGCTGCGCGAGCTGATCGGCAACAGCACCGCGCTGCGGGGCCTGCGGCCGGGGGACTTCGCCGACGAGACCTTCGGCATCCCGACCGTGACCGACATCCTCGGCGAGCTGGACAAGCCGGGCCGCGACCCGCGCCCGGCCTTCCGCACGGCCACCTTCAAGGAGGGCGTCGACAAGATCGGCGACCTGGAGGTCGGCATGGTGCTGGAGGGCGTGGTCACCAACGTCGCGGCCTTCGGCGCCTTCGTCGACGTGGGCGTGCACCAGGACGGGCTGGTGCACGTCTCGGCGCTGTCGAAGAACTTCGTCAAGGACCCGCGCGAGGTGGTCAAGCCGGGTGACATCGTTACCGTGCGGGTGACCACGGTGGACGTGCCGCGCAAGCGGATCGGGCTGACGCTGCGCCTCGACGACGAGGTCGGCCGGGAGCGTGGGGGCGACCGCGGTGACCGGGGTGACCGGGGCGGCGACCGCGGGGGCGACCGCGGCGGCCGGCAGGCGCGTCCGCCGCGCCAGGACCGGCGGGGCTCGGGCGGTGGCTCGGGTGCGGGCTCCGGCGGCTCCGGTTCGGGCGGCCAGGCCCCGCTGGGCAGCGGGGCGATGGCGGACGCGCTGCGCCGGGCCGGTCTGGCGGGCGGGTCCGGCTCCGAGGGCGGCCGCCGCTCCGGGCGCCGCTGAGGCAGCCGCCCCTGCTGGGGTCGCCGGGGCCCGGTACCGTCGCTCGGACGTGACGCGGGCGGGGGGGGGGGGGGGGGGGGGGGGGGGGGGGGGGGGGAACAAGGAGGGGGGGGGGGGGGGGGGGGGGAGGAGGGGGGGGAGGGGGGGGGGGGAGGAGGGGGTGATGGGGGTGGTTTGTTTTTGGTGGGGGCAATGCTTCCCCTC
>NZ_JBVHVO010000002.1:0-72687 GCF_055564815.1 Kitasatospora sp. NPDC028961 | reverse complement strand
CCCTTTTTCGCATTCCCCCCCCCCCCCCCCCTCCCTCCCCCACCCCCCCCCCCCCCCCCCCCCCCCCCCCCCCCCCCCCCCCCCCCCCCCCCCCCCCCGGTCGGTCCCGGCTCGGGCCGGTCGCCGCTCAGGCCAGGAGCTTCTCCTTGGCCCGCTGGTACTCGACCTCGGTGATCGCACCGCCGGCCTTGAGGTCGGCGAGCTTGGCGAGGTCGTCGACGTGGCTGTGCCCGCCGCCCGCGGCGGCGCTCGCGGTGGAGCCCGTGGCACCCGGGGCGCCCGTGGAGCCCGGGGCACCCGCGCCCGGCGGACCGCTCCCGGGCGCCTCGGCGGCCGCCTCCCGGATGTACGCCTTGAACGCGGCCTCGTGCTGCCGGGCCTCGGCCACGTCCCGCTTGCTCATCGACGTGCCACGGGCGATCACGTAGACGAGGACGCCGATCAGGGGCAGCAGGATCACCAGGATCAGCCAGCCGGCCCGGCCCCAACCGCTGAGGTCCTGGCTGCGGAAGATGTCCGTGATGATCTTGAACAGCAGGAAGAACCAGAGGATCCAGAGGAACAGCTCGAACATCGTCCAGAAGATGTTGAGCAGCGGGTAGTTGTCCATGACGCTCCCGTCGGTGACGACCCAGGTCAAACGAGTCATATCACCGCATGAAGGGCATGGCGCCGCTGTGATCGGCCATCCCAGTGATCTTCGCCGCCGCCGGGTGTGGGCCCGGCCCGGGCCCCGGTCGCGCCCGTGCCCCCGGCCCACGCCCCGGCCCCGGCTCGCCCCGGCCGCCGCCCCGCTTCGCTAGCCGGCGGACGTCCGCCCGCGCAGCTCCACGGCCAGGCCGACCAGCTCGCCCCACCACGGCTCGTGGCTGCCGACCAGCAGCCGCTGCGCCTCGGCCGGCTCCACCGCACGGACCTCGACCACCTGCTCGCCGTCGTCCGGGTTGGTCGGGGTGGAGTCCACCGACACCTCCGCCCAGCCCCAGAGCCAGGCCTTCTCGGGGTGCGGCTGCCACGGCCGGTACGGCTCCGCGCTGTCCGTCACGCAGCGGTGGGCCCCCAGCCAGGACGGCGCGCCGAGCAGGCGCGCGCCGGCCTCCTCACGCAGCTCGCGGACCAGGCAGGACTCGATCGACTCGCCGCTCTCCCGCGTCCCGCCCGGAAGGAACCAGTGGTCGCGGTCGTCCCGGCAGAGCACCACCAGCCCGGCGGAGAAGCCCACCAGGTGGATGTTGGTGATGAGTTCGTCCGGTGGCAGCGCGAGGGAGAACTGCGCGTCGTACCGGCCCCAGGGCCAGTACTGCGGTGCGTGCAACGCGGGGAAGCGCGCGGCCAGTTCGGCCGCTCTGGCAGAGACGTCGGATCGGTCCGTGGTGTCGGTCATTCGGTGATCGTAGTCCCGGCCGGACGCAGCAGGGGGGTGGTCGCCTGGACGAGTGCGAGGTCGGCCACGTCGATCGCCCGGGGGCGGCGCGGGATGGTCGCCTCGATCGGGACGCCGGCCCAACTGCCGAGCGAGATCTCGGCGGTGATGCCCGGTCCGAAGCCGGCGATCAGGCCGTGGGTGCCGTCCGCGACCCCGCCCTCCTCGAAGAGCCGGGCGAGGGCGTCGAAGACGACCGCGCTGGCGATGTTCCCGCGCTCGGTGAGGGTGGCGCGGCTGAAGCGGAAGGCCGCGGGCTCCAGGTCGAGGTAGTGGCAGAGGTCGTCGAGGATCCGCGGGCCGCCGGCGTGCACGATGTAGAAGCCCAGGCCCGAGATGTCCCAGCTGTGTTCGGTGGCCAGCGTGCGCAGGGCGGGGGCGAGCATCTCCATGGTGCCGGGGACGCGTTTGTCGAGCTGGAAGTGGAAGCCGGTGTCCCTGACGCCGTAGGAGATCCAGTCCTCGGTGTGCGGGACGAGGTGCGAGCCGTTGCGCTCGATGTGCACGCCGGTGCCGCCGCGGCCGCGCATCACGGCGGCGGCGACGGCGTCCCCGAACAGGCCGTTGGAGAGCAGCGACCCGACGCCGAGGTCGGTCGGCTGGTAGCAGAGCGAGCAGAACTCGCAGGCCACGATGAGCACGTTGGCGCCGGGGTAGGCGCGGCAGAAGTCGTGCGCCCGGTTGACGGCGGCGCCGCCGGCCGCGCAGCCGAGCTGGGCGATCGGCACCTGGCGGGTGTCGGAGCGGAAGCCCATGGTGTTGATCAGCCAGGCGGTCAGCGACGGCATCATGAAGCCGGTGCAGGACACGTAGATGATCAGGTCGATCTCGCGGGCGGACAGCTCGGCGTTGGCCAGGGCGCGTTCGACCACCTCGGGGACCCTGCGCTTGGCCTCCCGCTCGTAGACCGCGTTGCGGCCGGTGAAGCCCGGGTGGCGCAGGGTCTCGTCGATGGGCTGGACCAGGTGCCTGGTCCGGACGCCGGTGTTCTCGATCAGACGCAGGGCGAGGCCGAGCTGTGGATGGTCGGCGTGCAGGCCGCGGGCCAGGTCGAGGGTCTGCTCCAGGGTGATGACGTGTTCGGGGACGGCGATGGCGGGTCGGCAGAGTGTTGCCATGGGTACGGATCTCCCCTGGAGGGCCTACGGGTGCGTCGGAGGGGCGCCGGGCCGGCGCGGCGGGGAGCTGGTCACCAGGCGACCGGCAGGGTCCGCGGATAGCGCCAGATCGAGCCCGTCCGCCAGTCCAGCTCGGCGGCCGGCACGGCGAGCCGCAGGTCGGGGAAGCGGCGCAGCAGGGTGCCGATGGCCACCTGGAGCTCCATCCGGGCGAGGTGGGCGCCCGCGCAGTGGTGCGTCCCGTAGCCGAAGGCCATGTGGTTGGCCGAGCCGCGGTCGAGGTCCAGCTCGTCGGGCCGCTCGAACATCTCCGGGTCGCGGTTGGCGGCGAGGTAGGAGACGTGGACGGCCTCGCCGGCCCTGATCAGCACGCCGCCGAGTTCGACGTCCTCGGTGGCGACCCGGGCGATGCCGACGCCCTGGCGGAACGGGATGAAGCGGAGCAGCTCCTCGATGGCGCGCGGCAGCAGCTCCGGCTGGGCGCGGAGCTTGCCGAGCTGCTCGGGGTGGGTGAGCAGGGTGTAGGTGATGTTGCTCAGCTGGTAGGTGCTGGTGTCGTGGCCGGTGACCAGCAGGACCATGGCCATCACGGCGAGCTCCTGGTCGTCCAGCAGCTCCTCCTCGTCCCGGGCGGTGGCCAGCGCGCTGATCAGGTCCTCGCCGGGGGAGCGGCGGCGGGCGGCGGTCAGCTCGGAGAAGTAGGCGCGCAGCGCGGCCTTGGCCCGGACCTGGCCGTCGCCGCTGCCGGGGCCCATCGACATCATCGCGACGGCGTGGCCGCGCAGCTCGGCGCGGTCCTCCTCGGGGATGTCGAGCAGCTCGCAGATGGTGACCATGGGGAGCCGGGAGGCGAGGTGGTGGACGAAGTCGGCGGGGGAGCCGTGCTCCGCCATCTCGTCCAGGAAGCCGTCGACCGTGCGCTGGGTCTTCGGCCGCAACTGCTCGACCTGCCGGTTGGTGAACCCCTTGGCGACCAGCCGGCGCAGCCGGTTGTGGGCCGGCGGGTCCATCAGGTTGATCGCCTCGACCTGGGCGATCGGGGCGGGCGTCATCCGGGGGAGGTCGCGGCCGATGCCGGCGGCGCGGCTGAACCGGCGGTCGGTGGTGACGACGCGGACGTCCTCGTAGCGGGTGGCCAGCCAGGCCTCGCCCTCGCCGTGCGGCAGCCGGATCCTGGCGACCGGGTCCTCGGTGAGCAGTCGCTTGAGGAGGGGGTCGAACTCCAGGCCTTCGGTGTGGTTGAAGGGGCAGTCCCACACGGGGGCGGAGGTAGTCACGGGCTTATCCCAATGGCCGGAGTTGGTGCCGCCCGACCGGGGGATCGTTCGGGCGCGGACGTGCTGATGTTCCCCCATGGAAAGGCAAAAATGTGGATAAGGAGGATAGTTCGCTCGATCGAGCGAGATGGATGATTGTCATGCGATATGCGGGAGTTGAGGACGGGGGGATGCCTGGGGGACGGGGCGCGCCCGGGCGGTCGGACGCGCCCCGCCCGGTCAGCCGCCGAAGTTGAGCGCGTAGAGCGAGCGCGCGAGGTCCGGGGTCACGAAGTCCAGCGGAACGGTGCCGAGCACCGGGCGGGCGGGGCGGTCGAGGGCGCCCAGGTAGGAGCGGAGCTTCGGCGTGATCGCGTCCGCGGCCTGGCGCGGCCAGAGGCCCCAGCCGGAGCTGGAGGTGAAGGTGAGGAACAGGCGGCCCGGGTCGGCGGCGGCGCGGGCGGCGTCCAGGTGGGCGGAGACCTCGGGCCACTTGCGGGAGTTGAGCTCGAAGATGGTGCCGATGTCGTAGTCGTCCTCGATGTCCGTCCGGGGCCCGCCCCAACGGAGTCCGGGCAGGCCGGAGTTGTCGGCCAGCAGCACCACCCGCCCGCGCACCTCGCCGAGCCCGGGGATCCGGTCCTCGCTCCAGAACAGGCCCGGCCAGCGCGCCTGGTAGCCGGCGAAGAGTGCGCCGAACTCGCTGTCGGAGACCGTGGAGTACTCCTGTTTGACCCGCATGACCAGGGTCTCGCCCGGGTGGGCGGCGAGGAAGGCCAGGCAGTGGTTGAGGACGTCGCCGAAGAAGATCTGCTGGAAGACCGGGCCGTGGTGGATCGCGAGCACGCCGTCGATCGCGCGGCAGCGGATGTCCAGGAAGCGCACCCCGGCCGCGAACTGGTCCGGCAGGGCGAGCGTCTGGGTCTGGGTCAGCGGGCCGCCGTACAGCGCGCAGCTGTCGTGCGTGCCGGGGAGGGTGAGCCGGGAGAGCGGGGCTCCGCCGTCGACGGCGCCCAGCCAGTCGGCTCCCGCCGGGACGGCGAGCGCGCCGGCCCGGGGCGTGGCCGCCCCGAGGCCGGCGGCGGTGAGGGCGCCCAGCAGGGCGGTTCGGGTGAAGGTGCGCCGGCTGATCGGCGCGTGCGAGGTCACGGGCACGGTCTGGTACCCCCGTCGGGTGTGGTGGCCGGATCACGACAATGGCATGTCCATTGTGGAGAGATCGGCCCGCCCTGCCCAGCCCCGCGACGGCGCGCGGTCGCAGCTCCGCCCGTCAGCGGCGGGCGAGTTGTCGCGCGGGCGGGCGAGGTCCGGCCGGTCCGCGCCGCGCACGGGTGAGGTCCGGCCGGTGGCCGACCGGCCCCGGGAGTCACCAGGCCGCCTCGCGGTAGTCCTTGAGGAAGACGCCCGACACCGGCGCCCCGGCCTCGCCGCGGACGATCGGGTCGTAGACGCGCGCGGCGCCGTCGACGATGTCGAGCGGGGTGCGGAACCCGTCGGCGGCCAGCCGGGCCTTCTTGGGGGCCGGGTTCTCGTCGGTGATCCAGCCGGTGTCGACCGCGCACATGTGGACGCCCTGAGCGGCGAGTTCCTCGGCGCTGGTGCGGGTGAGCATGTTGAGGGCGGCCTTGGCCATGTTGGTGTGCGGGTGGCCGGCGGTCTTGTTGCGGACGGCGAACCGGCCCTCCACCGCGGTGACGTTGACGATGTAGCGGCGGGCGTGCGGCGCGGCCAGCAGCAGCGGCAGCAGGCGGTCGCAGAGCAGCGCGGGCGCGAGCGCGTTGACCAGCTGGGTCTCCAGGAGCTCCGCCGGGTCCAGCGCGCCGAGCCGGGCCGACCAGGAGTTGACCGGCGCGGGGTCGGGCAGCAGGCCCGCCTCGTCGGCCCACTCCGAGGGCAGGGCGAGGGCCGACTGCTCGGCAGCGGTGTCGAGTTCGGCGGCGGGCCAGGCCGGGGCGAGGGCGGGCATCGGCCGGAACCCCGGGGCGTGGACGACCGCGGTGGGCGCGGCGGGCAGCGCGGCCCGCTCACCGGCGGCCAGCAGGGCGTAGGACCCGGGCGGGCGGCGCAGGGTCTGCGCGGCGTTGTTGACCAGAATGTCCAGCGGGCGGCCGTCGGCGCGGAGTTGCTCGGTGAGGCCGAGCACCTGGCGCGGGTCGCGCAGGTCGATGCCGACCACGGTGAGGCGGTCGCGCCACTCGGCGCTGCCGGCGGCGGCGTGGAAGCGCCGTACGGTGTCGTGCGGGAAGCGGCTGGTGACGATCAGTTCGGCGCCGTCGCGCAGCATCATCAGGGCGAGCTGGAAGCCGATCTTCACCCGGCCGCCGGTGAGCAGTGCCCGGCGCCCGCGCAGGTCGGTGCCGAGGCCGCGACGGGCGGTGTTGTCGACGGCGCAGTCGGGGCAGAGCATGTGGTAGAAGGCGTCCACCCGGCGGTAGTGCTGCTTGCAGACGTAGCAGCGGCGGCCGAGCCGGAGCTCGCCGAGCGGGGCGGCCGGGGCGGCGGCGGTCAGCGGCGCGTCCTCGCGGCGGTCCGGCGCGCCGGTGGCGGTGGCGGCGAGCAGGCCGGCATCGGCCAGGCGGTCCTCGTCCCGGGCGTCCTGGCGACGGCGCTTGCGGCTCTCCCGGACGAAGGACTCCAGTTGGCGCTCGGCGTGCCGGCGGACCGAGTGGTCGGCGGGGAGGGCGCGCAGGCGTCCGAGGGTGCGGCCGAAGGCCGCCAGCTCCTCCGGGCCTATCTCGTCGGCCGCTGTCCGCTCGTCGCTCCGGACCGTCATGTCCTCCCCCTCGTGCGCTGTGCTGCGATGCCGTGTGCTGCGGTGCGCTGTACTGCGGTGCCCTGTGCTGCGCTGTCCTGTACTGCGGTGTCCTGTGCTGGGATGCCCCGTGCTGGGATGTCCGCGCTGCGGCGCCCCGGTGGTCGCGGCCGGAGGCGAGCAGGCGGTGCGGCTGCCGTCGTGCCACCGGACCAGGACGAGGACCGGACAGGACCGGACCAGGACCAGGACCAGGGCCCGCCGGGGAGGCCGGACGCGCACCGGCGTGCCCGGCGCGGTGCCGCCCCCGGGCGGTGGTGAGGACTGTAGCGGCTGCGCCCGACAAGTGAGATCGCATTATTCGTAGGATGAGACCTTGATCGCGGCGGATGTGCTGCGAGCCCGCGGCGCGGTGCGCGGCGGGATCGAGGCGTTGCGCGTCGCGGCCTCGCGGCGGGCCGGCCGCCGGCCCGCGGTGTCCGCACCACGGCCACGAAGTGAACGGGGAGAGCGGCACGATGGTGAGTCTCGGCGCGATAGCCGGCATCGCGATGGTGGAACTGGGGATGGTCCTGTCCCCCGGTCCGAACATGATCTACCTGGTGTCCCGCTCGGTCGCCCAGGGCCGGCGGGCCGGGCTGACCTCGCTGGCGGGCGTCTTCGTCGGCTTCCTGGTCTACCTGGTCGCGGCGACGGCCGGGATCGCGGCGGTGTTCGCGCTGGTGCCGGAGGTCTATCTGGCGCTCAAGCTGGCGGGCGCGGGCTACCTGCTCTGGCTGGCCTGGAAGGCCGTCCGGCCGGGCGGCACTTCGGCGTTCGCGCCGAAGGAGCTGGCGGCCGACCGGCCCGCCCGGCTGTTCGGCATGGGCCTGCTGACCTGCCTGCTGAACCCGAAGATCGCGATCCTGTACGTCTCGCTGCTGCCGCAGTTCGTCGATCCGGACCGCGGCCACGTCGCGGTGCAGAGCCTGCTGCTGGGCCTGACGCAGATCGCGGTCGGCGTGGCCGGCAACGCGGTCTTCGTGCTGATGGCGGGCTCGGTGTCGGCCTTCTTCGCGCGCCGCCCGACCTGGCAGCGGGTCCACCGGTACCTGATGGGCACGGCGCTGGCCGGCTTCGCGGTGCGGCTCGTGGCGGACCGCTCGAACGCGGCGTTGGCGGCGCCCTGAGCCGCCGTCGGCGGTCACCGGCCCCGCGGGGCCGGTGACCGCCGACGGGGACCGCCCCGCTCAGCCCGCGTACTGGGCGAAGATCTTCGCGAACTCGTACGGCTGCTGGGCGATGTTGGTGCACTTGTAGAGCGCGCCGGTGCAGGCGTTGGCGTCCCGGGTGGCGTCCCAGAAGGCCAGCTCGCCGAGGTGGTGCTGCTGGGCGAAGGCGACCAGCTGCCGGGCGTCCGCCTGGTTGTAGACCTGGTGGTCGTCGTTCTCCCCGAGCATCGGGGTGATGCCGACCGCGGCCCAGAGCTGGGCGTCGCTCTTCGCCGGGTAGAGCGACTTGAGCTGGCCGTAGAGGCCCTGGGCCGCCTGGACGGCCGCGTCGCCGTAGTCGGCGCCGGTGCGGTAGTAGTCCATCGCCATCGCGTTCACCAGGTCGACGGCCACGCCCGCGTCCCGGGCCGAGCGGACGATGGCGACGCCCTCGGCGGTGAGCCCCTCGGGCAGGACCGGCAGGGTGAACGACACCTTCAGGCCGGGGTTGGCCTTCTGCAGCTTGGCGAGCGCGGCGGAGCGGCGGTCGTTGGCGACGGTGTCGGCGATCGCGGCGCCCTCGATGTCGAAGTCGACGTAGCGCAGGTCGTAGGCCTTGACCACGGCGTCGTACTCGGCGAACAGCGAGTCCACCGAGGTGCAGGCGGCGGCGAGTTCGGTGCCGCTGGCCCCGCCGAAGGAGACCTTCACGTCGCCGCCGGCCGAGCGCAGCGCGTCCACCTGGTCCTTGGCCCAGCCGGTGCGCGGGTCGTAGGCGTTGAACCAGCTGGCCTTGCAGCCGACGCCGGTCACGAAGCCCATGGTGAAGGACTTCAGGTTGCCGGCCTGGGCCATCGCGGGCATCGACGGGGTCGGCCAGGCGCCCATGTCGATGTACGGGGCCACCGGGACGGCGGTGGGCGGCGGCGGGGTGGTGGGGGTTCCGGTGCCGGTGGGCGTGGGGGTCGGCGTCGGCGTGGCCGAAGTCGGCGGCGGGGTGGTCGGGTTGCCGCCCGGACCGGTGAGCGTGACGTCGTCGGCGAGGTAGCCGCCCTGCCCGTACCAGCCGTGCAGGTAGACCGTCACGCTGCTGGTGGCCGGGCCGGTGGTGAAGGTGGTGGAGAGCTGCTGCCAGGCGGCGCCGCCGGGGGTCCAGACCGCCGGGTCGGTGACCCCGCTGCCGGTCGCGCCGAGGTAGACGTACTGGCCCTGGACCCAGGCGCTCAGCGTGTACGTGGTGTTGGGCCGAACGGCGACGCTCTGGCCGCACTGCGCGGTGTCGCTGCTGCTCACGCCGCCCTTCAGCGCGTACGAGCCGCTGTGCGCGCCGGTGCCGACGACGCTGCCGGTGGTGGCCGAACAGCTCCAGGGGCTCGCCGAGCCGCTCTCGAACCCGGCGTTGCCGAGCAGGTTGCCGTCGGCCGCGCCGGCGCTCCCGGCGAGCGAGGCGAGCCCGCCGCCGGCCAGCACGGTGGCGGCGGCGAGGCCGAGCAGCTTGACCCGGACGGCGGGGCGGCGGTGCCGGGCGGGGGCGTCGGGCGCGTGGGTGTCGTGGGGCGCGCGTGGCATGGGGGTGCCTCTCGGGACGGTGCGCCCGCCGCCCGCCACGCGAGGGGGAGCGCGGGCGGCGGCGGGTGCGGTGGGGGCGTGGTCCGGTGCGGGGAGGTGCGCGGTGCAGCTTCAAACTGGACTAGACCAGCTGTGCACGTCAAGCACCTTCGGCACATCAGAGGCGGTTGCCGGGAAGGTTTTAGGAACGGTTTAAGGCAGCGCCCGCTCCCGGGGTGCGGCCGTGGACGCCCGGGCGGGCCGCGCGGTCAGCAGGTGGGGCAGGCCCGGCATTCCCGGACCTGGACGTCGTCGACCACCGGGCCGTAGGCGCCGCTGCCGGTGGTGCTGGCGAAGGCCAGTGTGGTGGAGGCGCTGGTGGCCACGAAGGTGAACTGGCGGCCCACGTACCCCATGGCGGCCCGCGACTTGCCGGTGGTGTCGAAGGAGAAGTCCTGGAAGTCCTGGCCGTCGACGAGGGCCCGGCCGGTCTTGACGGCCGGTCCGCCCTCGGGGTTCCCCGCCAGCGCGTACGTCACCGAGTAGGTGGCGCCCGGCGTGGTGGCGAAGGTCTGCGCCACGGTGCCCTGGGAGGAGCCGTTCAGGTCGACGGACTGGTCGCCCTCGGCGGCCTGCCAGAAGCCGGCGCCGATCAGGTCCACGCTGCCGCCGGTGACGCGCCACGGGCCGACGGACTGTCCGGCCGAGAGGCCGAGGAAGGAGTTCGCCGCCACCTTCGGGGTCTCGAAGCTGCCGTCGTCGAAGCGGCTAAGGGCCCGGCTCTGGGCCCCCGCGCGGTCGCTGGTGCCGGCGGCCCGGGCGGGAACCGCCGAGGCGGAGACGCCGCCGACGAGCAGCGCGAGGGTGACGGCGGCGGTACGGGTGCGCGGGAACGACATGGGGACCTCCCGGACGGACGGGCGCCGTAGCCCGGAACGGGTCCGGCAGCGCTCATCGTCGGAGCCGCCGGCCGCGCGGGGCCAGGCCGGGGCGCGGGCGCCTCGTGGTGCGGGGCGGCACCCGTGAGCTCTCGCGCGCCGGTTTGGCGGGCGGTCGGCCGCCGCGGACCGGCCCCGGGCCGTCCGCCCCCGGGGCCGGGCGGGCGGGGCGCCTCGCGGCGGCGGCCCGGGGGAGGCGCCCCGGTCCGGTCCGGCCGTTGCACACGATCCATCCGCGCGCCCCGGCCGCGCTTCGTACGCTCCCCGTCGGCCGCGCGGCCGGACCCGGCCGCGCGCCAGGACGGGTGCCGACCGCGCCGACAGGACGGGGCCGGGGGTGGCGGCGTCCACCCTGTGGAAAGGTGCCCGGCGTGGTCGGCCGCGCCCTACCGTGACCGGATGATCAAGGACTTGCGCATCTGCTTCATCGGGGACTCCTTCACCCAGGGCGTCGGTGACCCGGAGTACCGCGGCTGGGTCGGCCGGGTGCTCCAGGAGACCGGCCGGGCGGCGCCCGCCGACCTCACCGCCTTCAACCTGGGCGTCCGGCGCAACACCTCCTCGGACGTGCTGCGCCGGATCTGGCCGGAGCTCGACGCCCGGACCCTGCCGGGCGCGGACAACCGGCTGGTGGTCTCGGTCGGCAGCAACGACGCCACACCGCAGGACGGCGGACCCCGGGTGGCGCCGGTCCGCTGCCTGGCCAACCTGACCGCGATCCTGGACGGCGCCCGCGAGCGCGGCCTCGGCGTGCTCGTGGTCGGGCCGCCGCCGGTGATGTGCTGGGGCCGGGACCACCTGGAGCCGCTGCTGGACCTCGCAGGGCGGATCGCCGGGCTCTGCTCCGAGCGCGGCGTGCCGTTCGTCGACGTGACGGCCGCGCTCGCCGCGGACCGGGTCTGGGCGGCCGAGGCGGCGGCGGGCGACGGCGCGCACCCGGGCGCCGGCGGCTACCGCGTCCTCGCCGATCTCGTGCTGTCCGGCGGCTGGCGGGACTTCGTGCGGGGCGCGCGGGCTTGACCTTGAGCGCACTCCAAGGGAGAGGCTGGTGCCGTTGATCCACGACACGAAGGAGCACCGGAAGATGCGTACCACCACGCTTGGTCAGCAGGGTCCCGAGGTCGGAGTGGTCGGTCTCGGCTGCATGGGCATGACCTGGGCCTACGACCTGCGCAACCGTGACGACGACACCTCGGCCCGGGTGATCCGCGAGGCGCTGGACCTCGGCGTCACGCTGATCGACACCGCCGACATCTACGGCCCCTACAGCAACGAGGAGGTGGTCGGCGCCGCCCTGGCCGGCCCGTACCGGGAGCGCGCGGTGCTGGCCACCAAGGTCGGCCTGGTGCCGGGCACCGGCGACCGGCGGGTGGACAACGACGGTCGGCCCGAGCACGTGCGGCGCGCGATCGACGAGAGCCTGCGCCGTCTGGGCACCGACCACGTCGACCTCTACCAGCTGCACCGGGTCGACCCGGAGGTGCCGATCGAGGAGACCTGGGGCGCGCTCGCCGAGGCCGTCGCGGCCGGCAAGGCGCTCCGGATCGGGCTCTCCGAGGTCACCGTCGAGGAGATCAAGCGGGCCCAGGCGGTGCACCCGGTGGCGTCCGTGCAGTCCGAGCTGTCGCTGTGGACCAGGGACGCGCTGGCCGAGGTGCTGCCGTACACCGAGGCCGAGGGCATCGCCTTCCTGCCGTTCTCGCCGCTCGGCCGGGGCTTCCTGACCGGCAGCATCTCCTCCCTGGACGAGCTGCCGGCGGACGACTTCCGCCGCTCGCTGCCGCGCTTCCAGCAGGACGCGCTGGCGGCCAACCTGGCCCTGGTGGCGAAGGTGAAGGAGGTCGCCGACCGGGTCGGCGCGACGCCCGCGCAGGTCGCGCTGGCCTGGGTGCTGGCGCAGGGCCGGTACGTCCTCCCGATCCCGGGCACCAAGACGCCGCGCTACCTGGTGGACAACGCCGGGGCGGCCGACCTGGTGCTCTCGGCGGCCGACCTCGCCGAGCTGGACGCGCTGCCGGCGCCGACCGGCGGGCGCTACTGACCGGGTGACGGGCCGGGCTTCCGGGCCGGCGGCACAGGGTGCGGGGCCGGGCTGCCCGGCCCCGCACTCAGCGCTCCTTGACCCAGACCAGCTGCCGGCCCGTCTCACCGGGCGCCCGGACCGCCGCGTCGGCGATCCGGGCCAGCCGGAAGCCGAGCTTGCGCGGCACGGCCGCACTGGCGGTGTTGGCCTGGTCGCAGTGGATCTCCACCCGCCGGACGCCGGGCAGCGCGAGCGCGGCGGCGCTCAGCGCCCCGGCGGCGGCGGTGGCGATGCCCCGGCCGCCGTGCTTCGAGCCCACCCAGTAGCCGATCTCCAGCGCCCCCGGCCCGATCCGGCCGTGCAGGCCGAACGAGCCGATGACGCTGCCGGGTTCGGCGTCCAGGCCGACCAGGTAGATGAAGTCGGTGCCCGCGTCCCAGGCGGCCGCGCCGGCCGCGGTCAACTCGGTGGTCTGTGCCAGCGTGGGGGCCGCGGCGGCCCACTCCAGCCAGGGCCGCAGATGCTCCAGATCGGTCCGGACGGCGGCGTTCAGCGCGCGCGCGTACGCGGCCGAGCGGCGGTGCAGGGAGATCCCGCCGGCCAGCCGCAGCAGTTCCGGCGGCCGGCCGGTGGAGATCTCGCCCGGGGCCGGTCGGCGCCGGCCGGTGCCGGATCCGGCGGCGGGGGCGGGGGCGGTGGCAGGGCCGGGTACGTCCTCGCAGGGTGGTGGCGTGACGTGGGTCATGACAGCGATTATGGGCGGGCCCCGGAGCGCCGGCCACCGCCGAACCGCGGGGGAGCCGGCGCCGCCCCCGGGCGCGTCAGAGGCGTGTCAGCACGTCGTCGAGCTCCTTGCGCCGCAGGTCGGGGACGCGCGCCCCCTCCGCCGGATAGCCCACCGGGATGACGTAGGCGGCCCGCTCCTCGGCCGGCCGTTCGCACACCTCGTTGAGGAACTTCATCGGGCTCGGGGTGTGGGTGAGCGTGGCCAGGCCCGCCTGGTGCAGGGTGGCGAGCAGCAGTCCGACGGCGATGCCGACGGACTCCTTGGTGTAGTAGGGGCGCGGCGACCGCGGGCCCTTGTGCACCTCGAAGACGACGATCACGGCGGGCGCGTCCTCCAGGAACGGCTTCCGCCAGTCGGTGCCGATCGGGGCCAGTGCGGCCAGCCACTCCTCGGAGGCCCGGTGCGCGTAGAACTCGCGCTCCTCGGCCTCGGCGGCCTCGCGCAGCCGCCGCTTGCGCTCCGGATCGGTGATCACCACGAACCGCCAGGGCTGGACGTGCGCGCCGCTGGGCGCGGTGTTCGCGGTGCGGATCGCCCATTCGACGACGCCGTCCGGGATCGGCCGGGTCGCGTAGTCGCGGACGGTCCGGCGCCGGGCCATCACGTCGTGGAAGGACCTGCTGCGTGCCTCTGCCTCGTGGGCGGGCACCGTCATCGGGATCAGCGGGACGGTCGGGTAGGCGGGCGTCCCTGCCACTGCACTGTCAACCATGGCCGACAGCACAGCACATGACGGGCGGTCCGGGAAGAGTCCCGGACCGCCCGATCGTACGAATGGACCAGACCACTCAACTCTCGTGGACGCGCCCGCCGCGGACCTCGATCCGCCGGTTGACCTGCACCGTGTCCAGCATCCGCCGGTCGTGGGTAACCAGCAGCAGCGTGCCGGTGTACGAGGCCAGCGCGGACTCCAACTGCTCGATGGCGACCAGGTCCAGGTGGTTGGTGGGCTCGTCCAGCACCAGCAGGTTCACGCCGCGGGCCTGGAGCAGCGCCAGGGCCGCCCGGGTGCGCTCGCCGGGGGAGAGGGTGTCGGCCGGCCGCAGCACGTGCGCCGCCTTCAGGCCGAACTTGGCCAGCAGGGTGCGCACCTCCTCCGGGCTCAACTCCGGTACGGCGGCGGCGAACGCGTCCGAGAGCGGCTCCCCGCCCAGGAACAGGCCGCGGGCCTGGTCCACCTCGCCGACGACCACGCCCGAGCCCAGCGCGGCGTCGCCGCCGTCGAGTTCGAGCCGGCCGAGCAGCGCGGCCAGCAGGGTGGACTTGCCCGCGCCGTTGGCGCCGGTGATCGCGACCCGGTCGGCCCAGTCGATCTGCAGGTCCACCGGTCCCAGGGTGAAGTCGCCGCGCCGGACGGTGGCCCCCCGCAGGGTGGCGACCACGGCGCCGGAACGCGGCGCGGTGGCGATCTCCATCCGCAACTCCCACTCCTTGCGGGGCTCGTCGACCACGTCGAGCCGCTCGATCATCCGCTGGGTCTGCCGGGCCTTGGAGGCCTGCTTCTCGGTCGACTCGGTCCGCATCGCGCGGCCCATCTTGTCGTTGTCGCCGGCCTTGCGGCGCGCGTTGCGCACCCCGTGCTCCATCCAGCCGCGCTGCATCCGCGCCCGGGCCTCCAGGCCGGCCTTGGTGTCGGCGTACTCGTCGTACTCCTCGCGGGCGTGCCGGCGGGCCACCGCGCGCTCCTCCAGGTACGCCTCGTAGCCGCCGCCGTACAGGTTGACCTGCTGCTGGGCGAGGTCCAGCTCCAGCACCCGGGTGACCGTCCGGGCCAGGAACTCGCGGTCGTGGCTGATCACCACGGTGCCCGCGCGCAGGCCCTTGACGAAGGACTCCAGGCGCTCCAGGCCGTCCAGGTCGAGGTCGTTGGTGGGCTCGTCGAGCAGGAAGACGTCGTAGCGGGAGAGCAGCAGCGAGGCGAGGCCGGCCCGGGCCGCCTGGCCGCCGGAGAGCGCGGTCATCGGCAGGTCCAGCGAGACCGTCAGCCCGAGCGAGCCGGCGACCTCCTCGGCCCGCTCCTCCAGATCGGCGCCGCCGAGGTCCAGCCAGCGGTCCAGGCTGGCCGCGTAGTCGTCGTCGGCGCCGGGGCGGCTCTCGACCAGGCCCTCGGTGGCCAGGTCCAGGGCCGCCTGGGCGGCCGCCACGCCGGTGCGGCGGGCCAGGAAGTCCCGGACCGACTCGCCCTCGCGCCGCTCCGGCTCCTGCGGCAGGTGGCCGATGTTCGCGCCCGCCGGGCTGAGCCGCAGCGAGCCGCCCTCGGGGGTGTCCAGCCCGGCCAGCAGCCGCAGCAGCGTCGACTTGCCGGCGCCGTTCACGCCGACCAGCCCGATCACGTCACCGGGGGCGACGACCAGGTCCAGGCCGGAGAAGAGGGTGCGGTCGCCGTGGCCGGCGACGAGGTCCTTGACTACGAGTGTGGCGCTCATGATGTCTCCGATTCTAGGAGAGCGGGGGAGCGCGCCGGGGCCCGCGGCGGGAAAGGCCGCGGACCCCGGGGTCGGACGTGCTGCCAGAGGTGACTCAGGTCACTTCGTCTTCTTGGAGATGTACTCCAGCGCGTGCTGGGCGACGTCGTCCAGGTAGGGGCCGGCCTCCCAGGTGTTGTCGTTGCCCCCGATGGAGGTGTCCGAGACCAGCACCTGCTTGCCGTCCTTGGTCGCGAACCAGCCGCCGCCGCTGTCGCCGCCGGTGCCGTTGCAGCCGATGGTCAGCATCGCCGGGCGGCTCGGGTCGATCGTGTGGCGGACCGGCTTGCCGCTGTCGCAGTGCTCCAGCTCCATGCCGTCGAAGGGCTTGCCGGCCGGGAAGCCGTAGCTGCTCACGGCGGAGACCTGGTCGCGCGGGGCGTTGAACCAGACCGGCACGGAGCCGCCGACGACCTCCTCCAGCGACTTCTTGCTGCCGTCCGGGTTGGCCACCCGGATGATGCCGAAGTCGTACTGGCTCCACGGGCCGCCGTACTCCGGGTCGGCCTCGTCCGCCCAGGTCGGGGAGACGATGCCGGCCACCGCGCCCCACTCGCCGTACGGCTCGGCCTGCGCCAGCGGCGCCTGCTTCCCGCCGCTCAGCACGCCGGTGCTGTTGAAGGCCGGGGCGAAGGTGATGTTGGTGTGCGACTTGCCGCCCTTGCCGCCGTGCAGGCAGTGGCTGGCGGTCCACACCAGGTTGCTCTTGCCGGGGTTGGCCGGGTCGGAGATCACGGTGCCGGAGCAGACGTACTCCTGCGCGCCGTCCTGGAAGAACAGCTTGCCGTTCACGTGGAAGTTCTTCGCGTACGGGTGCGGGACGGGCTTCTCCTGGACGACCTTCGGCAGCGGGTCGTTGCCGTTGTCCGCCGGCGGCTGGGAGCCCGGCTGGCTCGGCGTCGCGCCGGTGGGCTGGGCCGTGGGCTGCGCCGCGGTCGGCTGGCCGCTGGGCTCCTTGGCCGGGCCGGGCTTGTACGGCTTGGCCTTGAGGATCTTCTGGAGGTCCCAGAAGCCCTGCACGGCCGGGGTGATCACGTTCTGCTGGGCCCACTTGTCCCAGTCCTCGAACTTCCACTTCTTCAGCTCGTCGAGGGTGGGCAGCTTGACCGGGGCGGCGCCCGGTGTGCCGGTGCCGGCCCCGGTGGTCGCGGCGGCGGTCGGCGCCGCGGTCTGGGCCCCGGTGGCGTCGCTGTTGTCCGGACCGCACGCGGTCGCGACCACCATCGTCAGCGTGACGACGGAGGCGCCCAGCGCAGCACGCGTGGTCCGGGATATCGGTGACATGAGTTCAGTTCCCCCTGTGGATGCGTGCCATGCCGCCCGAGCCGCAGGCATGGCAGGTGAGGAGTCTGCCATGCGGGCGGCGGCGCCCCCGCCCGCGGGTCGGACCGGGGCGGAGCTGTCACGGGATCGGCACGTGATCCGCACGGAATTAATCGCTTGCCGGGCCCCGGGAGCCTCCGTACCGTGGTTCGTGCCACCCGCCAGAACAGGAGAAGGCCGTTGCTCTACTGAGGTCCCGAGACACCGCCCCCCGCCGCCCCGCAGCCCTGCTGCCCGCGGTGTGTGCGTGTGCGAGTGCGCGACCTCAGTGGTGAGCCGGCCCGGCATCCCTCCGTCCGATCTTCGACGGTCCTCGCTGCCCGCCCGGCCCCGCCACGCTCCGGGCCCCTCCACGCGCCGCCTGCGGTGTCTCCCGTGTTGCTCCCCAGACCGTCTGCAACCACCCGGGAGGCCTCCCCATGGCATCACCCAGTACCGCTGTCCTCTGCACCGACCTCGGCTTCGAGTGGCCCGACGGCACGACCGTGCTCGAGGGCTTCCACCTCGCCGTCGGCCCCGGCCGGACGGGCCTGATCGGCCTCAACGGCGCGGGGAAGTCCACCCTGCTGCGCCTCGTCGCGGGCGAACTCACCCCCACCGCCGGCGCCGTCAGGGTCGGCGGCGAGCTCGGCTACCTGCCGCAGGGCCTCACCCTCGACACCGGGCTGAGGGTCGACGAGGCGCTCGGCATCCGGGCCACCCGGGAGGCGCTGCACGCCATCGAGTCCGGCGACACCGACCAGCGCCACTTCGACGCCGTCGGCGACGACTGGGACGTCGAGGAGCGCGCCCGCGCCACCCTCGACCGGCTCGGTCTGGACCGGCTCGGCCTCGACCGCACCACCGGCGAACTCTCCGGCGGCGAGGCCGTGCTGCTGCGGCTGGCGGCCCTGCTGGTGCGCCGGCCGGACGTCCTGCTGCTCGACGAGCCGACCAACAACCTCGACCGGTCCGCCCGCGACCGGCTCTACGAGACGGTGGCCGGCTGGAGCGGGGTGATGGTGATCGTCAGCCACGACCGCGAGCTGCTCCAGCACGTGGACCAGATCGCCGACCTCCGGGACGGCCAGGTCACCTGGTACGGCGGCAACTTCGCCGACTACGAGCGGACGGTCGCCGCGCAGCAGGAGACGGCGGAGCGGCTGCTGCGCAACGCCGAGGCCGATGTCCAGCGCCAGAAGCGGGACTTGGTCGACGCCCGCTCCAAGCTGGACCGCAGCGCCAGTTACGGCAGGAAGCGCTCGGTCACCCGCAACGACCCGCACATCTTCGCGGGCAAGCTGAAGCGCCAGGGCCAGGAGACCGCCGGGCGGCTCCAGGGCATGCACACCGAGCGACTGGAGGAGGCCAGACAGCGGCTCACCGCCGCCGAGGAGGCGGTCCGCGACGACGCCGAGATCCGGATCGACCTGCCCCGCACCGCCGTGCCGGCCGGGCGCACGGTGCTCACCCTGCAGAAGGTCCGGCTGCCGTACGGCACCACCGCCGACCTCGACCTGCGCGGACCAGAGCGGATCGCCCTGATCGGCCGCAACGGCGCCGGCAAGTCCACCCTGCTGCGCGCCGTCGCGGGCGAACTCGCCCCGCTGGAGGGGGAGATCACCACCCCGGTGCCGCTGCGCCACCTGCCGCAGCGGCTGGACGTGCTGGACGACGGGCTGAGCGTCGTGGGGAACGTCAAGCAGTTCGCCCCGGCCGCGGGGGACAACGCGATCCGGGCCAGGCTGGCCCGCTTCCTGTTCCGCGGCGGCCGGGCCGACCAGCTCGCCGCCACCCTCTCCGGCGGGGAGCGGTTCCGGGCCACGCTGGCCGCGTTGTTGCTGGCCGATCCGCCGCCGCAGCTGCTGCTGCTCGACGAGCCGACCAACAACCTCGACCTGGCCAGTGTCCGCCAGCTGACCCAGGCGCTCGCGTCCTACCAGGGGGCGCTGATCGTCGCCAGCCACGACCTGCCGTTCCTGCGCGGCCTCGGGATCACCCGCTGGCTGGAGCTGGACGGCGAACTGCGGCCGGTGGGCCCGCGGTAGCCGGTCGGCGCCGGGGCCCGGCCCACCGGGTCGGGCCCCGATGGCGGGGTCGGCCCGGGCGGTCGGCGCCGGCGCCGCTTCAGGCCCCGGTTCAGGCTTTGGTGGGCCGGTTCAGGCCCCGGTGGGCTCGGTCGCGGGCCGCAGCTTGCGGGCGACCAGGGTGCCGAGCCGGTCCAGGCCGACCACCGTGGCCGCGAGGACGACGAACTCGACGGTCAGCAGCGCGATCTGGCCCCAGACGTAGCCGTAGCCCTTGGTCGTCGGGTCGAAGAAGAAGTACGGGTACGGCAGCGGGTAGTTGGAGAACAGCCCGTTGCGGGCGAGCACGATCGCCGCGTAGCCGAGCGGGAAGGCCAGCCAGAGCGGGATGTCGCGCCAGGCGGAGGCGTTGCGCGGCTTCAGCGTCAGCCAGTCGATGATCACCATCACCGGCGTCACGTAGTGCAGGAAGAAGGACGACCAGTGCTGCAGCTTGTCCGGTCCGTCGAAGAGCCCCGGCAGCGGGTTGGCGCCGTGCTCCAGCAGGACGTGCGAGACCAGCCCGGTGATCAGGATGTAGAGCGTGGCAGCCCCACGCAGCCGGGGGGCGGGCGCGTCCACCGTGCCGCGCTTGACCATCCAGTAGACCGCGCCGATGAAGTAGCCGAGCACGATCACGTTGCTCTGGATGGTGAAGTAGACCAGCGGGGCGGTCTGGAGGGTCAGGCCGAGGCCCGCCGAGAGCACGATGCCCATGCGCCACCAGAGCGCGGGGCCGGTCCGGACTGACATGCGGTCACCAGTTCGTTTCAGGCGATACGGGAGGTATCGGGTGGAAGAGGGGGGATCGACGCACTCTACTCGCTGGTAGGGCCGGGACGGAAGAAACGTCACCGCAGGTGGCAGGCCCCCCGGCCCCGGCCGCTCCCTCGTCCCGCCGTCACCCCGGCAGGACGAAGCCCGACTCGTACGCGGCGATCACCGCCTGGGTGCGGTCGCGGGCGCCGAGCTTGGCCAGCACGCTGCCGACGTGCGTCTTGACCGTCTCCGGGCTGAGCACCAGCCGCCCGGCGATCTCGCCGTTGCTGAGCCCGGCGGCCATCAGCCGCAGGACCTGCCCCTCCCGCTCGGTGAGCCGCCCGATCGGCCCGTGCCCCGACGCGGCCGCCGACCGCCCCGCCGGCCGCTGGCGCAGCGCGAGTTCGCGCACGGCGGCCGGGTAGAGCAGCGAGTCCCCGCGCGCGACCAGCCGCACCGCCTGCACCATCTCCTCCGCGCTGGCCCGCTTCAGCAGGAACCCGGCGGCGCCGGCCCGTAGCGCGTCGTACACGTGGTCGTCGTGCTCGAAGGTGGTGACCACCAGGATCCTGGGCGGTTCGGCCATCCCGCCGACCAGCTGCTCGGTGGCCCGGATGCCGTCGATGCCGGGCATCCGGACGTCCATCAGCACCACGTCCGGACGCAGCTCGCGCACCAGCGGGACGACCGCGGCGCCGTCCGCCGCCTCGCCGACCACGGTGAGGTCCGGCTCCGCGTCGATCACCACCCGCAGGCCGGTCCGCACCAGCCGTTCGTCGTCCGCGATCACCACCCGGACGGTTCCGGTCGGGTCGTTCATCGTGCTCCCTCCAGCGGTAGCCAGGCGGTCAGCCGCCAGGTCGTCCCGTCGCCCGTCGGTCCGGCGGCGCAGCCGCCGCGCAGCACCGCCGTCCGCTCGCCGATCCCGCGCAGCCCCCGGCCGCCGCCGGGGCGGCTGGGCCGGGCCTCGCCCAGCGGATTGGTCAGTTCGATCTCCAGCCGGTCCGCCGCCAGGCCGACCCGGAGCCCGGCGGGCGCCGGCCCGGCGTGCCGCAGCACATTGGTCAGACCCTCCTGGACGATCCGGTAGGCCTCGCGGGAGACGGCGGCCGGCAGCCGGTGCAGCCCGGGGCCCAGCTCGGCGTCGACCTCGACGCCGGTGCGGGCGAGCTGGCGCAGCAGGTCGTCCAGCCCCGCCAGGGTCGGTCCGGCGGACTCCGCGTCCGCCCGGTCCTCCTCGCGGAGCAGCCCGAGCACCGCGTCCAGCTCGGCGACGGCCGCCCGCGCGGTCTCGGCGATCGCCCCCAGTGCCTCGGCGGCGAAGTCCGGGTCGGTCCGCAGCACCCGGGCCGCCGCCGAGGCCTGGATGCCGACCGCGCCGAGCGCGTGGCCGACCGAGTCGTGCAGCTCGCGGGCGAGCCGGTTGCGCTGGGCGAGGACGGCGGCCCGCCGTTCGGCGGCGGCCAGCCGCTCCTCCGGGGTCGGGCCGAGCAGCACCGGCGCCCACCGGGCCAGCAGGGCGCCGCAGCCGGCGCTGGTGGCGAGGATCAGCAGCAGGAGCGCGAGGCCGAGCACCGGTCCGGGCAGCCAGGCCGGGAACCCGCGGTCCTGCCAGAAGCGCACCACGTCGTCCACCGCCGGCCCGCCGAGCGGAGTGATCACCAGCACCACCGCGAACGGCGTCCCGGCCAGCGTCATCCCGCTGACGATCCCGCCGAACAGCACGTGCAGCACGTACCAGGCGGCGCTCCGGCGCCTGGCGGCCCAGGACCTGGCCGGCCCGGCGGAGACCTCCTCGGCCCGCTCCGGCGCGCAGAGCGCCCGTGCCGCCGCCCCCTCCAGCGACCGGACCGTCGGCACCAGGGCGGTGACGGCGGCCATCGGCAGCGAGAGGGCGAGCGCGGCGAAGTAGAGGAGGACCTGGACCACGGAGCCGTGCGCCGGGTCGAGCGCCCCGAGCAGGACGGTCGAGAGCATCCAGTACGGCATCAGCAGGGCGCCGCCGAGCACCAGGTGCACCCAGCGCAGCCGGGCCCGCCGGCCCAGCAGCGCACCGCCGATCCGCCGCGCGGTGCCGCCCGCGCCCACCCCCGTGATCACCCGGCCGACTCTACGTCAGCGCCGGCGGTCCCCGGGGGCCTTGCGGCCGCCCGCTCGACCAGCGCGACGGCGCCCACCGCCAGCACCAGCAGCCCGGTGACCACCTGGACGGACTCCACCAGGGTGAGCAGGCCGGGCATCGCCCGGCGCAGGTCGGTCACCGTGGTGAACGTGCCGTACGCCACCAACTGCCAGGAACCCCAGGCGAACAGCGAGCCGCCCGCCGTCCAGGCCACGGCCAGCGGCACCCGCAGACGCCAGTGCGGCCGGGCCCGGAAGGCCAGGAGCAGCAGCGCCGCCGGGGCGGCCACCGCCATCACCGCGGTCACGCAGTTCATGACCGCCACGCCCCGGCTCTGCTCGTCGGCCCACTCGGTCGGCAGCCCGGTCCGCCCGCCCGCGGCCCAGTACCACCGGGCCGCGGCCACCCCGAGGCCGAGCAGCGCGGCCACGCAGGTGAAGGCACGCTGGAGCGTGAGGGTGGGGGAGTCGGGCAGCCCCCCGATCCGGCTGCGCAGCAGGCCGGTCCAGCGCCGCCGGGCGTACAGCAGGAAGCCGGTGATCAGCGCGACGCCCTGGACGGCGAACCCGCCGTACACCAGCGGGAAGACCCAGCCGGCCTGCCCGCCGCCCGCGCCGCCCGCGCCGCCCGCGCCGTCCGCCTCGGGTCCGAGCACCAGCGTGCCGAGCAGGAACAGCGGCAGCGCCACAAGGATGGTGCCGAGCAGCCCCGTCGCCACCCACATCGGGAACGCCAGCAGCCCGGCCGGCGCGCGCCGCCCCCACGGCCGGACGAAGGCGAGGGCCAGCAGCACCGCGATCGCGTCCATGCCGAAGGACAGCAGGTTCACCAGCCGCAGGTCGTCCAGCCGGTTCGAGCCGCCGGCCCCCACGGGGTGGCCGGTCAGCCAGAGCAGTTTGAGGGTCAGGTACGGCAGGGTCGCGGCGACGGCCACCACGGCCGCCGCACCTCGCACCCCGCCGACGGAGGTCGTCGTGGTCATGCCCCCACGTTCGCGCGGACGCCTCGCCGGCACGTCCCCCCAGCACACGATCCCCCTCCCCCGCCAGGGGGATCCGCCGGCCCACGCCCTCGTCCCCGAGGCCCGGGCCGGATCCGGCGGGCCGTGGCGAGGGGGTGAAGGGTCTTGTTACCGGCGGGTCGCTTCCCTATCATCGCGAGTGTTACAGCTTTACTGTCAAACCCCGAGGGGGCGGTCGCCAGTGCGTGACCCGAGCAGTCCCGGCCCGCTGGCCGGGGTCCGGGTGGTCGAGCTCGCGGGGATCGGCCCCGGGCCCTTCGCGGGCATGCTGCTGGCCGACCTCGGGGCCGACGTGGTCCGGGTGGACCGGCCCGACCCCTCACCGCTCTCCCAGGACCCGGCCTACGACGTCACCAACCGCAACAAGCGCTCGGTGCTGGTCGACCTCAAGTCCCCCGGCGGGCCCGCGCAGGTGCTCGACCTGGTCGAACGCGCCCACCTGCTGATCGAGGGCTACCGCCCCGGAGTCGCCGAACGCCTCGGCGTCGGCCCCGAGGCCTGTCTCGCCCGCAACCCCGCCCTGGTCTACGGCCGGATGACCGGCTGGGGCCAGGACGGACCGCTGGCCGCCCGGGCCGGCCACGACATCGGGTACGCGGCGGTGGCCGGGGTGCTCGGCCTGATCGGATCGCCCGAGCAGCCGCCCGCCGTCCCCGCCAACCTGCTCGGCGACTACGCCGGCGGCTCGCTCTACCTGGTCGTCGGTCTGCTCGCGGCCCTCCACCACGCCGGTGCGACCGGCGCCGGCCAGGTCGTCGACGCCGCCATCGTGGACGGCGCCGCCCACCTCACCACCGTGCTCTGGGGGCTGCTCGCGGCCGGGCAGTGGCAGGACCGGCGCGGTGTGAACCTGCTCGACGGCGGTGCGCCCTGCTACGCCGTGTACCGGGCCAAGGACGGCGGCGACCTCGCCGTCGGCGCGCTGGAGCCGCGGTTCTACGCCGAGTTCGCCCGGCTGCTGGAGCTCGGTCCGGACGCCCCGGGCCAGTACGAGGTGGCCCGCTGGCCCGAACTGCGGGCGCGGATCTCGGCCCGCTTCGCCACCCGTACCCGGGCCGAGTGGGAGGCCGTCTTCGCCGGCTCCGACGCCTGCGTGGAGCCGGTCCTGACGCTGCGTCAGGCCGCTTCGTACGGGCACCTGGTGGCCCGGGGGACGTACGTCGAGGCGGACGGCGTCACCCAGCCGGCGCCGGCGCCCCGGTTCTCCGCCACCCCCGGCACGCTGCGCCGTCCGCCGGCCCGGCCGGGCGCCGACACCGACGAGGTGGCCCGCGACTGGGGCGTGGCCGCCCTGCTGGCCCCGCCGGACTCACCTGCTGAGCCCGCTGAGCCGGCTGAGCCCGCTGAGCCCGCTGAGCCCGCTGAGCCGGCTGTCCCCGCTGTCCCCGCTGTCCCTGCCGACCGGGCCGTCCCGGATTCCCCGGACGCCCCCGAGTCCCCGGATTCCCCGAATTCCCTGGGCTCCGAGGCCCGTTAAGGAGCTTGCCGTGGAACGCGACATCTACACCGAGGAGCACGAGGACTTCCGGGCGACCGTCCGGTCCTTCCTCGCCAAGGAGGTGCTGCCGCACTACGACCGCTGGGAGCGGGCCGGCATCGTGGACCGCTCCGCCTGGCTGGCCGCCGGCCGGCAGGGGCTGCTCGGGCTCGCCGTCCCCGAGGAGTACGGCGGCGGGGGCGCCGCCGACTTCCGCTACGCCGCCGTGCTCGCCGAGGAGTTCGCCCGCGCGGGCGCCTCCGGCCTGGCGCTCGGCCTGCACAACGACATCATCGGCCCGTACCTCACCTCACTCGCCACCGACGAGCAGAAGCGCCGCTGGCTGCCCGGGTTCTGCAGCGGCGAGCTGATCACCGCGATCGCGATGACCGAACCCGGCACCGGCTCCGACCTCCAGGGCATCCGCACCCACGCCGTGGACCAGGGCGACCACTACCTGCTCAACGGCGCCAAGACCTTCATCTCCAACGGCATCCTGGCCGACCTGGTGGTCGTGGTCGCCAGGACCACCCCCGAGGGCGGTTCGCGCGGGCTGAGCCTGCTGGTGGTCGAGCGCGGGACGCCCGGCTTCGAGCGCGGCCGCAACCTCGACAAGATCGGCCAGAAGGCCCAGGACACCGCCGAGTTGTTCTTCGAGGACGTCCGCGTCCCCAAGGCGAACCTGCTCGGCGAGGAGCACCAGGGCTTCCTCTACCTGATGCGGAACCTCGCGCAGGAGCGGCTCACCATCGCGGCCGCCGCGATCGCCGGCGCCGAGTACCTGGTCGAGATCACCACCGACTACGTGAAGCAGCGCGAGGCCTTCGGCCGGCCGCTCGCCAAGCTCCAGCACGTCCGGTTCGAGATCGCCGAGATGGCCACCGAGTGCGCGGTCACCCGGGCCTTCGTGGACCGCTGCATCACCGAGCACAACCGCTACGCGCTCACCCCGGCGGACGCCTCGATGGCCAAGTGGTGGGCCACCGAACTGCAGAAGCGCACCGCCGACCGCTGCCTCCAACTCCACGGCGGCTACGGGTACATGACCGAGTACCCGGTCGCCCGCGCGTTCACCGACGGCCGGATCCAGACCATCTACGGCGGGACCACCGAGATCATGAAGGAGATCGTCGGGCGCTCCCTGCTGGGCTGACGCCGCTCCCCGCCCCCCGCCCGCCCGGCGAAGCGCCCGCCAGGCCGCGGAACACCCGCCCCGGCCCCTCCCGAACCCTCCCACCCCCCCGCCCGGTCAGACCCCCGAAAGGCACTCCACCGTGACCACCGAAGCGTACGTCTACGACGCGATCCGCACCCCGCGCGGCCGGGGCAAGGCCAACGGCTCACTGCACGGCACCAAGCCGATCGACCTGGTCGTCGGCCTGATCCACGAACTGCGCCGCCGCTTCCCCGAGCTGGACCCGGCGGCCGTCGACGACATCGTGCTCGGCGTGGTCAGCCCGATCGGCGACCAGGGCTCCGACATTGCCCGGATCGCCGCCATCACCGCCGGCCTGCCCGACTCGGTGGCCGGCGTCCAGGAGAACCGCTTCTGCGCCTCCGGCCTGGAGGCGGTCAACCTGGCCGCCGCCAAGGTCCGTTCGGGCTGGGAGGACCTCATCCTGGCCGGCGGCGTCGAGTCGATGTCCCGGGTGCGGATGGGCTCCGACGGCGGTGCCTGGGCGATGGACCCGATGACCAACTACGAGAACCACTTCGTCCCGCAGGGCATCGGCGCCGACCTGATCGCCACCATCGAGGGCCTCTCCCGCACCGACGTGGACGCCTTCGCCGCCGAGTCGCAGGCCCGGGCCGCCAAGGCCCAGGCCGACGGCCTGTTCGACCGCTCGGTCGTCCCGGTCCGGGACCGCAACGGCCTGGTGGTGCTGGACCGCGACGAGTTCATCCGCCCCGGCACCACCGTGGAGACCCTGGCCGGCCTCAAGCCCTCCTTCGCCGGCATCGGCGAGGCCGGCGGCTTCGACGCGGTCGCCCTGCAGAAGTACCACTGGGTCGAGGCCATCGACCACGTGCACCACGCCGGCAACTCCTCCGGCATCGTGGACGGCGCGGCCCTGGTCGCGATCGGCAACCGCGGTATCGGCGAGCGGTACGGCCTGCGCCCGCGCGCCCGGATCGTCTCGGCCGCCGTCTCCG
Source organism: Kitasatospora sp. NPDC028961 (assembly GCF_055564815.1). Lineage (NCBI taxonomy): Bacteria > Bacillati > Actinomycetota > Actinomycetes > Kitasatosporales > Streptomycetaceae > Kitasatospora > Kitasatospora sp. NPDC028961. Next base: position 46,286 of record NZ_JBVHVO010000002.1, on the reverse strand, counting down.
GCTCCGAGCCCACGATCATGCTCACCGGGCCGGCCCCCGCCACCCGCAAGGCGCTCGCCAAGGCCGGGCTGACCGCCGCCGACATCGACCTGGTCGAGATCAACGAGGCCTTCGCCGCCGTCGCCCTGCGCTTCGTCCGCGAGCTCGGCTTCCGCCCGGACCAGGTGAACGTCAACGGCGGCGCGATCGCCCTCGGCCACCCGCTCGGCGCCACCGGCGCGATGCTCCTCGGCACCCTGGTCGACGAGCTGGAGCGCCGCGAGCTGCGCTACGGCCTGGTCACCCTCTGCGTCGGCGGCGGGATGGGCATCGCCACCGTCGTCGAGCGCGTCTGAGCCTCCGGCGGCCCGCCGCCGCCCCTTCCCGGGGCGCGGTGCGCGCGGCACCCCCCTTGTCCCGGCCCTCACAGGAGATCCCAACCCCATGAGCGACACCACCACCATCCGCTGGGAGCAGGACCAGGACGGCGTGGTCACCCTCGTCCTCGACGATCCCACCCAGTCCGTGAACACCATGAACGAGGCCTTCACGGCCGACTTCGACGCCACCGTCGAGCGCCTCGCCGCCCTCGGCGACGACCTGCGCGGCGTCGTGGTCACCTCGGCGAAGAAGACCTTCTTCGCCGGCGGGGACCTCCGGATGCTGTCCGCCGCCCGCCCCGAGGACGCCGCCGCCGTCTTCGAGAAGTCGATGCGGATCAAGCGGGCGCTGCGCCGGCTGGAGACGCTCGGCAAGCCGGTGGTCGCCGCCCTCAACGGCAGCGCGCTCGGCGGCGGTCTGGAGATCGCCCTCGCCTGCCACCACCGGATCGCGCTGACCGCCCCGGCCAGCCGGATCGGCCTGCCCGAGGTCACCCTCGGCCTGCTGCCCGGTGGTGGCGGAGTCGTTCGCACGGTGCGGCTCTTCGGCATCACCGACGCCCTGCTGAAGGTGCTCCTGGAAGGCCGCCAGTACCGTCCGGAGCAGGCGCTCCAGCACGGCCTGGTCCACGAACTGGTGGACACCCCAGAAGAGTTGACCGCCCGGGCACGCGCCTGGATCGAGGCCAACCCGACCGCCGTCCAGCCCTGGGACGTCAAGGGGTACCGGATCCCCGGCGGCACCCCGGCCACCCCGGCGCTGGCCGCCAACCTGCCGGCCTTCCCGTCCAACCTGCGCAAGCAGCTGGCCGGCGCGCCCTACCCGGCGCCGCGCAACGTGCTGGCGGCGGCGGTCGAGGGCGCCCAGGTGGACGTCGACACCGCGATGGTGATCGAGGCCCGCTACTTCACCGAGCTGGCCTGCGGGCAGACCAGCAAGAACATGATCCAGGCGCTCTTCTTCGACATGCAGGCGGTCAACTCCGGCGCCGGCCGGCCGCAGGGCGTCGAGAAGCGGACGGTGCGCAGGGTCGCCGTGCTCGGCGCGGGCATGATGGGCGCCGGGATCGCCTACACCTGTGCCAAGGCCGGCATCGAGGTGCTGCTGAAGGACGTCAGCACCGAGGCCGCCGAGCGCGGGAAGGCGTACTCCGCCGGCCTGCTGGACAAGGCGGTGGCGCGCGGCCGGGCCACCGAGGCGCAGCGCGAGGAGCTGCTCGCCCGGATCACCCCCACCGCCGAGGCCGCCGACCTGGCCGGCTGCGACGCGGTGATCGAGGCGGTCTTCGAGAACCCCGAGCTCAAGCGGAAGGTGTTCCAGGAGATCGAGGGCGTGGTGGCGCCGGACGCGCTGCTCTGCTCCAACACCTCCACCCTGCCGATCGGCCTGCTCGCCGAGGGCGTCGGGCGCACCGCCGACTTCATCGGCCTGCACTTCTTCTCGCCGGTCGACAAGATGCGGCTGGTGGAGATCATCCGCGGTCCGCAGACCGGCGACGAGGCGCTCGCCCGCGCCTTCGACCTGGTCCGGCAGATCGACCGGACACCGATCGTGGTCAACGACTCGCGCGGCTTCTTCACCTCCCGGGTGATCGGCCAGTTCATCAACGAGGGCGTGGCGATGGTCGGCGAGGGCGTCGACCCGGCCACCGTCGAGCAGGCCGCCGCCCAGGCGGGCTACCCCGCCAAGGTGCTCTCGCTGCTGGACGAGCTGACGCTGACGCTGCCGCGCAAGATCCGCGACGAGTACCGGCGCGCGGTCGAGGAGGCCGGCGGCAGCTGGACCGCCCACCCGGCGGACGCGGTGGTGGACCGGATGGTCGACGAGTTCGGCCGCCCCGGCCGCAGCGGCGGCGCCGGCTTCTACGAGTACGGCGAGGACGGTCGGCGCGGCAGGCTCTGGCCGGGCCTGCGCGAGCACTTCACCTCGGCCGAGGGCGCCGCCGGGAGCGCCGTCCCCTTCGAGGACCTCAAGGAGCGGATGCTCTTCAGCGAGGCGCTGGACTCGGTCCGGTGCCTGGAGGAGGGCGTGCTGACCTCGGTCGCCGACGCCAACGTGGGCTCCATCCTCGGCATCGGCTTCCCGGCCTGGACGGGCGGCGTCTTCCAGTACGTCAACGGGTACGAGGGCGGCCCGGCGGGCTTCGCGGCCCGCGCCCGGGAACTCGCCGCCGCCTACGGCGAGCGGTTCGCGCCGCCGGCCCTGCTGGAGCGGGTCGCCGCCGAGGGCCGGACCTTCTCCGACTGACGGACGGTCGGTCAGCCGGGCGGGGCGGCGTCCTCCACGGAGCGCGCCGCCTCGCCCAGCTCCTCCCGCAGCGACCGCTGGAACGCGGTCACCAGGGCCTGCGCCACCATCGGCTGGATGTGGTCGGTGAGTTCCTTCATCCGTTCCAGCTCGGCCGGCGCGGGCTCGCTCTCCCGGTACGGCTTCCAGACCGTCTCGCGGAACAGCCGCTGCAACTCGTGCGCCGTCGCCCGGCTGTGCTCCAGCACCACCGCGCGCGCGGCCAGCAGGGTCTCCAGCGGGATCGGCACGTCCAGGATCCGCACCCCGAGCGGCAGCAGCCCCGGGTCCACCCGGAACACCTCCGGGTCGGGCGTGCGCTCCAGCGCGCCCATCGCCGCCAGCCGTTCCAGCTGCGCGGGCGAGAGTTCCCGCCCGGCCCGCCCCTCCAGCTGCCCGCGGCTCAGCTCCTCCGCCGTCTCCGGCGTCCAGGACGCCACCAGCGCCCGGTGGATGGCCAGGTCCAGTGGCGTGCTGTCCCGCGGCAGCCAGGCCAGGTAGCGCTCGATCGCCGCCAGCGTCAGGCCCTGCCGCTGCAGCTCCTCGATCAGCCCGAGCCGGTCCAGGTGCTCCGCGCCGTACCAGCCGACCCGGCGCGGTCCCAGCTCCGGCGGCGGCAGCAGCCCCTTCGTCCCGTAGAACCGCACCGTGCGCACGGTCACTCCCGCCCGCGCCGCCAGCTCGTCCACCGTCAGCCGGATCTCGACACCCTCCCGCGCCCCCATCCGCCACCTCCGCCTCTGTTGCACCACTGCTGTGACAGCAGCAGTGTGACAGTGCTGGGCGACCCGGTCCACCGGCGGTGCCCGGCACGCCCCGGGCCCCGCCCGGCGCCGTCGGCGCGGGAGCGGGGCCCGGGGCGGTGTCCGCCGGTGCGGTCGAGGGGTCGGCGAGACCGGGGCGGTGGGCGCGGGTGTAGCCCTCCCCCTCGTTGCGGCCGAACCCGCCGGGGGTCAGCGCGAGCCGGCGTCGGCGAGGTCGGGGTGGTGACGGCGGGTGACCTCGGGGTGGGCGCGGGTGTAGCCCTTCCACTCGTTGAGGCCGAACTCGGCGAAGAGCGGGTTGCCCGGGTCCTGGGTGGCGCCCGGGGCGTGGTGCGCGAGGGGGAAGTCGAGCGGCTCGATGTGGGCGTCGAGGCGCGGGTTGTAGAAGAACGGGATGGAGAAGCGCTCGCGGGCGCCGGCCGGGCTGACCACGCGGTGGTTGGTGGCCTTGAGGTAGCCGTCGGTGGCGACCTCCAGCAGCTCGCCCAGGTTGACCACGAAGGCGCCCTCCATCGGCGGCACCTCCAGGAAGCTGCCGTCCGCGCGCTCGACCTGGAGGCCGCCGACGGTGTCCTGGAGCAGGAGGGTGATGAAGCCGTAGTCCTTGTGCGCGCCGACGCCCTGGCCGGCGCCGTCGGGCGCGGTGCCGGGGTAGCGGACCAGCTTCAGCCGCAGGTGCGGGTGGCCGGCGAAGGCGTAGTCGTAGAAGTCGGGAGCGGCGCCGATCGAGGCGAGGAGTTCGTGCAGCAGCCGCTGGGCGACCGCGCCGAGGCGGTCGATCCAGCCGAGCGCGGCGGTCCGCAGCTCGGGGAGCGCGGCGGGCCACTGGTTCGGGCCCTCCAGCCACCAGTACGGGGGCTCGCCCCGCTCCGGGACGTGCGGGGGCAGCTCGGCCCCGATGTCCAGCTGGTCCCGCCAGTCCTGGCTGCCGCCGGTGAGCTCGTGCCCGGTGCGGGTGTAACCGCGGAAGTGCGGGGAGTTGAGGTTGCTCACGGCGAGCCGGTCGGCCTCCGGCAGGGCGAAGAACGCCCGCATCGCGTCGATCAGGGCGGCCGTCTCGGCCGGGGTGACGCCGTGGCCGACGAGCTGGAAGAAGCCGACGCCGGTGGCCGCCTTCCGCAGGTCGTCGTGCAGGCGGAGCCGGTCGTCGGCGCTGCCGTCGGCGAGCGAGAGGTCGATCACCGGGAGGGCGTCCGCGGGGGCGGCGGAGGGGGTGCTGGAGGAGTGCTGCTGCGTCATGGGTGACATCCGCTGGGTCTCGTCCTGGCCTGTCCCGGTGATCGACCGGGGATGCCGGGGCCGCGCCTGGTGCGGCGGGTGCTCCGGGGGTCAGGAGGGGGGACGCGGCCGCCTGGGGCCGCGCATGAGGGTGGGAGGCGCGAGGTTCAGCTGGAGCGTCGACAGGACATGCTCGTCACGCGGAGCAGGTCCACGTGGCGACGGCGAACGAGTATGAGCACCTCACCAGCCTAAATGACGGTCGCACCGCCGGGGGAGACCCCTGCACCGAGTTGATGGCGTGAGCCTGACAAGCTGCCCCGGGCGCTCGCGCCACCGGTCAGCCCCGTGCCACCCGGGCCGCCTCCCGGAGGGAGGCGAGCAGCTGGGCGAGGGCGGGCTGCCCCCAGGCGGTGGTGCGGACGGCGGCGTGCACGGCGCGGACCGGCTCCGGGGCGCGGAGCCGGCGGACGGTCACACCGGGGTGGCGCCGGGCGAGGCCCAGGAGCGGGACCAGGGCCACCCCGAGCCCGGCCGCGACGAACCCCTGGGCGGTCGGGTAGTCCTCGCTGTCCACCGCGAAGCCGGGGCGGAACCCGGCCTCGGCGCAGGCGTGCAGGACGGTGTCGAGGCAGGGGCCGGTCCGCTCGCTGCCGACCCAGGGCTCACCGGCCAGGTCGGCCAGGTCGAGGACGCGCCTCGCACCGAGCCGGTGGCCCCTCGGCAGGACGGCGCGGTACGGGTCGTCGAGCAGGGGGACGAGGCGCAGCCCGGGGTGCTCGCCCCCGTGCGGCCGGACCACCACCGCCACATCCGCCCGCCCCCGGAGAACGTCCTCCAGCGGGTCCTCGGGGTCGGTCATCCCCAGGTCGAGCCGCACCCCCGGGTGCTCGCGGCGGAAGGCCGCGACGGCGGGCGCCACCAGGGCGGCTCCCGCCGTGGCGAAGTAGCGGACCGTCAGGGAGCCGCTGCGCCCGGCCAGCAGATCGGCGAGCGCCGTGCCGGCCTCGGCCACCTGCCGTTCGATGACGGCGGCGTGCTCGGCGAGCAGCCGCCCGGCGGCGGTCGGCCGCACGCCGCGCCCGGCGCGTTCGAGCAGCGCCGTCCCGGTCTGCTTCTCCAGCGCCGCCACCTGCTGGCTGACGGCGGACGGCGTGTAGCCGAGCGCGGTGGCGGCAGCGCTCACCGAGCCGCCGGTGACCACGGCGCGGAGCACCTGCAGACGTCGCACATCGAGCATGTAGTCCAGCTTAAACGTGCTGAAGAACGTTTCACTTGTCCTGTCGGGTCCGGGCGGGCAGCGTTCCTTCCGGCGCTCCCGGCGCTCCCGGTCGGGAGGCCGGCCGACGAAAGGCAGGTGTCCCGTGCTGCGGATGGCCGTGCTCGCCCTGCTGTGGGGATCGGGCTTCCTGTGGACCGAACTCGCGCTCCGGAACGGGCTGACCCCGCTGCAGATCACCGTGCTGCGCTCCGCCCTCGGGGCCGCGGTGCTGCTGCTCCTCGCCCGCTCCGCCCGGCAGCGGCTGCCGCGCGGCGCCGCGGTCTGGCTCCGGCTCGCCGTGGCCGCCCTGTTCTGCAACGTGCTGCCCTTCTTCCTGGCCGCCCTGGGCATGCGGACCGTCGGCTCGGGGCCCGCCGGGGTGCTCAACGCGACGACCCCGCTCTGGTCGCTGCTGATCGGCCTGGCGCTCGGGACGGAACGCGGGTGGCACCCGAGGCGCCTCGGCGGACTGCTGCTCGGCTTCGCGGGGGTGCTGGTGATCTTCTCGCCGTGGCAGGGCGACGCGGGGCCGGCGCACCAGCACGGCGGCGCCCCCGGCTGGGGCGTGCTCGCCCTGCTGGGCGCGGCCGCGAGCTACGCGGTGGCGTTCACCTACATGGGCCGCGTGCTCACCGGCACCGGTACCGCCCCGCTCGCCCTCTCCGCCGCCCAGCTCACCGTGGCGGCCGGGATCGGCTCGCTGGCGCTGCCGGCCGCCGCCGGTGCCACCGACGGATTCAACGTCCGGGCCCTCGCGGCGGTGACCGTGCTCGGGGTGCTCTCCACCGGGCTCACCTTCCACCTCAACTACCGGCTCATCGCCACCGAGGGCGCCACCGCGGCCGCCACCGTCGGCTACCTGCTGCCGGTCGTCTCCACCGGGCTCGGCGCGCTCGTGCTCGACGAGCCGTTGAGCGCGAGGGGTGTCACGGGAATGGCCGTGGTGCTGGCCGGGGTCCTCCTGACCCGTCCGCGGCCGACCCGGGAACGGGCGGTCACGGCCGCCCCGGACGCCCGGGCGACCCCCGTGCCGGCTCTGCCCGCCCTGCCCGCCGTGCCCGCCGATCGGACGAACGGACCGGGAGCGCCGGACCACTCTGGCGGACACCCGGCTCCCGCACCCTGTTCACCGCCACCGCGCTCACCCGGCTCGGCACCGGCATCGGCCACGTCGCACTGCCCCTGACCGCCGTCACCGCCCACGGCGCGAGCGCCGGGCAGGTCAGGGCCGGGGTGGAGCCCGCGGCCCAAAAGGCTTGACCTCAAGTCGGCTTGAAGGTCGATCATGGTCATCATGAACACGAACACCACGGCCGTCGAGGCCGATGCCCGGATCGGCGCCGAGGCCGACATCGCCGTCGAGACCGAGGCCGTCGGGCGGGTCGTCGCCGCCCTCCAGTACGCCCAGGTCAACGAACTCGTGGAGGAGTTCGTCGGCCTCTTCCGCGAGGACGCGATCTGGACCACCGGCCACGGCAAGCGCCTCACCGGGCGGGACGAGATCGCCGCGTTCACCCGCACGGTGCTCCCGGGCGCCTTCCTCGGCTCCGGGAACACCGCCGAGTACGAGGTGGTGCACGTCCTCTTCGTCCGCCCCGACGTGGCCGCGGTCAAGGTCCGCCAGCGCTACCTCACCCTCGCCGGCGAACAGGTCGGCGAGGAGGGCAGCCCGCTGTACGTGATGGCCAAGGAGGACGGGCGCTGGCTCCTGACGGCCTGCCAGAACACCCTCGTCGTCCCCGAGTGAGGGCGCCGGTCCGGGACGGAGTGGGTGCGGCGGGCGGTCAGCCCCCGGCCGGGTCCGTGCCCCCGGCCGGCCCGGTCGCGGCGGGCGGGAAGGGGCAGCCGCCCCGGGGCGCGGCGCCGTCCCCGGAGGCGCCGTACCCGGAGGCGCCGTCCTCGAAGGTGCCGAGCTCGGCGATCCGGTACCCGCCCGGGTAACTGCGCACCTGCCGGCCGTCGCGGGCCAGGCGCGGGGAGCGGCGCGGCGGCAGGAGACGGACGAGCCGCCCGCGCAGCCGCATGCCGGAGCGGACGGCGTACCGGAGCGCGGCCGGGGGCCGGGGGTACCCGAAGGCCTCGCGCAGCGGATCGTCGAGCAGGCAGATCGAGGACACCCGCATCGAGGGCCGCAGCGGGGCCGGGTACCAGGAGGCCATCAGGCCGAGGGTGGCGTCGGAGACCTCCAGGCCGCCCCGGTCGTGGCCGAAGTGGGCGCGCTCGTAGCCGTCCAGCAGCCGCTCGAACGCGTCGTACGTCTCCGGGATGTCGCTCAGGCCCATGTGGCGGCCCAGTTCGCGGTAGTAGTTGGTGGTGGCCCGCACCTCGTGCTCGGAGTACGGGCGCCAGCCGTAGTCGTCCAGCCAGCGCTTGGGTACCACGACGAAGGTGGCGAGCACGTACAGGAAGTCCTCGTTGGAGATGTCGTACCGGTGGTGCATCCGGTTCATCCGCCGGATCGCCTCCCGGCCCTGCTCCGAGGCGAAGCCGTGCTCGACCACGGCCTCCAGGATCAGCACGGTGTCGTCGTAGCGCTTCTGCGCGCGGCGGGTGAACTCGCCGGTCCGCGCGAGCAGTCGGCCGATGCTCGGAACGGCGTAGGTGCGGTAGAGCGCGAAGCTGAGCGACTGGGTGGTGTCCCACGGGAACTCGTACCAGCTGCTGATCCGGTAGATCTCGGTGAACTCGGTCTCCGGGTCCATCCGCTGAATCGTCTTCAGCCAGTCGTATCGCTGCACAGGCCAGACCCTAGGGTCCCGGTCAGGGACAGGTCAACGCGGCCCCGCCGCGCCGCCGGCCACCCCGTGGCGCGCGTGGGCCTACGCTTCCCGGGGGCGGCACGCCGGGTCGGCCGCCGGGGGAGGGGGAGACGGCATGCTCGAATGGCTTCTGGTGGTCCTGATTCCGGTCGGCCTCGTCGCCGTGGCCGGCCTCGCGTACTGGTGGTGGGCGAGAGTCGGCACCGAACGGCCCGTGGAGCACCACAGCTCCATGCCGAGCGAGTACCACGGCACGGACGGCGCGGGCTGAGGCCCGCTCGGGGAGGTCAGGTCGAGCGGTCCTGGCCGGCCGTGCGGGCTGCTTGTTCGACTCGGGTGTGGTGCTCCTCCCACTGGGGGCGGTCGCCGGGGGCCATGTTCCCGTCCCCGTCGCGCAGGCCGGTGGTCCCGTCGAGCTGTTCCCGGACGATGTCCGCGTGGCCGGCGTGGCGTTGGATCTCCGCGATCATGTGGACGAGGACCCGGTGGAGCGTCAGTTCGCTCCGGTTGCCGAAGGGCACCCGGCCGACGGCGTCCAGCGGGAGTGACCCGATCGTCGCGTCCGCGTGGACCCATGCCGCGCGGTACCGGTCGACGATCTGCTCCCGGGTCTCCTCGGGGGTCGCCCAGAGGTCGGCGTTCGGCTCGGCGTCGCCCGTGATCCACAGGGGCGTTCCGGCGAACGGCCGCCCGAAGGTGGCGCCGAAGTAGAGGGCCTCGGCGCCGGTCGCGTGCTTGACCAGCCCCAGCAGGTTGGTGCCGGTCGGCGTCATCGGGCGGCGGATGTCGTACTCCGACAGCCCGTCGAGCTTCCAGAGCAGGGCGTCCCGGGCGTCCTGCAGATAGATCTGAAGGTCCTTCTTGAAGTCCGGTCCGATCATGGGACCAGTCTGCCACCCCGCCTCCGACCGACGGGCGGTCAGCGCCGCGGCGGGGTCCGGCCGGGAGGCGTGGTCAGCGCGGTGGCGGCGGCGTCGAGGATGTTCCGGAACGTGCGGGTGATGACCGGCCGGGCGAACAGCCGGGTGAGCGGGCCGCCGAGCAGCGGGACGCCGACCTCGGCGCGGGTGGTCCACCGGACGTGGGTGCCGCCGTCGACCTCCGTGAAGGTCATCCGGCCGAGTTCGTGACGGGACGGCGGCAGGCTGCGGTCGACGACGTACTCGGTGGCGTACGGGGGGTCGTAGTGGGTGATGCGCTCGCTGAACCAGCCGATGAGCCACAGGTGGTTGCGGACGGCGCCGACGCCGTAGGGCGCCCCACTGCCGCGCCGGGCGAGGCGGCAGCGCAGCACCAGCGGCGAGGCCGTGTAGTTGGTGGTCGTGGTGAGCCAGCGGAACACGTCGTCGATGGGGGCGTCGATGACGCGTTCGACGGTCATGGTCTCCATGGTGCGTCCTCCTCGGTCGAGCGGGTCGCTTCCTCGTGTGCCAGGGAGACGACGTGCACCGGCGGGATGTGACGCTCCATCAGTGTGACTGCGGTCACGCCCGGTTGGCGAAGGCTTCGGTCGCGGAGCCGGGCTCGCGAAGGCGGCGGGGCGGACACCTCGCGCCCGTCGGGTGCGCGGGTGTCCGCCTCGTCGGTGACCCCGGTCCGGGCCGGATCCGGCCGTTCCGGGCAGTGCTTCCGCTCAGGCGAACTGGCCGGGCCGGTAGTCGCCGGCGGGCATCTGGAGCATGACGTTCCCGCGGTTGAAGGCGTTGATGACGGTGATCACTCCGACCAGGGCGCCGAGCTGGTCCTCGTCGTAGTGCTGGGCGGCGTTCGCCCAGATCCGGTCGGAGACGCCACCGGCCGCATCGGCGATGCGGGTGGCCTCCTCGGCGAGTTCCAGGGCGGCGCGCTCGGCCTCGGTGAACACCGTGGCCTCGCGCCAGGCCGCGACCAGGTTGAGGCGCTCCGGGGACTCTCCGGCGTGCACGGCGTCCTTGAAGTGCATGTCGGTGCAGAAGCCGCAGCCGTTGATCTGGCTGGCGCGGAGCTTCACCAGCTCCTGCGTCGCGGTCGGCAGGGTCGAGCCTTCGAGCACCTTGCCCGCGGCGATGATGTGCTTGAAGACCTTGCCCAGGACCGGGTTGGTGAAGGGGTTCAGGCGTGCTTCCATGACGCGCTCCAAAGTCGGGTGTCCGGCGGCTTGCACTCCTTTGACGAGGTAGCCCGGCGGGTTGTGACGCGGCCGTTCCGTGAGGTGCCCGGACCCCGCCGTGCCGGGAGGGCGGCGCCCGCGCCGCGACGGGGGTACCCGTGCCGACCTGGGCGATCGCCCCTGGGGCGGCGGTCCGGGGCGGTCCGGGGCCGTCCGGGGTGGCCCCCGAGCGGCGGGCAACACGGAGAGTGACCGTTGGGGTGGACCAAGCAGACTTGAATCTTTGCGAACGAATGTTCGATCCTGGGGGTGTGCCCGTTTTCGAATCTGTTTTCGAATCCACCGCCGAGCGGCAGCCGCTCCGCCCGGTGGTGTCCGCGGCTGCCCTCGGTGCCGCTACCGGCACCGAGGCGGTCGACGGTCGGCGCGGGCTGCTGCCGGTGCTGCCCGCGCTGGGGGCGGTGCTGCCGGAGGGCGGGCTCCGGCGGGGGACGGCGGTGTCGGTGGGGGCCGGGGACACCGGGCTGCTGCTCGCGCTGGCCGCCGGCGCACGCGGGTCGGACGGCGGCTGGGCGGCCGCGGTCGGGCTGCCCGATCTCGGGCTCGCCGCGGCCGCCGGGTACGGGCTGGACCTGCGGCGACTGCTGGTGGCGGACGACCCCGGGCCGCACTGGGCCGAGGTGGTGTCGGTGCTGGCCGGGGCAGTCGAGCTGATCATGCTGCGTCCGGACGGGCCGGTGGCACCCAAGCCGGCCGCCCGGCTGGCGGCCGTGCTGCGGCGCAGTGGCTGCGTGCTGCTGGTGGCCGGGCCGTGGCCGGGGGCGGGGCTGCGGCTGGAGGTGCGCTCCGGCCGCTGGTTCGGGCTGGGTGACGGGCACGGCCAGCTCACCGGGCGGCAGGTGGAGGTGGCGGTGGAGGGGCGTGGCTCGGCGGTGCGCGGGCGCACCGCCCGGCTCTGGCTGCCGGACGAGCACGGCGAGGTGCGGGCGGTGGCCGAGGCCGCCGAGGCGGGGGAGGACGTGACGTCGGGGGTCGGGGCGGACCTCGACCGAATGGCGGTGGTGTGAGATGACCGACGGTGGAGCGCCCGGAGCGTCCGGAACACCTGCGGCAGCCGGGACCCCCGGGACGCCGCGGGTGCTGGTGGTCTGGTGCCCGGACTGGCCGGTGATGGCCGTCGAAGGGAGCGCGGCCGGCGGCGGCGACGTCCCGGTGGCGGTGGTCGCCGGCGGGCGGGTCCTGGCCTGCTCGGAGGCGGCGCGGTCGGCCGGTGTGCGGCAGGGGCAGCGGCTCAAGCTGGCCCAGCGGCTCTGCCCCGCGCTGGAGCTGCGGGAGCGGGACCCGGAGGCGGAGACCCGGCGGTTCGAACCCGTGGTCGCGGCGGTCGAGGCGTTCACGCCCCGGGTGGAGGTGCTGCGCCCGGGTCTGTGCGCGATCCCGATGAAGGGCCCGAGCCGGTACTTCGGCGGCGAGGAGGCGCTGACGGCGAAGGTGCAGCGGGCGGTGGCGGCCGCCCTGGCCGGTGCGGCGGACCGGGGCGAGGAGGCCCCGGAGGTCCGGGCCGGGCAGGCCCATCCCGCGGACGCCGAGTACGCCGGGCCCGCCGGGCGGGCGCACCCGCCGGAGCCCGGGGCCGCCGACGCCCCCGGGTGGACGCGCCCGGCGGAGGCCGAGCGTGCGGCGGCGCGGCGCCGCGCCGGGGCGGTGGACGGCCTGTTCGCCGCGGCGCCCGCGGCCCGGGACGGCGCACCGGGCGGGTTCGCCCGGCCGCCCGAGCCGCCCGCCGGGCCGGATTGCGGGCCGGACACCGAGGCGCGCCCCGGGGAGGCGGTCGCGGTGCCGCCGGCCCGGATCGGGGTCGCCGACGGCCTGTTCGCCGCCGTGCTGGCAGCCCGGGCGGGGGTGCTGGTGCCGGCCGGCCGGACGGCGGAGTTCCTCGCCCCCTATCCGGTGGCCGCGCTCGGCGACGAGGGGCTGGCGGAGCTGCTGGACCGGCTCGGCCTGCCCACCGTCGGGGCGTTCGCCGCGCTGCCCGCCGAGGCGGTCGCGGACCGCTTCGGCCCGGCGGGCACGGCCGCCCACCGGCTGGCCCGGGGGCTGCAGCCGCGCCCGCTGGTGCCGCGGACGGAGGGGCCGGACCTCTCCGTCGAGCAGTGCTTCGACCCGCCGGAGGCGCTCGCCGAACCGCTGGTGTTCGTCGCCCGCACCCTGGCCGAGCAGTTGCACCAGCGGCTCGCCGGGGCGGGTCTGACCTGCCAGCGGGTCGCCGTCGAGGTGGCCTGCGCGGACGGGCGGACCGTCTCGCGGCTCTGGCGGCACGAGGGCCGGCTGTCGGCGGCGGCGCTCGCCGAGCGCGTCCGCTGGCAGCTCCAGGCCTGGCAGGGCGCGGGGACGTTCGCCGTGCCGGACGGCGGGCCGTCGCACGACGCGGGGTTCACCGCCCTGCGGCTCGTACCCGATGACCTCTCGCCCGACCAGGGCCGGCAGCTGGCGCTCTGGGGGCAGGCGGTCGCGGACGACCGGGTGGAGCGGGCGGTGGCCCGGGTCCAGGCGGTGCTCGGGCACGCCGGGCTGCGCCGGATCGAACCGGCCGGCGGGCGGGGACCGGGCGAGCAGGTGGTCCGGGTGCCGTGGGGCGAGCCGTACGACCCGGCGGCGCCGGCCGACGCGCCCTGGCCGGGGCGGCTGCGGGACGTCTGGCCGGCCGTGGTGCACCGCGCCCCGGTGCCGGTCGCGGTGCTGGACACGGCCGGGCGGCCGGTGAACGTGGACGGCCGGGCGGGGGTGTCGGCCCGGCCGGCCCGGATCGCGGTGCGCGGTCGGGACCTGGTGGTCGACGGCTGGACCGGACCCTGGCCGGCGGTCGAGTACTGGTGGGACCAGGCGCGCGCCCGCCGCCGGGCACGGTTCCAGGTCACGGTGGCGGACGGGCGGGCGCTGCTGCTCACGGTGGAGAACGGCGAGTGGTTCCTGGAGGCCGGTTACGACTGACGGAGCACGGCGGCGGTGCGGCGGGGACGGAGCGGCGGGGACGGAGCACGGCAGGGAGAGATCGGCGAGGAGAGGCCGGCGGGAAGCGCGGCAGGGAGCGGCCGGCGGGGAGTACGGCAGGGGGGCAGGACACGAGCGAGAGACCGAAGGCGACAACCCCCGATGGGATTCACCAGCCACCCCGCGCTCCCCTGGAGCGAGCTGCACCGACGCCTGGCCGGCGGCCGGCCGGGCCCGGCCGCCGGCCAGGTGGTGCCGATCCGCCGCCGGGCCGGGGACCGCGGCCCCGGGCCGGCCGGGCCGACCGGCGATCCGGCCTGGGCGGAACTGCACGTCCACTCGGCCTTCAGCTTCCTCGACGGTGCCAGCGACCCCGAGGAGCTGGTCGCGGAGGCCGCCCGGCTGGGCGTCGAGGTGCTCGCGCTCACCGACCACGACGGCCTCTACGGCGCGGTCCGCTTCGCCGAGGCGGCCCGCGAGGCGGGCGTCGGCACGGTGTTCGGCGCCGAGTTGACGCTGCGCCGCGACCAGGAGGTGGAGCACCTGCTCGTCCTGGCCCGCGACCCGGCCGGCTACCGCCGGCTCTCCGCGGCGATCGGCGCCGCCCAGCTGGCGGGCGGGGCCAAGGGCCGTCCGGCGTACGACTTCGCCGCGCTCGCCGACGCGCACGACGGCCACTGGGCGGTGCTCACCGGCTGCCGCCTCGGCCGGGTCCCGGCCGCCCTGGCCGTCGGAGCCGCCGCATCCGCTCCCGGCGCCGGAGCCGCCGGAGCCGCCCTGGCCGCCGGAGCCGCCGGGGGCGGGGCCCGCGCGGACACCTCCCGGGGCGTCGACGGGGCCGAGCGCCGGCTGCGCACCCTCACCGAGGCGTTCGGCCGCGAGAACGTCCACGTCGAGCTGATCGACCAGTGGCTGCCCGGCGACGACCTGCGCAACGACGCCCTCGCCGCGCTGGCGGCCCGGCTCGGCCTCCCCGTCGTCGCCTCCACCAACGCGCACCACGCGGGCCCGGCCCAGGGCCGGCTGGCCCAGAGCCTGGCCGCCCTGCACGAGCGCCGGACGCTCCAGGACGCGGCGGGCTGGACGCAGGCGGCCGGCACCGCGCACCTGCGCTCCGGCCGCGAGATGGCGGCCCGGCTGGCCCGCTTCCCGGGGGTGCGGCAGGCCACCGTCGACCTGGCCCGGGCCTGTGCGTTCGACTTCACCCGGCTCGACCCGGAGCTGCCCGGCTTCCCCGTCCCGCCCGGCCACACCGAGATCAGCCACCTGCGCGCGCTGGTCGCCGCCGGCGGCCCGGCCCGCTTCGGGCCCGGGAACGCGGCCGCCCGCCGGCAGCTCGGCAAGGAACTGGACGTCATCGAGGACCTGGAGCTGGCCGGGTACTTCCTGATCGTCCACGACATCGTCGACTTCTGCCGCCGGGAGTCCATCTGGTGCCAGGGCCGGGGTTCGGCGGCCAACTCGGCGGTCTGCTACGCGCTCGGCATCACCGCCGTCGACCCGATCCACTACCGGCTGCTGTTCGAACGCTTTCTCTCCGTCGCCCGGGACGGGCCGCCCGACATCGACCTGGACATCGAGCACCGCCGCCGCGAGGAGGTCATCCAGTACGTCTACCGCCGCTACGGGCGCGAGCACGCCGCCCAGGTCGCCAACGTGATCACCTACCGGCCCCGGCTGGCGCTGCGCGACGCGGCCCGGGTGCTCGGCTACCCGCAGGGGCAGGTGGACGCCTTCAGCCGGCAGAGCGACTTCCGCTCCGCGCCCGGCCCGGACGCCGTCATCCCCGCCGACGTGCTCGCCCTGGCCGGTCAACTGCACGGCCTGCCGCGCCACCTGGGCATCCACTCGGGCGGCATGGTGCTCACCAGGGAGCCGATCGCCGAGATCTGCCCGACCGAGTGGGCCCGGATGCCGGGGCGGTCGGTGCTGCAGTGGGACAAGGACTCCACGGCCGGTGCCGGACTGGTCAAGATCGACCTGCTGGGCCTCGGCATGCTCTCCGCCCTGCACGACACCTGCGACCTGATCGCCGAACACCACGGCGCGCACTACGACCTGGCGACCATCCCGGTCGACGACGCGGGCGTGTACGCGATGCTGCGCCGGGCCGACACGGTCGGTGTCTTCCAGGTCGAGTCGCGCGCCCAGATGGCGACCCTGCCGCGGCTCAAGCCGGACCACTTCTACGACCTGGTGGTCGAGGTGGCGCTGATCCGCCCGGGCCCGATCCAGGGCGGCTCGGTCCATCCGTACCTGCGCCGCCGGGCCGGGGTCGAACCGGCCGGCTGCCCGCACCCGTTGATGGAGAACGCGCTCGGCAAGACCCTCGGGGTGCCGCTGTTCCAGGAGCAGATGATGCAACTGGCCATCGACTGCGCCGGGTTCACCCCCGCCGAGGCGGACCGGCTGCGCCAGGCGATGGGCTCCAAGCGCTCGCACGAGCGGGTCGCCCGGCTGCGCGAGCGGCTGCTGGGCGGCATGGCCGAACGCGGCATCCCGCCGGAGACCGCCGAGGACGTCTACGTCAAGATCGAAGCCTTCTCCAACTACGGCTTCCCGGAGAGCCACGCGATCAGCTTCGCCCACCTGGTGTACGCGAGCGCCTGGCTCAAGTACCACTACCCGGCCGCCTTCACCTGTGCGCTGCTGGCCAACCAGCCGATGGGCTTCTACGCGCCGCTCAGCCTGATCTCGGACGCCCGGCGGCACGGCGTACGGGTGCGCGGGGTGGACGTCAACGCCAGCGGGGCCCGGCCGACCCTGGAGCCGTACCGGGGGCCGACCCCGGAGCCGCCGCTCACCGCCGGCAAACCGCAGGCGGCCATCCGGCTCGGGCTGGACACCGTGCGCGGGGTCGGCACCCCGCAGGCCGAGGCGATCGCGGCCGGGCAGCCGTACGCCGACCTGGAGGACTTCGCGCGGCGCACGGGCCTGCCCGCGCCGGTCCTGGAGGCCCTCGCCGCGGCGGGCGCGTTCGGCTGCTTCGGGCTGGGCCGGCGTCAGGCGCTCTGGGCCGCCGGGGCGTTCGCCGGAGTGTCGACGGCGCTGATCCCCGGCACCACGCCCGGCACCGAGGCCCCGCCGCTGCCCGAGATGACCCCGGTGGAGGAGACCATCGCCGACCTCTGGGCCACCGGGGCCTCCGCCACCAGCCACCCCGTCCAGCACCTGCGCGCGCACCTGGAGCGCGGCGGCGCACTGACCGCCGCCCAGCTGCCGGGGGTGGAACCCGGCTCGGCGGTGGTGGTCGGCGGACTGGTGACGCACCGCCAGCGGCCGCCGACGGCGGGCGGTGTGCTGTTCCTCAGCCTGGAGGACGAGACCGGCCTGATCAACGTGATCTGCAGCCGCCCGGTCTGGGAGTCCCAGCGTCGCACCGCCCTGGACCGGGCCGGCCTGCTGGTGCACGGCCACGTCGAACGGGACCGCGGGGCCACCAACCTGGTCGCCACCCGGCTCACCCCGCTGCGCCTGGGCGCCTGACCCGGGGGCGCCGGTGACGGCTGGCCGGTCAGCCGTCCGACGCCGGCCCGGTGGCGCCGTCCGGAGCCGCCGCGGGCTGCGGGTGCAGGATCTCGCGGGCCTGCTCGGCGGACCGGGCGATGCTCTCGGAGACGAAGTCGAGGAAGCGGGCGATGTTTTCGAGGCGGGCGCCGGCCGGCGTGCCGGCGTCGAGCACGCCGACACCCTGGCGTGCGGTCTCGGCGATCTGGGCGGTGGAGCGGGCGCTGGCGATCATCGACTGGTACCAGATGTCGTTGTCGACGAGGTAGCGCTCCCGGCGGCGCTCGTCGCGCTCCCGGCGGACGAAGCCCTGGGCGTCGAGGAACGTGATCGCCTTGGAGACGGAGGCCGGGCTGACCTGGAGGCGCTGGACGAGTTCGGACGCGGTGAGGCTGCCCGAGTCGGTGAGGCAGAGGCAGGCCATCACCCGGGCCATCATCTGGGGCATGCCCGACTGCAGCATCGCGGTGGTGAACACCTCCTCGTACGCGCGCACCGCGTCGGCGTCGCGGCCGTGCTCCTGCGGGACGGCCGCGGGGTCCCGGGGCGCCGCCTGCCGGCGGCGGGCGCGGTGCCCGGTGGCGCGCTGGGCCAGGTCGGCGCGGTAGCCGGTGGGGCCGCCGTTGCGCATCACCTCGCGCGTGATCGTCGAGGTCGGGCGGTCGAGCCGCCTGGCGATCTCGGCGTAGGGGAGGCCGTCGGCCAGCCCGAGCGCGATCTGCTGGCGTTCCTGCTGGGTGAGCCTGCCTCCGGGCATCGCGGTCTCCTTCGGGGTGGGTGGTGCGCCGAGCATAGCGTTCACTCTCAATCCATTGCAACGAATGGATAGCGGCTCGTTGCATTAGGCGCGAAACCATTGCAATGAAATCACCGCAACTACCTGCGCAGATAGGATTCTGACGCAACGAGTGTGTTGCCAGCATCGTGAATGCAACGTAGCTTTTCCCTCATCGGAAACGACGGGCCGACCGAGTGCCCGCCGCCGCAGAAGGAGAAGAACGATGCAGAAGTTCGCCACCACCACCCCGATCGCCGCCGTCCTCGACATCCCCGCCGGCAGCGTCCGGCTGATCGCCGCCGACCGCAGCGACACCACCGTCGAGGTCCTCCCCGCCAACGCCGCCAAGGGCGCCGACGTGAAGGCCGCCGAGCGGATCACGGTCGAGTACACCGACGGCGTCCTGCGGATCGCCGCCGCCCCGGCCGCCCACCGCCTCCTCGGCCAGTCCGGCGCCGTCGAGATCACCGTCCAGCTCCCCGCCGGCTCCCGGATCCAGGCGAAGACGGCCGCCGCCGACCTGCGGGGCGTCGGACGCCTGGGCGACGTCACCCTCGACGGCGCCCAGGGCTCGGTCAAGCTCGACGAGACCGCGAACGCCCACCTCACCCTCCTCGCGGGCGACATCACCGTCGGCCGGCTGAACGGCTCCGCACAGCTCAGCACCCGCAAGGGCGACCTGCGGATCACCGAGGCCACCGGCGGCACCCTCGACCTGCGCACCGACGCCGGCGCCATCGAGATCGGCGCCGCCCGCGGCATCTCCGCCACCCTCGACGCCGGCACCACCCACGGCCGGATCCACAACACCCTCCAGAACACCACCGGCACCGACGCCGCACTCACCATCCGCGCCACCACCTCCCACGGCGACATCACCGCCCGCAGCCTCTGAACCGCTCACAGCCCCCGCACCGCCCGCAGCCCCGAACCGCCCGCAGCCTCCGAACCGCTCACAGCCCCCGCACCACTGTTCGCAGCCTCTGAAGGAGCACCTCTCATGACCGACCTGGCCATCGCGGCGAACGGGCTGCGCAAGTCCTACGGCGACAAGAGCGTCCTCGCCGGGATCGACCTCGCCGTCCCCGAAGGAACGGTGTTCTCCCTGCTCGGCCCGAACGGGGCCGGCAAGACCACCGTCGTCAAGATCCTCTCCACCCTGATCGGGGCCGACGGCGGCCAGGCCCGGGTGGCGGGCCACGACATCGCGACCGCGCCGCAGGCGGTGCGCGCCGCGATCGGTGTCACCGGGCAGTTCTCCGCCGTCGACGGCCTGATCACCGGCGAGGAGAACATGCTCCTGATGGCCGACCTGCACCACCTGTCCAAGCGCGAGGGGCGGCGGGTCGCCGCCGAACTCCTGGAACGCTTCGACCTGGTGGAGGCGGCGGGGAAGCCCGCCTCCACCTACTCCGGCGGTATGAAGCGCCGGCTGGACATCGCCATGACGCTGGTCGGCGGTCCGCGGGTCATCTTCCTCGACGAGCCGACCACCGGCCTCGACCCGCGCTCGCGCCACACCATGTGGCAGATCATCCGCGAACTCGTCACCGGTGGCGTGACCGTCTTCCTCACCACCCAGTACCTGGAGGAGGCCGACCAACTCGCCGACCGCATCGCGGTCCTGAACGACGGCCGGATCGCCGCCGAAGGCACCGCCGACGAGCTGAAGCGACTCATTCCCGGCGGCCACGTGCGGCTGCGCTTCGCCGATCCGGCGGCCTACCGGTTCGCCGCCCTCGCCCTGCACGACGTCACCCGCGACGACGAGGCCCTGGCCCTGCAGATCCCCAGCGACGGCAGCCAGCGCGACTTGCGCGCCGTCCTCGACCGGCTGGACGCCGCCGGCATCGAGGCCGACGAACTCACCGTCCACACCCCCGACCTCGACGACGTGTTCTTCGCCCTGACCGGCTCCAGCGTGCCCGCCCAGAACAACCAGTCCAAGGAGACCGTCCGATGAGCACCTTCACCCTCGCCGCCCGTGACTCGGCCACCATGCTGCGCCGCAACCTGCTGCACGCCCGGCGCTACCCGTCACTCACCCTGAACCTGCTGCTCACCCCGGTCATGCTGCTGCTGCTCTTCGTCTACATCTTCGGCAACACGATGAGCGCCGGCATCGGCGGCGGCGACCGCTCCGCCTACATCGCCTACCTCGTCCCCGGCATCCTGCTGATGACCATCGGCAGCACCGTCATCGGGGCCGCGGTGTCCGTCTCCACCGACATGTCCGAGGGCATCATCGCCCGCTTCCGCACCATGGCGATCCACCGCGGGTCGGTGCTCGTCGGGCACGTCGTGGGCGGCGTGCTGCAGTCGGTCGCCAGCGTGGTCCTGGTCGGCGCGGTCGCCGTGGCCATCGGCTTCCGCTCCACGGACGCCACCGCCCTGGAGTGGCTGGCCGCCTTCGGGCTGCTCGTCCTCTTCGCCCTGGCGCTCACCTGGATCGCGGTCGGGATGGGCATGGCCAGCCCGAACGCCGAGGCCGCCAGCAACAGCGCGATGCCGCTGATCCTGCTGCCGCTCATCTCCAGCGCCTTCACCCCGGTCGACGCGATGCCGGGCTGGTTCCAGCCGATCGCCCAGTACCAGCCGTTCACGCCGGCCATCGAGACCCTGCGCGGCCTGCTGCTCGGCAGCGGGATCGGCTACAACGGCTGGCTCGCCGTCGCCTGGTGCCTGGCGCTCACCGCGCTCGGCTACTTCTGGTCGACCTCGACGTTCAACCGTGACCCGAAGTAACCGGGACGACGGTGCGGGTCGCCTCCCGCACCTCGCCCCGCCCCAGGGCGGCGTACCGACACCGGGTGTCGGCCTGCGCCGCCCTGCCGGCGTTCCCGCCCGCCGTCGTGCGGAGCGCCTTCCCCGGGCAGTCCGGACGACGGTTCGTGTCATGATCGTCCGCATGAACCCGACGCCGCCGAACGGAATCCGTCGAATCGCGCCGCCGGCCCGGGCGGCGCTGCTGCTCGTGGGGGCGGCCCTGCTGGCGGGGTGCGGCAGCACGCAGGTGTCGGGCGCGGGCGGGGGAGCCCCGGGGCCCGTGGGCGCGACCGGCGGCAGGACCTCCGCGAAGGCCACCGCCCCGAACACTCCCAGCTCGGCGGCCCTCCCCACACCGACGCCGGTGCCGGCGCCGACCTGTTCCCCGGAGGGCGTCTCGCTGGCCGCGGAGGAGGCGAACGCCGCCATGGGCCTACGGGTCATGGCGATCCGCCTGACCAACTGCGGAGCCGCCCCCTACACGCTGAACGGCCGACCCGGGGTCCGCGTCCTCGACGCCGACCGTGCGCCGCTCGAAATCGCCGTGCAGCAGGGTTCGGCCGGCATCGCGACCCTGGAGGGCTTCGACGCGGCGCCGACGGCGGTGACGCTCCGGCCCGGCGAGTACGCGGCGTTCCAACTGGTCTGGCGCAACACCGTCACCTCGGGGACGAAGGGGGCCGACAACGGGCGCTTCCTGGAGATCGCCCCGCTGCCCGGCCGCCCCCCGGTCGTCGTCCCGGCCTACCTCGATCTCGGCACCACCGGCCGGCTGGGCATCTCCGCCTGGGCCGAGGCCACCGCGGCCGCCCGGCCGGGGAACGACCGCCCGGGAGCCCCGCCCGCCCGGTAGCCGAGCCCGGCTCGGCGCGTCGGGGCGCCGGTGGTCGGGGCACCGGTCGCCCGGGTACCGGCGCGGCGCAGTCGTGGGGGCGCCTGCGCCGCGCCGGGGCTGGAGGGGGAGCGGCGGGCTCAGAAGGCGGGGGCGTCATTCAGCTCGACGATCCGCAGATCGCCCAGGCGCACGGTGTACCAGACCTCCTGGCCGCTGCCGCCGCCCCAGTACTCGGTGAAGCGGATCGAGGCGAAGCCGTGCTCCTCCCCGACCTGCTGCACGGACCACTCCGACGGCACGTTCTGGGCGCGGAACACCGGGTCGGCCCCGTGCTCGGAGGCCCAGGCGTCCAGCCGGACGTTCAGGTGCGGGGCGAGGAAGCGCTCGCGGACGGCGCGCGGCGTCTCGCCGCTCTGGTGGAGCACCGCCCTGCTGTACTCCTCCACGAAGGTGACCACCCGGTGGGCGGCGGCCGTCCCGGCCCGGACCTCCGCCCGGGAGGAGCCGGGCACGTCGGCGGGCCGGGCGAAGGCCGCCTGGGCGGAGCCGGCCGGCCCACCGATCGCGAGCAGACCGGCGAAGGCGGCTCCGGCCAGAACGGTACGCAGGGCGTCAGCGCGAATCATGGGGGAATTCCATCATTCGTCGACGAACTCCGTATATCGCCGTAAAGAGTGGTTTGGCCTACCAATGTTGTTATTTGACGATCAATCACCAGGTGCGCTGGTGGGCGGGGGCCCGGTCGTCAGCTCAGCTGCTCGGCCAGCGCGAGGATGATGCCGCTCGGCCCGCGGAGGTAGCAGAGCAGGTAGCTGTCCTCGAAGCGCGTCACTTCGCCGACGAGTTCGGCGCCGTGCGGGCGGAGGCGGGCGAGGGTGTCCGCGAGGTCGTCGACGGCGAACATGACGCGGTGCAGGCCCCGGGTGTTCGCCGGGGTGGTCTCCGGCTCGGGGGTGATCGCCTCCGGGCTGTGGTACTTCGCCAGTTCGAGCCGGCCCGGGGCGCCCGGGATCCGCATCATCGCGATCTCGCTCCGCATGCCGTCGAGCCCGACGACCGCGCCCGCCCAGCGTCCTTCGATCGGCATCCGGCCTTCCAGCTCCATGCCGAGTTCGAGGAAGAAGGCGACGGCGGCGTCGAGGTCGTCGACGACGATGCCGACGTTGTCCATGCGCTGAATGGTCATGCGGCCCAGGGTAGGGGCCGGGTACGACGACGCCGGTTCGGCGGGCCCGTCGCACCCGCCCGTCTCACCCGCCCGCCGGGCGTCCCTTGCCCGGGTTCCCGGCGAAGGCCTGGGCGATCGGCAGCCAGGCCGCGGCCGTCGGGCCGGTGGCGCTCAGGGCGAGGTCGTCCCGGTGGCGGCGCTGGGTCACCAGCAGGCAGAAGTCCAGGGCCGGTCCGCTCACCCGGTCCGCCGCGTCCTCCGGGCCCCAGGCCCACAAGCCGCCGTCGGGCGATGTCAGTTCGACCCGGACCGGGGTCTGCGGCGTCGGCAGCCCGTGCAGGGTGAAGGCGAATCCCATGGTCCGTACGCCCAGGTGGGCGATGTGCCGCAGCCGCGCGGTCGCCTCGCGGACCGCGCCCAGGGTGTCCGCGACGTCCTGCCCGTGCGCCCAGGTCTCCATCAGCCGGGCGGTCGCCATCGACGGGGCCTTCATCGGCGGCCCGAACCACGGGAGCCGGAGGCCGTCCGGGGCCTCGGCCAGCGCCGACCGGAGCCGTTCCCGGCCGGCCCGCCAGCGCGTCAGCAGCGCGTGCGGCTCCTCCGCCGCGCCGCGCGCCGCGCCCTCGTCCACCGGGTCCGCGCCGGCGGCCAGCAGCTCGCCGAAGACCCGGCCGGACTCGGCGACGAAGGCCTCCGGATCGCGGGCGGAGAGCGTGGTCCAGTCGTCCGTCCAGGCCAGGTGGGCGATCTGGTGCGCGATCGTCCACCCCGGCGCGGGGGTGTCCGTCGCCCACTGCTCGGGCGCCAGCGGGGCCACCAGGTCGTCCAGGGCCTCGCTCTCGGCCCGCAGGTCGTCGAGCAGGCCGGTCAGTACAGCTGCGGCCGCCGGGGCCGTACCGTCCGTGGTCATGGGCGTTCTCGTCTCCTCGGTAGTGACTCACCGGTAACCCGAGCCCGCACCCTACGCCGTGCCCGCGGCCGCCACCCGGAACTCCACGGAACCCGCCGGTCGGGACGCCCACCGGCGCACCGGAAGGGGGCGCCGGGTGCCGGTTCGGGAGCCCGGCACCCGGACCGGACCGGTCAGTTGACCTGCCGGTCGCGCTCGACCCAGTAGGGCTCGCGGAGCCGGAACTTCTGCAGCTTCCCGGTGGTGGTGCGCGGCAGGGTGTCCCGGAACTCCACCGAGGTGGGCGACTTGTAGCCGGCCAGCCGCTGCTTGCAGTGCGCGATGAGGTCGGCCTCCAGGACGTCGTACCCGGGCTTGAGCACGACCAGGGCCTTGACCGTCTCGCCCCACTTCTCGTCCGGTACGCCGATCACCGCGACCTCGCCGACCGCCGGGTGGTCGTAGAGGCAGTCCTCCACCTCGATCGAGGAGACGTTCTCCCCGCCGCTGATGATGACGTCCTTCTTCCGGTCCGAGATGGTCAGGTAGCCGTCGGTGAGGGTGCCGCCGTCCCCGGTGTGGAACCAGCCGTCCCGGACCGCCTCCGCCGTCTCCTTCGGCTGCTGCCAGTAGCCGTCCATCACGACGTTGGCGCGGACGAGCACCTCGCCCTGGCCGTCGACCCGCACCTGGTTGCCGAGGGCCGGCGCGCCCGCCTGCACCAGCTTCTCCGCGCGCTCACCGGCGGGCAGTTCGTCCCACTCGGCGCGCGAGCGGTTCACCGTGACCACCGGCGAGGTCTCGGTCAGGCCGTAGATCTGCATGAACTCCCAGCCGAGTTCGGCCTCGACCCGCTGCACCACGGAGGTCGGCGGCGGCGCGCCGGCCACGATCATCCGCACCCTGTCCCGGCCGGGGACGGGGCCGTCCCAGTCGGCGGCCGCGTCCAGCACCATCTGGACCACCGCGGGCGCGCCGCTCAGGAAGGTCACCCCGTGCCGCTCGACCCGGCGCAGGATCTCGGCGCCGTCCACCTTGCGCAGCACGATGTGCCGCGCGCCCAGCCCGGTGAGGGCGAACGGCAGGCCCCAGCCGTTGGCGTGGAACATCGGCAGGGTGTGCAGGTAGACATCCCGGTCACCGGCACCGAAGTGCAGGCCCATCAGCACGGAGTTCAGCCAGATGTTGCGGTGGGTGAGCTGGACGCCCTTGGGGCGGGCGGTGGTTCCGCTGGTGTAGTTGATGGTCGCGGTGTCGTTCTCGCCGATCTCGTAGCGGCGCGGCGCGCGGTCGAAGTCGTACAGCCGGGCGTCGCTGTCCGTGCCGAGCACGAAGGTGTGCCGGGCGCGGACGCCGGCCAGCGGCTCGGCGAGTTCGGGGTCGACCAGCAGCACGGAGGCGCCGCTCTGCTCGACGATGTACGAGACCTCCTCGGCCCGCAGCCGGAAGTTCACCGGTACCAGGACCCGGCCGTGTCCGCTCACGCCGTAGAGCGAGGTCATCAGCCGGGCCGAGTTGTGCGACACGATCGCGACCCGTTCGCCCGGCCCGATGCCCAGCCGGTCCAGGCCGGCCGCCTGCGCCCGGGCCAGCTCGGCGACCCGGCGGTAGGTCAGCTCGCCCCAGGATTCGGCGGGTTGCGCCGGCTCGTCGACGATGCCGACCCGGTCGCCGTAGACCAGCTCGGCCCGGTCGAGGAAGTCCATCACGGTGAGTGGAATCTGCATGCGCCCACTTTCCTCCGCCGACCGCCCGCTGCACACCCCTGATCAAGGGTGTCACCCGGACGGGCCGCGAGTGTCAGCGCCCGCCGCCCGCCACCGTCGGCGGGCGCCCCCCACACCGGCGCGCCGCCACCGTCAGCGGTCGCCCGCCACCACCGGCGCGCCGCCGCCGGCCACCGGCGCCGCCTCGTCGCCGGCCGCCGTCAGCGCGGCGAGCAGCCGGTCCCGGGCCTCGGTCTGGGCGGCGATCCGGCGCTCCAGGACGGCGAGCCGGTTCCGGGCGATCCGCAGCGCGCCAGCCGAGGGTCGCGCGGCCAGCATGTCGCCGTCCAGGCAGGACAGGAAAGGCCGGACGTCCTCCAGGGTGAACCCGGCCGCGAGCAGGCCGCGGATGTTGCGGACCCGGACGGCCGCCGAGTCCTCGTACACCCGGTAGCCGTTGGCCGCGCGCGAGGACGCGATCAGCCCGGCCTGCTCGTAGTGCCGCAGGGCCCGGGCCGTGCTGCCGGTCACCCGGGCCAGTTCGCCGATCCGCACCGCTGCCCCGCCCCTTCCCGGACGGTACCGCCCGGCTCACTCCGGACCACCGCCCGGCTCACCCCACGACGGCACCGCCGTCCACCGGCAACACTACTCCGGTGACGAACGAGGCCTGTGGAGAGGCGAGTTGCGTGATCGCCCAGGCCACCTCGGCGGGCCGGCCGATCCGCCCGAGCGGGGTGTGGGCGATCTGCCACCGCCGCACGGCCTCCCGCTGTCCGGCGTCGAGCCCGGAGTGCTCGCCGATCGGGGTCTCGATCGCCCCGGGCGCCACCGCGACCACCCGCACGCCGCGCGGTGCCAGCTCCACCGCCCAGCTGCGGGTCACCGACTCCAGTGCGGCCTTGCTCGCCGCGTACACCGCGTTGCCCGGCCAGCCGCGCTGGCCGACGGACGTCGTGACGTTGACGATCACACCCCGGCTCGCCTCCAGCGGCGCCAGGGCGGCCTGGCCGAGCAGGACGGCGGCGGTCAGGTTGGTCGCGAGCTGGTCCGCGACCGCGTCCCGGGTGATCCCGCCGAGGGCGCCGCCGCGGACGATCCCGGCGTTGTTCACCAGCACGTCCAGCCGCCCGTACCGGTCGAGCACCTCGCGTACGAGCGCCTCGGGGGCGTCGGCGCCGGTGATGTCCGCGGTCAGCGGGTGGATCCGGCCGGGGGCGCCGCGCGCGGTCTCCGCCAGTGGCTCGGCCCGCCGTCCGACCGCCACCACCCCGACCTCCGGGTCCTGGGCCGCGAAGGCGTGTGCGGTGGCCCGGCCGATCCCCGTCCCGGCGCCGGTGACCAGCACGATGCGGGTGGCCGGTCGGTGCTGCGTGTGCTCGTTCATGCGGTCCACCCTCCGACCCTGCCGCCAGTGGCAAGGTCAAGCGGGTGCCCGGCTCCGGTCGGGGGCGGCGGGCGGAGTACCGGCGGGGGCGGGCGGAGGACCGGAGGGGGCGGCGGGCCGGAACATCCGCCTCCGCTTGCTGTGCCGGGCGCGAACAGGCGCCGCCCGGGGGCGGTCGCGGGCCGGGCGGGCTGCTAGGAAGGTGCCATCGGAAGGCGCCGTCGGAAAGGTGCCCTCGGATCCGAACGGGGAGAACACGCATGAGCGACGAACGGCCCGAGAGCCTGTACGACGCGCTGGGGGGCATGGAGGCGCTCCGCCGTCTCAGCAACACCTTCTACGAGGGCGTCCTGGCCGACCCGGTGCTGAAGCCCGTCTTCGCGAACTTCACCACCACCCACATCGAACACGTCGCCGTCTGGCTGGCCGAGGTCTTCGGCGGCCCGGCCCGGTTCACCGCCGACCTCGGCGGCCACCAGGCGCTGCTCCGCACGCACCTCGGACTCGCCATCACCGAGGAGCAGCGCGGGCGCTGGATGGAGCTGATGGGCGCCGCCGTGCGGCAGGAGCTGCCCGGGGACGAGCTGCTGCGCCGCCGGGTGCTGGAGTACTTCGACTGGGGCACGAAGATCGCCAGGGACGTCTCGGCGGCGCCCGTCGGCGAGGACCTCGGGGACCCGGGGCCGACCCCGCGCTGGGGCTGGGAGGGCCTGCGATGACGGTCGCCACCGAATCGCCCGTCGCCGAGGGCCTGCTGCTGCGTCCGTTCCGGGACGAGGACGCGGCTGCCCTGGTCGAGATCTACCGGGACGAGACACTGCGGCACTTCACCCGTACCCCCGTGGCGGATCTGGACGAGGCGGCCCGCTGGCTGGAGGCGCAGGAGCGCGGCCGGGTGGCCGGCGAGCGGTACAGCTTCGCCGTCCTGGCGCCCCTCGGCGGTCCCGCCGGGGCGTTGCCCGCCGACCGCGGCCCGGCCGGGGACCGGCCGGCCGAGCTGGTCGCCAACGTGGTGCTCAAGCGCGGCGCGCCCGGTGCGCCGGCGGCCGAGGTGGGCTACTGGACGGCCGCCGCCGCCCGCGGCCGCGGCGTGGCCCCGCGCGCCCTGGAGGGGCTCACCCGCTGGGCGTTCGCGGCCTTCGCGGCGGACGGGCTGGTCCGGCTCGACCTGCTCCACCAGGTGGACAACACGGCCTCCTGCCGGGTGGCCGAGAAGGCCGGCTACCGGTTCGGGAGCGTTCTGCGGGCCAGCCCGCCGGAGTTCCCCCTGGACGGCCACCTGCACAGCCGCTCGGCCTGACCCGCACAGCCGCTCGGCCCGGCCCGCCATTGGCGGGTTCGCGGCGAATCCGGTGGACGCGGGCCGGGGCGGCGGTCCAGAGTGCTCCCCATGGCTTCTCTGGTACGACATGTGACGATCGACTGCGCCGACCCCTACCGCCTCGGCGAGTTCTGGGCGAAGGTGCTGGACGGCAAGCTGGCCGACGACGACTTCCCGGGGGACCCGGAGGCCCTCCTGGAGACGCCGGGCGCCGTGCTGCTGTTCATCCGGGTGCCCGACGGCAAGACCGTGAAGAACCGCGTCCACCTGGACCTCCAGCCCCAGGACCGCTCCCGGGACGAGGAGGTGGAGCGCCTGCTGGAGCTGGGCGCCACCGTCCACGACGACCAGCGGCGCCCGGACGGCACCGGCTGGGTGACCATGGCGGACATCGAGGGCAACGAGTTCTGCGTCGAGCGCAGCGCCGCCGAGCGGGCCGCCACCGCCTGACCGGTCGCCGGCTCCCCGGCCCCCCGGCTCCCGACTCCTGCCTCCCGGGGGTCACTCCCCGGCCACGGCCGCCCGCCAGCTCCACGAGGCCCTGCGCGGACGGCCGTTCAGCTCGCCGCGCCCGGTGCACCAGAGCAGGACGGCGGTGGACCCGCCGGGCGGGGCGTCGGGGAACAGCCGGGCCAGGACCGCCGCGCCGAGGCCGGCCGGGGGCCGCCAGGACAGGCCGAGTCCGAGGGCGATGTCATGGGTGTGCAGCAGCAGTTCGGCCACGCCCATCGCGGCGAACCCGGCCGGGTCGCAGGGCCCGTAGTGCCAGGCCCGCAGGTCGGGCGGCGCGGCGTCCAGGGCGGTGGCCAGCAGGTGCCCGCAGGCCGTCACCACCGCCAGGACGTCCTCGGGCGGGGCGTCGGCCCGCACGGTGAGGTCGAGCGGCAGGTATCCGGCGGCGGGTCGGCCGGCGAGCTGCCCGGCGTAGGCGAGCAGGTCGTGCGCGAGGTGGACGGCCGTCTCCCGGCAGCTCCACTCCAGCGGCCCGGCCGGCGCGGCCCAGGCCGGGCCGTCACCGGTGTGCGGACCGAGGGTGTCCCGCAGTTCGCCGAGCGCGGCCCGGACGTCGTCACCGTTCATGGCGGCAGCCTCTCACTTCCCCCCGGTGCGCCGGGCCCGTCCCGTGGGCGCGCGCGACGGCCCGCCGTCCGGGCGGTCCGGGCCGCCGGCCGGCCGGGCTGGGTCGAGCGTCGGGCGGTCCGGGCCGGTCGCTGTGCCGGTCAGCCGAGCTGGATCGAGCGCTTGGCCAGGCCCATCCAGAACCCGTCGATCACGCTGCGCTGGCTGCCCAGGTCGGCCTCGCCGGCGCCGAGGGTGACGAACAGCGGGGCGAAGTGCTCGGTGCGCGGGTGGGCGAGCCGCCCGGCCGGGGCCTTCCGCTCGAAGTCGAGCAGCGCGTCCAGGTCCTCGGCGGCCAGGGCGCGGCGGCCCCAGTCGTCGAACTCGGCCATCACCGAGCTGATCCGGCCGTCGGAGCTGAGCGCCCGCAGGTTGTGGGTGAAGAAGCCGCTGCCGACGATCAGCACGCCCTCGTCGCGCAGCGGGGCGAGCCGGCGGCCGATCTCCAGCAGCCGCTGCGGGTCCAGGGTGGGCATGGAGACCTGGAGGACGGGGACGTCCGCCTCGGGGAACATCTCCACCAGCGGGACGTAGGCGCCGTGGTCCAGCCCGCGGTCCGGGATGTCCTGGACGGGCGTGCCGGGGGCGCGCAGCAGTTTGCGGACCCGCTCGGCGAGCGCGGGGGCGCCGGGGGCGGCGTACCGCACCTGGTAGTAGTGCTCGGGGAAGCCCCAGAAGTCGTAGACCAGCGGCACGGTGGTGACGGCTCCGAGGGCCAGCGGGGCCTCCTCCCAGTGGGCGGAGACCATCAGGACGGCCTTGGGGCGGGGCAGCTCGGCGGACCAGGCGGCCAGCTGGCCGGGCCACAGCGGGTCGTCGGCGAGCGGCGGTGCGCCGTGCGAGAGGTAGAGGGCGGGCATGCGCTCGGGGGCGGCGGTGCTCATGACGGCTTCTCTCGCTTCCAAAGTAGTTCAATTTTGAACCTCGACACGTCGACCGTACACCTTGGTTCGAATTTGAACAACAGGAGTACGCTTCCTCCATGGCCTCCCTGAACGAACCGCGCTGGCTGGACCACGACGAGATGGCCGCCTGGCGGGGCTTCGTCACCGCGAGCAACCTCCTGAACCGCCGGCTGGAACGCCAGCTCAAGGAGGACTCCGGCCTCTCACACACCCAGTACGAGATCCTGGTGCACCTCTCCGCCGCCCCGGCCGGCTCGCTGCGGATGACCGAACTGGCGGAGAAGCTCGTCACCTCCAAGAGCGGACTGACCTACCAGGTCACCCAGCTGGAGCGGATGGGCCTGGTGGGGCGCCGTTCGTGCCCCAGCGACGTGCGCGGCGTCTTCGCCGAACTCACCGACGAGGGGCGGGACATGCTGCGCCGGGCGGCGCCCGGCCACGTCGCCCTGGTCCGCGAGCTGCTGATCGACGTGCTCAGCCGCGAGCAGCTCGCCGTGCTGGCCGAGGGCCTCGGGGAGGTCAGTGCCCGGCTGCGTCTGGACGACGGGGCGTAGCGGGGGCGACGGCGGCCGCGGCCCGCTCCAGCAGCAGGGCGCGCTCCCGCGCGTTGCGGGCCAGCGATGCCGCCCGCTCGAACTCCGCCCGGGCCTCCTCGGCCCGCCCGAGCCGCGCCAGCAGGTCGCCGCGCACGCTCGGCAGCAGGTGGTACGCCCGCAGGGCCGGCTCCGCGGCCAGCGCGTCCACCAGCTCCAGTCCGGCCGCCGGGCCCCGGGCCATCGAGACCGCCACCGCGCGGTTCAGCTCGACCACCGGGGACGGCGTCAGCGCCGCGAGCCGCCCGTAGAGCGTGGCGATCATCGCCCAGTCGGTGTCCTCGTAGCGGGCGGCCCGCGCGTGGCAGGCGGCGATCGCGGCCTGGACCGCGTACGGCCCGGTGCCGGCCAGCCGCAGGGCCGCGAAGCCGCGCCGGATCAGCAGCCGGTCCCAGCGGGCGCGGTTCTGGTCGGCCAGCAGCACCGGCTGCCCGTCGGGCCCGGTGCGGGTCGCCGTCCGGGACGCCTGGAACTCCAGCAGGGCGGCCAGGCCGTGGACTTCGGGCTCCTGCGGGGCCAGCCCGGCGAGTACCCGGGCCAGCCGCAGCGCGTCCTCGCAGAGCCCCGGCCGGAGCAGGTCGTCGCCGGCCGTGGCCGCGTAACCCTCGTTGAAGATCAGGTAGACGACCTCCAGGACGGACGAGAGCCGGGCCGCCCGGTCCTCGCCGCGGGGGACCTCGAACGGCACCCGCGCGGTGGCGAGCGTCCGTTTGGCCCGGACGATCCGCTGGGCGACGGCCGGTTCGGTGCTGAGGAACGCCCGGGCGATCTCCTGGGTGGTGAGGCCGCCCAGCAGCCGCAGGGTGAGCGCGATCCGGGCCTGGGCCGACAGCACGGGGTGGCAGGCGGTGAAGATCAGCCGGAGCAGGTCGTCGTCGATGTCGTCCGGCTCGGCCGGCTCCGGCGGCGCCACGTCCTCCAGCGTCCGGCCGACCTCCGCGAGCTTGCGCGCGTACGTCTCCCTGCGGCGGACCAGGTCGATCGCGCGGTGCTTGGCGGTGGTCATCAGCCACGCGCCCGGCCGGTCCGGGACGCCCTGCGCGGGCCACTGCTCCAGCGCGGCGACCAGCGCGTCCTGGGCGAGCTCCTCGGCGATGCCGACGTCCCGCACGATGCGGGTGACACCGGCGATGATCCGCGGGGACTCGATCCTGAACACGGCCTCGACCGCCGCGGTCGCGCTGCTCTCCGTCACGGCCACCCATCAGAGCAGCCGGACGGCACCGGGGCAAACGCGGGCGCGGCGGCCGGGCGCGGGCCGGGCGGGTCGGGGATCAGGCCTCCGGCGGGGTGGTGTTCCCGTCGATCTGGCGCAACTCGGCGCCGACCTTCCAGCTCTCCGGGTGGATCTCCAGGAACCGCTTGGTCCACTCCAGGGCCTCGGCCTTGTCCTTGCACTGCATGATGGCGTAGCCGCCGACGACCTCCTTGGTCTCGGTGAACGGCCCGTCGGTGAAGCTCAGCTTCCCGCCCTCCCAGGTGACCCGGGTGCCCTCGGCGGTCGGCAGCAGTCCGGCGGTGTCCAGCATCACCCCGGCCTTGGTGATCTCCTCGAACAGCGCCCCCATCCGCTGCTCGAACTCCGGACCCGCCGACTGCATGTCCGGGGCGTCCTGCTCGTCGATACGGATCAGTGACATGAAGCGCGGCATGGTGACTCCTCGGTCGGGAGGGCGGGGCTTCTCCCCGCCTCTCACCCCTGCGTCGAACGGGGAGCGGCCGTTTCGACAGCCGCGACGGAATTCTTTCCGGAGATTCCGGGAGCGGCCACCGCAGGGCGCCGGGCGGTCGTCTCCTGGGCCGAGATCGCGGCCGCCCCGGCGGTGATCGCGGCGGACGGGGCGCCGTCCGCGACCTCGACCTCCACCCCGGCCGTCGCGCCGCCGGCGGCCACCTCGGCGACCGTGCCCGGGATCTGGTTGCGGCTGCTCAGCCCGGCGGCCCGTCGCGACTGCCAGAGCCCGGGTGCGACGGGCGCGCGTCTGCCGCTCCCGACAGTTCAGTACTTGCTGAATTCAGCCAAGGCTGTACTGTTGGAGTCATGGAACCGACCGCCGTGAACCCCCGCAACCCGCACCTGCCCGCCGAGGCGCAGGAGGCGGCCATGGAGCGGGTGGGCAAGGCCCTCGCCGACACCAGCCGGCGCCGGATCCTGCTCGCCCTGCTCGCCGCCCCGCACTACCCGGCCGACCTCGCCGAGGAGCTGGGCCTGACCAGGGCCAACGTCTCCAACCACCTCGCCTGCCTGCGCGACTGCGGCCTGGTGCGGACCGTCCCCGAAGGCCGCCGCACCCGCTACCACCTGGCCGACGACCGCCTCGCCCACGCCCTGCGGGACCTGCTCGCCGCCGTCCTGCCGCCCGAGAAGGAGCACTGACATGGGAGCGAACCACGGCCCCGCCGCCCCGGTCACCGTCAGCGGCGCCTACCGCCGCCGGATGCTGCTGACCATCACCGTCACCGCCGCCGTGCTGGTCCTCCAGGTGGTCGGCGGCCTGCTCTCCGGCAGCCTCGCCCTGCTCGCGGACTCCGGGCACATGCTGACCGACCTCTCCGGCGTCGCCCTCGCTCTGCTGGCCGTCCAGGTCGCCCAGCGCTCGCCCACCCTGCGGCGCACCTTCGGCCACTACCGGCTGGAGATCCTGGCCGCGCTCGCCAACGCCGTCCTCCTGGTCGCCGTCTTCGCCTGGGTCGCCTACGGCGCCGTCCGGCGCTTCGGCGAGCCCGTCGAGGTCCGGGGCGGCCTGATGCTGACCGTCGCGCTCGTCGGCCTCGCCGCCAACCTGGTCGGCGTCGTCCTGCTGCGCGGCGGCAAGGACCACAGCCTCAACCTGCGCGGCGCCTACCTGGAAGTGCTCGGCGACGCCCTCGGCTCGGTCGCCGCCATCGCCGCCGCCGTCACCATCCAGCTCACCGGCTGGCAGTACGCCGACCCGATCGCCTCGCTGCTGATCGGCGTGATGATCCTGCCGCGCGCCTACCTGCTGGGCCGCGACGCCCTGCGCGTCCTCCTGGAGGCCACCCCCGCGGACGTCGACCTCGCCGAACTCCGCACCCACTTCCTGGCCGAGGACGGCGTCCGCGAGGTCCACGACCTGCACGCCTGGACGATCACCTCCGGCATGCCCGTCCTCACCGCCCACGTGGTCGCCGACCCCCACCCGCCCGCCGACCTCCTCACCCGCCTGCGCCGCTGCGCCGCCGACCACTTCGGCATCAGCCACGCGACGCTGCAGGCGGAACCGGTCCGCCGCCTGTGCGACGAGGCGGCCCACGCCTGACGCCCCCTCGGGAACCGTCCGCCCCGGCGCGCCTGCGCCGGGGCGGACGGTCCGGCGTCGGAGGTCTCGCGTTCGGAACGGCCACGGCGCACGACGTCCGGAGTCCTGCGGATGGCGAAGGTCTCGGGGGTGTCCGGGGCCGAGGACGCGCGCCAGGTCGGCGGCGATCCGCTCGTTGGGGGCGACGGCTTCGTCGGTGCGCCTTCCGTCCACCGCCACCGTCAACTCCGGTGCGGGCCAACGGCTCCGGTGCGGATCCGTGTCCCGGTGCGGACACGTCGAGTCCGGCTTCGACTCGGAGAGAAGAGAATGGCCGTCAACTCGGCTGCGACGAGCGGGGAAGGAGGAGTGCCCACTCCTTTCCACTCTCAACTTATAGCGCACGGGGGGCCTTGCGGCAACGCCCCGGTCATGACGCAGAATCTGCGGTCGAAGCCGATGTCGATGCACAGGGGAGTTCTGAATGCGTGTGGTGCTGTCTGCCTACGATTCGCGCGGGGGCGTCGAGCCGCTGGTCGGGCTCGCGGGGCGGTTGCGGGAGCGCGGCGCGCAGGTGCGGGTCTGTGCGCCGCCGGACGATGAGTTCGCGAGGCGGCTGGCGGCGGTCGGGGTGGAGATGGTGCCGACCGGGCAGTCGGTGCGCGATCTGGTGACCGGGCGGACGCCGCCGTCGCCGGGCGGTGTGGTCCGGCGGGCGGCCGAGCTGGTGGCCGCGTTCTACGACGGCGTCATGTCGGTGGCCGAGGGGTGCGACGTGCTGGTGGCGACCGGTCTGCTGCCGGCGGCGGCCGGGGTGCGGGCGGCGGCCGAGAAGCTCGGCGCCCGTTACGTGTACGCGAGTTACCAGCCGGTCAGCCTGCCGTCCCCGCACCACCCTCCGATACCGCGCCCCGGGCGGCCGCTCCGTTCGGATGTGACCGACAACCGGGTGCTCTGGGAGCAGGACGCCGTGGACGCGCAGGAGGTGTTCGGCGAGGTGGTCAACGCCCACCGGGCGTCGATCGGCCTGCCGCCCGTGGACAACGTCCGCGACCATGTCTTCACCGACCTGCCGTGGCTGGCCACGGACCCGACCCTGGCGCCGTGGCAGCGGCCGGCGGAGCTGGACGTGGTGCAGACCGGCGCGTGGGTCCTGCCGGACGAACGCCCGCTGCCCACCGACCTGGTGGAGTTCCTGGACGCGGGCGCGCCGCCGGTGTACGTGGGCTTCGGCAGCGTTCCGGTGCGCGATCCGCAGGAGGTCGCCCGGTCGGTCGTCGAGGCGGTCCGCGCGCAGGGCCGCCGTGCGGTGATCTCCCGTGGCTGGGCCGCCCTGGGGTCGGCCGACGACCGGGACGACTGCTTCGTCGTAGGTGAGGTCAACCACCAGGCGCTGTTCCGCCGGGTGGCGGCCGTCGTGCACCACGGTGGCGCGGGCACCACGACGACGGCGACCTGGGCGGGTGCGCCCCAGGTGGTGGTGGCCCAGGGCGGGGACCAGCCGTACTTCGCGGGCCGGGTGGTCGGCCTGGGCATCGGTGCGGAGCACGAGGGGCCGACGCCGACCACCGAGTCGCTGTCGGCGGCGCTCAAGGTGGCGCTGGCGCCCGAGGTCCGTGAGCGGGCTGCGGCCGTGGCCGGTGCGTTCCGCACCGACGGCGCGGCGGTGGCCGCGGAGCTGCTGCTGGAGGGCCTCGGGCGGTAGCGGCCCGCCGTCGTCGCCACTACCCGTCGCCACCGCACCTGCCGCCACTCCAGCTGCCGCCGCTACCCCGTCGCCGCGCCGAGCTGAGCGACCAGGGTGCGCCAGTCGACCCGCCGCGAGGTGCTGGGAGCGGGCTCCGCAGTGTGGGCGGCGGCGGTGCGGGCGGCGGCGCGGGTGCGGCAGTCCCCGCAGCGGTGTTCGCCGTTCACCGGGCGGAAGGCACGGTCACAGGAGTCGCAGCAGACGGGTGCCGTCACGGTGCTCGGCTCCAGCGGGGCGGGCATCTTGCCCTCCAGGCGCCAACGCAGCAGGGCGGCAGGAGACTTGACCTGGTCCGGCAGTCCGCTGGTCAGCGCGGCGCGCAGGGCGGTCGAACTCACGCCCCTGGCCAGCCACTCGGCGGCCAGGGGCGCCAACCGCCGTACCTCGCGGGCCCCCAGGGTCAGCCGGGGGTCGATCCGCCGCAGCTCCAGCAGCGCCCGCTCGGCCTCGGTGGACCCGCCCTCGCCGAACCCGTCCTCGGTGAACTCACCCCGGGTGCGGGCGGGTTCGAGGGCCGGCGGGGGAGGGAGGGGGGAGGTGTTCACCCTGGGTGTCACTCCCGGGAGGGCGGTGCCGGAGGACCGGACGGACGACGACCCGCGGCTACGTTTCCCGGCATCCGGCGGGTCGTCGTGGCCGGACCGCTCCGCCCGCTCGAACTGCCCGTCGAACAGCCGGCCCGCCTCCGCCGCGCCCAACGGCACGCTGGAGAGCAGGGATTCGGTCCGCACCTGCCCGGCGGCGCCGCGCCGCCGGGTGGTGTGCAGCAGTCCGGCGCGGGCGAGTTGGCGGCGGGCGCGATCGGTGGTGACGCGCCCGCCGGAGAGCCCGGCGGCGAGGGCCGTCACCGTGGTGGTGCGGGCCTTCGCCGGGCCCAGTGCCAGGGCTCGTACAAGGAGTCGAAAGGCGGAGTCCGACAACTCGTCGTCCCACACCAAGGAGTTGGCAATCTGGGTGAAGTCGCGCGACGGCGCGATAGCATGCAGGAGCATCGTCAGTGGAGGCCTTACCACTCGGCGTATGAAGAGCCCGGCCGCGTGCGCTAACACGTTGCCGGGCTCGCCCCATTCTTCGGGGGCGATCCGCTTCTGGCGGTCACGGTACACCCAAATGACGGCCGGTCAGCACGCTCCGAACTGAAATGATTACCCGTTGTAGTGATGATCCGTGTCCTTGGCGGGCCGCAGCTCGGGCGGCAGCGGGGGCGCCTCCGAGAGCTTCACGGCCAACCCGCGCGCGAGGTCGAAGGCCGTCACCGGATCGCCCTGGTCGGCCCAGACCTCGGCGCCGCACCAGCGGCCGATCAGCCGGAACTGCTCCAGCGCCTCCGCGGGCAACTCGGCCTTGCCGCAGTAGTAGGCGAGCAGGTGGCGCAGCATCGGCAGCCGCTCGTCGTCCGCCGGGACGGCCGCCAGCGCCGTCGCGACCGCCTTCAGCCGCTCCTTGGCCTTCTCCCCGGCCAGCGTGGACCCGAGGGTCTTGCGCTTCTCCAGCTCGGACAGCGCGTGCAGGTAGATCCCCGGCAGCGGGCTCCCGGCCGGAGCGTGGTCCATCGCCCGCTCCGCGAACGCCAGCATCTGCTTGTCCGAGCCGAACCACTTGGCGCACCAGTACTGCATGCCCTGCCAGTGCGCCTCGTAGTGGTGCGGGGCCCGCTCGGCCAGTCCGGCCCAGAGCGGCTCGAACTGCTCCGGGGTGTACTGCGCGCCGCGCGCCGTCGTCACCATGACCACCCACGGAGCCGGGTCCCGCGGTGCCAGCAGGGCGGCGCGGCGGGCCGCCTCGATCGCGGCGGGCAGCAGCTCGCGGAACTTCGCCATGTCCTCGGCGGGCACCTCGTGCGCGTACTTGGAACCGCGGATCGCCCAGGCGCGGTGCACCATCTGCTTGGCCTCCAGGGTGGCCGCGTCGCAGCTGTTCGGGTCCGCGGCGCGCCAGGCCGTCAGCCAGGCGTCGTCCTCGTTGGCGATGCTCGCCAGCAGCTCCAGCCGCGACCAACGCTCCTCCCAGTCCTGGCCGGCCGCCTCGACGTGGGCGGCGGCGGGCCGCCAGTCCCCGCCCCAGGCCGCGTCGGCTATCGCCTGGGACCGTTGGCGCCGCTCCTCCGGCATCGGCGGCCCGGACCGGCGCGGGTCGAGCCGTTCGCGGGGGACGAGGCCGAAGGCGGCCGGATCGAACCGGTGCCTGGCCCACTCCACGGACTTGGTGGCGCGGGACTTCTTCACCGCGAAGTAGACGAGAACGGCCACGAGAATGAGCAGGAAATGGGTCACGGCGGCGAATCATCCCTGGTGGGAGGGGGTGAATGCAACGTCGAAAAAGGCTCGCCGAACACCCTTTTCCATGCAAACATGCCCTATATGGGGACGATTCTGCACGGCGCCCAGGTCACTCTCCGCCCCGCCGCGGAGGCGGACATCCCGGCCCTCGTGGCCATCCGCGGCACGCCCGAGGTCTTCGCCCGCTGGCGCGGTGGCGACGATCTCGCCGACGCCGTCGCCACCGACCTCAAGGAGCCGGGCACCGAGACCCTGGCGATCCTGGTCGAGGGTCAGGTGGCCGGCGCCATCCAGTGGTACGCCGAGAACGACGACGAGTACCGCCACGCGGGCATGGACATCTACCTCGACCCGGCCCGCCACGGTCGCGGCCTGGGCACCGACGCCGTCCGCACGCTGGCCCGCCACCTCGTCGCCGACCACCACTACCACCGCCTGATCATCGACCCGGCGGCGGACAACGCGGCGGCGATCCGCTGCTACGAGAAGGTCGGCTTCCGCCCGGTGGGCATCATGCGCCAGTACGAACGCGGCTCCGACGGCAGCTGGCACGACAACCTGCTGATGGACCTGCTGGCCGACGAACTCCGGTAGTGGCCGGGGCCCCGGGGGGTGCCCCGGGGCCCCGGCCGCGGGCTCTACCGCGCGTCCGGCGGCCGCGGTGCGTGCCGGGCCTCCTGCTCGGCGGCCTCGGCCGCTTCGGCGAGGCGCTTGATGGCGGCCAGCCGTCGGTCCCAGTCGGTCGCGAGCGCCGCCATCCACCGGGCCGTCGCGTCGAGCGCTGCGGGCCGGACCGCGTACCGCACCTCGCGGCCGGCCCGGGCGGCGGTGACCAGCCCGGCACCGTCCAGGACGGCCAGGTGCTTGACCACCGCCTGCCGCGAGACGGGCAGCCGCTCGGCGAGCGTGGTCGCGGTGGCCTCGCCCCGTTCGGCCAGCAGGTCCAGCAGCTGACGCCGCGTCGGGTCGGCGAGGGCGGCGAGCACACCGTCGACCGGCTCGGCGCCGCCGCGGCCCCCGTCGCTCACGCGGGCCGGGCCGCCGCGGTCACCGTCGTTCACGCGGGCGGCTGTTCGGCGCGCTTGCGGAGCGCGTCGAGCACCTGGGGCCATCCGCCGGAGTTGTCCTCGACCGCCTTGCCGCGCAGCTCCTCGGAGCCGGCCAGGGCGGCGAACCCGCTCTCGACCACGCGCAGCCGCGTCCCCGCGCCCTCCGGGGTCAGCGTGAACTCCACGAGGGTGCTGTTGTCCTCGCGCAGGTCCTCGCCGGGGAAGGCGCTGGCCCAGCGGTAGGCCAGGTAGGTCGGCGGCTCGACCTTCTCGACCCGCACCGGGAAGACCCCGTACTCGGGGTTCTTCGCCACCATCGACTCGCCCTCGCGGGCCACCGTGCCGGCCAGGCTCGCCTCCTCGGTGACCCAGAACCCGGGCTGGGCCACCAGGGTCCAGACCAGCTCCGGGGATGCCGCGATCAGGGTCTCGCGCTCGATCCGGTCCTCACTCATGGGGAACTCCTTCGTCGCTGCCAGCTGTGTGCAACCCCAGAGTTGCACGTGGATCGCCCAAGTGCAACCAGGGGGTTGCGTGTCGATGCGGCCTTCGACGGCGGGCGGCCCACGGCCCCGCGCCCGGTGTCCGGTGCTCAGCGCTCGGGCGGGGGCGCGAGCACCATCGGCCAGGCCTCCCCGCCGGCGAGCAGGTCGTCGAGCGTCTCGTCCGGGCCCGCCGTGAACACCACCGTCGCGGGCGCCGCCCGCGCGTAAAGCTCCGGCTCCACCGCGGCCTCGGCCCGGAGCACCAGCACGGCCTCCGGGTCGACGGACGAGCGGCCGGTGAAGGCCGCGAGGTCCACGCCGGCCCGGTCGAGCGGCGCCGGGTACACGGCGACCTCGACCACCAGGCGGTCACCGGCCAGGGCGTGCTCGGCCCAACCGTCGGTCCGCACCAGGTGGAGCACGCCGTCGCCCTCGTAGCAGTGGGTGTCGAGCCGGGCGACGGCGCGCTCGGCCGGCGGGCCGTCGGGGTCGACGAGGAGGGCGACGACGGGCACCTCGGGCCCGTCGGGATCGATGCCGGGGCGGACGAGGAGCCGGGCCACGGGGGACCTCCGGGGTCAGGGCGGGCGGACGGGGTCACCGTAGGGCACGCCGCCGACGGAGCCCGCCGGTGCGGGGGCGAAATCGGGTGTGCCGTGCCCGGTCCACCCGTAGGGTGGCGCGATGATCATTTCTCATGAGGTGGCCGGGAGCGGCCCGGCGGTGGTCCTGCTGCACTCCACGGTCTGCGACCGGCGGATGTGGGACGGGCAGGTGCCCGCCCTGGTCGGAGCGGGCTTCCGGGTGGTCCGCTGCGACCTGCGGGGCTTCGGCGGGACGCCCGTCCCGGACCGGCCGTACGACAACGCCCGGGACGTCCTGGACCTCCTGGACGGGCTCGGGATCGAGCGTGCGGCACTGGTCGGGGCGTCCGGCGGGGGCCGGGTCGCGCTGGCGCTGGCGGCCCGATGGCCGGACCGGGTGACGGCGCTCGCGCTGCTCTGCACCGCGCTCGCCGGGCAGGAGCCGAGCGCCGGACTCCGCGCCTTCGGCGAGCGCGAGGACGCGCTGATCGAGGCGGGGGACATCGCCGGAGCGACCGAGCTCAACGTGCGGACCTGGCTGGGCCCCGAGGCGGGCGAGGCCGTCAGGGAGCAGGTGCGCCGGATGCAGCGGCACGCCTTCGACGTCCAACTCGCCGCCGAGGAGGACTTCCCGCAGATCCGGGTCGAGACCGATCCGGCCGCCGTCACGGCGCCCACGCTGCTGGTCACCGGCGCGCACGACTTCGCCGACTTCGGCCGGATCGCCGACCACCTCGCCGAGCGCATCGCCGGTGCCCGCCGCCTCGACCTGCCCTGGGCCGGCCACCTGCCCGCCCTGGAGCGGCCCGACGAGGTCAACGCGCTGCTGGTCGACTTCCTGGGCGCCGGCGCCGGCCTCCTCGCCGGCGCGGAGGCCGCGGGGAGCTGAACGACGGCTCCGGGGCGGCTCGCCGGCTCAGGCGGCCGCCGCCCCCGGGCAGCCGCAGGAGCGGCGGATCACCAGACGGGCGGGGAAGGTGTGCGCGCCCGCCGGGACGGGCTGCTCGTTCGCCTTGGCGGTCAGCACCAGGTCCACGGCGGCCCGGGCCATCTCGCCCTGCGCGGTGGCGACGGTGGTGAGCGGCGGCCCGGCGATGACGGCCTCGGCGATGTCGTCGAAGGCGGCCACCGCGAGGTCCTCCGGCACCCGGATGCCGAGGTCGTCGGCGGCGCGCAGCAGTCCGATCGCCTGGTCGTCGGTCGCGCAGAACACGGCGGACGGCCGGTCGGGCCGGGCCAGCAGGGCGAGGGCCTCGGCGTGGGCCCGGACGCGGTCGAAGGGCGCGGGCGTCAGCCGGCCGTCGGTGGGCAGCCCGGCCTCGGCCAGGGCGGCCGCCCAGCCGGCGGTCCGCGAGGTCACCGGGTCGTTCGGGCTGAGCGCGAACGTCCCGCCGAAGCAGTGGACGTCGGCGTGCCCGTGGGCCAGCAGGTGGCGCACCATCTCGCGGGCGCCGCCGTCGTCGTCGGCGACCACCGCCGCGCCGGTCTCGGTCTCCGCCCGGTGGTGCAGCAGCACGACGGGGGTGCCGTCGGTGGCCTCGAACCCGGCCACCCCGGGGACGGACGGGTCCTGGGTGACCAGGATCAGCCCGTCCACCTGCATGCCGAGGAAGGCCCGGATGTAGTGCGCCTCCCGCTCGTCGGCGTAGTCGGAGTTGCCGATCAGCAGCAGTCGGCCGCGCTCGGCCGCCGCCTGCTCGACCATGTGCGCGAGCCCGGCGAAGAACGGCTGCCGGGCGTCCGGCACGACCATGCCGATCAGGTTGGTCCGGCGGCGGGCCATCGCCTGGGCCACCCGGTTCGGCCGGTACCCCAGCTCCTCGACCGCCGCCAGGACACGGGCGCGGGTGGCCGCGGCCACCGGTCGTGGTCCGTCGTTGATCACATAGCTGACCACCGCCGTCGACGTTCCCGCCGCCCGCGCCACGTCGTCCCGCGTCACCCTTGCCATGCCCGCGAGCCTACACATCACCTCTGACCAGGCCCGAAGACGCCGGACCGACCGGTGTCCGGAGTCCGGACGCGCCGGCCCCCCGGGGGCGTCCGGCCGCCGCCTGCCTCCCGCGGCCGGAGGGCGGCGGCGCGATGGTCGGGCCGGCCTCGGAGGCCTGACCCGCCCGGCACGGGCCCCCGCCTGAACGTGCACGCGCCCCGGCGCTAGTAGGTGTGATCGGCCGTCACGTCCGCCGAGCGGTCGAGCGCGCGTTCCGCCGCCTCCCCCCGCAGGGCCAGCAGGGTCAGCGTCAGCGCGTCGACCACCGCCAGGTGGACCAGCCGGCTGGCGGTGGTCTCCAGGCCGAAGACGAGGTCCTGCCCGCCGGCGACCAGCGTGTGGGTGGCGGCCTCGCTCAGCGGCGAGCGGGCGTAGCTGGTGAGCGCGACGACGCTCGCGCCGGCGTCGCGCGCCCGGCGGGCGGCGTCGACCACGGTCGGTGACGCGCCGGTGTGGCTGACGGCCAGGCAGACCCCGGTGGCCGGGAGCCCGGCGGCGGCCAGCTGCGCGGTGAGCGGGTCGGCGGGGGCGTCGACCGGGATGCCCAGGGCGCGCAGGCGGTAGGCCGCGTCCAGGACGACCGCGCCGGAGAGGCCGGTGCCGACCAGGACGACCCGGTCGGCCGCGTTCAGCAGCTCGGCCGCCGCCCGCAGGCGCTGCGCGGACAGCGTGGTGGCGATCCCGTCGAGTGCCTCACGGGCGGCGCGGACGGTGTCGGTCAGCGCGCGGGCCGCCGGGTCCGCCTCCTCCGAGGGGTCCGGCGCGGGGGCCGGGCTCTGGCGGACGGCCGCGATCTTCAGCTCCTGGTAGCCCTTGAAGCCGAGCCGCTGGCACGCCCGCACCACGGAGGAGGAGGCGGTGCCGGCCAGTTCGGCGACGTCGCTCACGCTCAGGTGCACCAGATCGGCCCCCCGGTCGAGGACGACCTGCGCGACGCGCGCCTCGGTGCCGCGCAGCTCGCCGAGGCGCGCGCGGATGTGGGCGGCCAGCTGGGATTCCAGCGGCGAGAATTCGGAACGCTCTTCCATGGATCTAGGGTAGCGTGGAATTCGATTCCAGCCCGTCGGAGGGGAGCTTCGCCATGCCCGCAATCGCGTCCGCGCTGCCGAGCGGTGGGTCGGCGGCGGCCGTGCCGGTCGCCGTCCTCACCGCGGCGGTCCTGCACGCCGTCTGGAACGGGCTGGCCCACCGGATCCGGGACAAGCTGGTCGGCTTCGCCCTGATCAACCTCACCTACACCGCCTGCGCGGTGGTCCTGGTCGCGCTCAACCCGCTGCCGGCCGCCGGGGCCTGGCCGTACCTCCTCGCCTCCGTGGCGATGCAGGTCTCCTCCCAGCTCCTGCTGCTGCGCGCCTACCAGCTCGGCGACTTCGGGCAGATGTACCCGATCGCCCGGGGTTCGGCGCCATTGCTGGTGGCGGTGCTCTCCGTGACGGTGCTCGGCCAGGCCCTGGGCGGCGGCGAGCTGCTGGGCGTGCTGGTGATCTCCTGCGGCCTGATCGGGCTGGCCTTCGCCCGGGGGATACCCGGGCGGGCGCAGCTGCCCGCTCTCACCGCCGCCGCCGGTACCGGCGTGATGATCGCCTCGTACACCGTGCTGGACGGCAGCGGGGTCCGGCACGCGGGCACCGTCGGCGGCTACGTGGCCTGGCTCTTCCTGCTCCAGGGGCCGTGCCTGGCGCTGATCGCCCGGATCCGCCGGGGCCGCGGCCTGCTCGTCGGGGCCGGCCCGGTGGTGCCGGTGGGGATCGTCGGCGGGGTGCTCTCCCTGACCGCCTACGGGCTGGTGGTCTGGGCGCAGTCCCGGGGCAGCCTGGCGGCCGTCGCCGCGCTGCGCG
The DNA here is from genome assembly GCF_055564815.1 of Kitasatospora sp. NPDC028961. Taxonomy (NCBI): domain Bacteria; kingdom Bacillati; phylum Actinomycetota; class Actinomycetes; order Kitasatosporales; family Streptomycetaceae; genus Kitasatospora; species Kitasatospora sp. NPDC028961. The sequence continues at coordinate 2,349 of NZ_JBVHVO010000002.1, read as the reverse complement.
AGACGAGCATCGTGATCGCCGCGCTGATCGCGACCGTGGTCTTCCGCGAACGGCTCGGGCGGCTGCGGATGACCGCGAGCGCCACCGTCCTGGCCGGGATCGCCGTGTTGGAGCTCGCCCGTCCGTAGCGGCCGGGCGAGCACCGGGCGGCTCAGGGGACGATGACCGTCAGCGTGCTCCTGGTGAGCCGGAATCCGAGCGACTCGTACAGTCGGCGGGCCGCGTTGCCCTCGGTGACGGCCAGCCCCATCCCGGGGTTCCCGCGGCCGGCGAGGTCGGCCATCACCCGGCGCATCAGGTCGCGGCCGAGCCCCGGGTAGCCGAGCTCCGGGTGCCGGAAGACATGGGCGATCCAGGGCAGGCCCTCGTAGTCGGTCACGACGGCGCCGGCCACGACCCGGTCGTCCGCGTCCACGACCAGGGCGCTGGACGGCAGCACGGGGCCGACCACCCCGCCGGCCAGCAGGCTGCGCAGTTCCTCCCGCGAGGTCCGCTCGTCGTGGTCGGGGCGGTGGTCGGGGTGGCCGGGGCCGAACGCGGCGCCCAGCGCCGGGGCGAGCTCCTCGGCGGTGCGGTCGCACGGCACGCTGCGGTACCCGTCCCGCAGCGGGGTCCGTGCCCAGTCCGGCCATCCGGCCGGCGGTGGATCACCGGCGAGGTCGCGCAGCATGGTGTGCCCGAGCCGGAGCGGGCGGGCCCCGCGGCGCCGCAACCGCTCGCCGAAGCCCACCCGGCTGGAGACGACCCAGCCCGACATGTCCGTCAGCACGAACTCCACCGGGTCGACGGTGCTCACGGCCTCGCCGCCGGGCGTCCCGGGGCCCATGACCTCCAGCAGACCGGCCCAGGGCCGGCCCTCCCGCTCACCGCGCTGGTAGCGGACGACCGGAAGGCCGTCGGCGTCGCGCCCGAACTCCCAGTCGGGTTCCATCTCTGTCACGCGGTCCATCCGATCTCCGAGAGCCGTCCTGCCTCCGCCATGCTCGTCGGACGGCCGTTCGTGGATCAAGTGGTCGGGTTCTCCCTGCCCGGTCCGTCACGACACCGTCGCCGCCCTGACACAGAGCACGTCCGGCAGGTGGGAGAGCAGCAGCGACCAGTTCTCGCCCTCGTCGGGGCTGCCGTAGACCTCGCCGGTGCGGTTGCCGAAGTAGATCCCGGCCGGTTCGGCGTCGTCGGTGCGCAGCGCGTCGCGCAGCACGACGCCGTAGTGGTCCTCGCCCGGCAGGCCGTTGGCGAGCGGCTGCCAGCTGTCCCCGCCGTCCTCGGTGCGGTAGACCCGGCAGCGGCGGCCCGGGGGGATCCGGTCGCCGGCGCCGCCGAGCGGGAAGAGGTAGGCGGTGTCGGCCCGGCGCGGGTGGGCGGCGACGGCGAAGCCGAAGTCGGCGGGCAGGCCGTCGGTGACGGAGCGCCAGCTCGCGCCCGCGTCGTCACTGCGGTACACGCCGCCGTGGTTCTGCAGGTAGAGGCGGTCCCGCCGGACGGCGTCCGGTGCGATCTTGTGCACGCACTGGCCGAACTCGGGGTACTGGCTCTCCTCCGGGAAGAACTCCGCGCGCAGCCCGGTGTTGGAGGGCTCCCAGCTCGCGCCGCCGTCCTTGCTCCGGTAGACGCCGCCGCTGGAGACGGCGACGAGCAGGCGTCCGGGGTCGCGCGGATCGGTGAGGATCGTGTGCAGCCCCTGGCCGCCGTACCCGGCGCCCCATTCGGACCGCTGCGGATGGTTCCAGAGCGGCTCGACCAGGGCGAAGGTCTCGCCGCCGTCCTCGGAGCGGAACAGCGCCGCCGGTTCGGTGCCCGCGTAGACCACGCCGGGCGCCTCCTCACCGGCCGGCTGGAGCTGCCAGACCCGGGTGAGCGACGCTCCGGTGTGCTCGGGGAAGCGGACGGCCGGCTTCGCCGGTTCGAACCAGCTCGCGCCGAGGTCGTCGGAGCGCCAGACCGACGGGCCCCAGTGGCTGCTGTCCGCACCGACCAGCAGCCTGGTCCGGCCGCCCCGGCGATCGATCGAGACGGCGTAGATCGCGTTCATCGGGAAGTGCGGCCCGCTGAACTCCCAGTCCGCCCGGGATCGGCTGCGGCCGAGAAAGAGGCCCTTCTCCGTCCCGACGGCCAACAACACCTCGGTCATACCGGCCACCACCTGTTCGGCGCAACGGCCCCCACCGGACACCCCTCCACGGGCCAGTGTCCCGCCGCCCGCCCGGGGTCACACCTTGCCACGCCGACGCGGCGAGGTGCCGGGAGCGGTGCGGCGGCCGGCACCCCCTACGACTCCGACCTCGCCCAAGGGACCACCGAGGCAGCCAAGTTCGTCGCCGCTCTCGACCCCGGTGACCCGCCCGTCAC
>NZ_JBVHVO010000001.1:706450-915664 GCF_055564815.1 Kitasatospora sp. NPDC028961 | reverse complement strand
GCTGGACTAGCAGGGTCACACTCCGTACGCGTAGGCGGTGCTCGTCCCCCCCGCCCCCCCCACCCCCCCCCCCCCACCCCCCACCCCCCCCCCCCCCCCCCCCCTCCCCCCCCCCCCCCCCCCCCCCTCTTCCCCCCCCCCCCCCCCCCCCCCCCCCCCCCCCCCCCCCCCGCCCCCCCCCCCCCCCCCCCCCCCCCCCCCCGCCTCCGTGTTTTCCGGGCTGCTTCAAGCGGCTCCGGGCGGCTCTCCCGGCTGCTCCGGACAGCTTTCCGGACTTTTCTGGGCGCTTTCCGGGAGTCGCCGAAGATTCATATGAACAATTCAATCGAACCCATGTTTCGCCGACGGATTTCTCAGCTATTCCTCCGGATTTCTCAGTTGACCCCGGGTGTCATTTCGGTATTCGATATTGAATCGGCTTCGTCCGCTCCCCCGGTACGAATGCCGCCCCGGACCACCGCCATGGGCCGGGATCCCGTTGCCGAAGGGCCACCCCATGCCTGTCCTCACGCGGTTCGTCCTCCCGCAGGCCGCCCCCCACTCGCACGACGACCTGCCCGCCGCCGACGAGGGCGTCGCCTTCGGCCTGCTGCGCGCCCGCTGGCACGCCCGCGGCCTCGAACTCACCGGCTTCGCCCGCCCCGACGACCTGGACACCGCCCGCCCCGGCTCGGCCTGGACCTGGCTGACCCTGCTCCGGGACGACGCCGAACCGCCCCTCCACCTCCGGTCCCGGCCGCGCCGGCTGCCCGAGATCACCGACGACAGCGCCCAGCCCGACCACAACCACGACTGGTCCGGCTTCACCGCCCTGGTCGAACCGCGCCGGCTGCGGCGGGCCGAGGAGTGGCTGCTCGGCGACTGGCGGATCGGGGTCACCCTGTTCACCCGCCCCCGGCCCACCCGGCTGCGCCGCCAGTACGGCGCCCTCGCCCCGCACTGGTGCGGCTCCGGCGAGTACCCGCCGGCCCGCTGGGTCGACCACGACGTCCGCCTCCAGCCGCACTTCGCCGACGGCCGGCTGCGGCTGCGGCTCGAACGCCCCGGCGTCCGGCTCACCCACGCCGCCCCTGCCACGGACGGCCTCGACCTGCGCGGCACCGCCGGGCACTGCCCGCCCGGCACCGCGCTGCGGCTGCGCCACCGGGAGAGCGACGCCGTCCTGCTGCGGCCGGTCGCCCGGACCGGCAACACCTTCGCCCTCCACCTGCCGTACCGGCCGTTCACCGCCGACGGGCGCGGCGCCGGCCACCTGGAGCACTGGGACGCCGAACTGCTGCGCCCGGACGGCTCCACCGAGCAGCTGACCCTGGACGAGCGCGGCGGCCCGGTGGCCGGTCAGCACGCGCTGCCCGGCGCCCCCGACCGGGCGCTCTACCTGAAGCACCTCGCCGACGGCCGGCTGCAGTTCTGCGTCCAGCCCGCGGCCGGCTACGTCGAGCGGATCGCGGTGCGGGCCGGCGGCTTCGAGCTCAGCGGGCACTGCCCCGGCCGCGAGCCGCTCGACCTCGTCCTGCGGCACACCGGGACGGCCGGCGAGGTCCGCCACCGGGTCGACCGCGGGGCGGACGGCCGCTTCACCGTCCGGCTGCCCGCCACCCGCACCGGCTCCGACGGCACCGCGCTGCCGCTGCGCAAGGGCGTCTGGGAGGCCTCGCTACTCCCGGCCGACCGGCCGGGAGCGCCCCGGCCGCTGATCGCCGCCCCCGCGGTGCTCCCCGCGCTGCCCGCCGCCACCGGGGCCGGCGGCAAGCGGATCCTGCTCCAGCGCCGCTGGCACGACACCCTGCTGGTGGACTCCACCCCCGTCCTCTCGCCCGCCGAGCGCAGCGCCTGGAGCCAGGCCCGCCAGCGCGCCGACGGGTACCCGGCCGCCCGCCGGGAGCCGCTGCGCGACGCCGTGCTGTACGACGTGTTCGGCGGCCGCGGGTACGCCGACTCACCGCGCGCGGTGCACGCCGAACTCGCCCGGCGCGGCGAGCCGTTGGAGCACCTCTGGGCGGTCGACGACGCCCAGGCCGACCTGCCCGCCGGCGTCCGCGCGGTACGGGTCTGGAGCCCCGAGTGGTACCGCGCGCTGGCCACCAGCCGGTACCTGGTCGGCAACACGCACTTCCCCGACTTCCTGGACCGCCGGGAGGGCCAGGTGGTCGTCCAGACCTGGCACGGCTCGCTGCTCAAGCGGATCGCGCACGACGTCGAGAACCCCTGGCTCGCCGACCACGGCTACCTGGCGGCGCTCGACCGGGAGACCCCGCAGTGGAGCCTGCTGCTCTCGCCCAGCCCGTTCGCCACCCCGCTGCTGCGCCGGGCGTTCCGCTTCGGGGGCGAGGTCCTGGAGTCCGGCTACCCGCGCAACGACGTGCTGGCCCGGCCGGACGCCGGGCGGGCGGCGGCCGTCCGGCGCCGGCTCGGCATCCCCGACGGCAGGCGCGTGGTGCTCTACGCCCCGACCTGGCGGGAGGACCAGCGGCGCGGCGACGGCGAGGGGTTCCGCCTCGACCTGCGGATCGACCTGGACCGGGCCCGGCGCGCCCTCGGCCACGACCACACCCTGCTGATCCGCCCGCACGCGCACGTCCGCGAGCCGCTGCCCGGCGCCGGGGACGGCTTCGTCCTCGACTGCGGGGACTACCCCGACGTGCAGGAACTGCTGCTGATCGCGGACGTGCTGGTCACCGACTACTCGTCGATCACGTTCGACTTCGCGATCACCGGCCGCCCGGTGCTCTTCTTCACCTACGACCTGGAGCACTACCGCGACACCCTGCGCGGCTTCTCCTTCGACTTCGAGGCGCAGGCCCCCGGCCCGCTCATTCCCGACTCGGCCGGGCTGCTCGAGGCGCTGCGCGGGCTCGCCGACGACGGCTCCGGCCCGCCGCCCGGGTACCGGGAGCGCTACCGCGCGTTCCGCGCCACGCACTGCGGGCTGGAGGACGGCGGGGCCGCGCGCCGGGTGGTCGACCGGATGCTCGACCTCGGCCGGGCGGGCGGGCACGGGGCACCGCGGCCCGGCGGCCGCGCGGCCGCCGGCGGCGGTGCGGGTCAGCCGAAGTCGTAGGAGCGCCAGGGGCGCCAGACCTCGTCGGCGTCGAACCGGGACAGGCCGAAGCCCGGCACCGCGAAGGCCGCCCGGAAGCCGCGGGTCTGCCCGTACGCCTGGTCCAGCACGTCCTCCGCCAGCCCGTGCGCCACCGTGACGTGCGGGTGGTACGGGAAGGCCAGCTCCCGGGCCAGCGGGCCGGAGCGGATGTCCGCCTCCAGCAGCCGGCACTCCTGGGCGCCCCCCTCGACCCGGACGAAGACCACCGGCGAGACCGGCCGGAAGGTCCCGCTGCCGCGCAGCAGCATCCGGAACGGCCGGTGCGCCCGGGCCACCGCCGCCAGGTGCTCCTCGATCTTCGGCAGCTCGGCGGCCGCCACCTCGGTCGGCGGCAGCAGGGTGACGTGCGTGGGTATCGACCGGGCCAGCGGATCGCCGAAGCCGGCCCGCGCGTCCTGGATCGCCGAGCCGTACGGATCCGGGACGCTCACGGACACGCCGATGGTGACGAGCTCGGGGAGATCGTCACCATCGGGCAGGCTCGTCAGGGCTGTCACCGCTTGGCGGCCGGGAGGAAGCCGATCCGGTCGTACACCGTCTCCAGCGTCTGCGACGCCACCGTCCGGGCCTTCTCCGCACCGATCGCCAGCACCCGGTCCAGCTCGGCCGGGTCGTCCAGGAAGGTGCGGGTGCGCTCCTGGAAGGGCGTCACCCACTCGGTGAACAGCTCGGCCAGCTCGGTCTTCAGGGCGCCGTACATCTTGCCCTCGAAGTGCGCCACCAACTGGTCGACCGACTGGCCGCTGAGCGCGGAGTGGATGCGCAGCAGGTTGGAGACGCCGGCCTTCTCCTCCTCGTCGTAGGAGACGACGGTGCCGGTGTCGGTGACGGCGCTCTTGAACTTCTTGGCGCTGACCTTCGGCTCGTCCAGCAGGCTGACCAGGCCCTTGGCCGAGGAGGCCGACTTGCTCATCTTGATGCCCGGGTCCTGGAGGTCCTGGATCTTCGCCGTCTCCTTGAGGATGTACGGCTTCGGGACGGTGAAGGTCGGGCTGTAGCGGGTGTTGAAGCGCTCCGCGAGGTCCCGGGTGAGCTCCACGTGCTGGCGCTGGTCCTCGCCGACCGGCACCGCGTCCGCCTGGTAGAGCAGGATGTCGGCGATCTGCAGGATCGGGTAGGTGAAGAGGCCGACCGAGGTGCTCGCGGCGCCCTGCTTGGCGGACTTGTCCTTGAACTGGGTCATCCGGGAGGCCTCGCCGAAGCCGGTGAGGCAGTTCATCACCCAGCCGAGCTGCGCGTGCTCGGGCACGTGGGACTGGACGAACAGGGTGCAGCGCTCCGGGTCCAGGCCGGCGCCGAGCAGCTGGGCGGCGGAGACCCGGGTGTTCTGGCGCAGCGTCGCCGGGTCCTGCTCCACGGTGATCGCGTGCAGGTCGACCACCATGTAGAAGGCGTCGTTGGCCTCCTGGAGATCGACCCACTGGCGGACGGCACCGAGGTAGTTGCCCAGGTGGAACGAGCCGGAGGTGGGCTGGATGCCGGAGAGTACCCGGGGACGGTCCTTGACCGGACCAGTGACCGCTGCGTTGACCATGCGGGCCATTGTTCCAGTTCCACCGACCGGTCAGGAAACCTCTGCCCCCGCAGGTTCCGACAGTGTGACCGCACTCACCCCGACCCGGGCGATCCGCCGGCCCTCCAGCTTGGCCACCGTCAGCCGGACCTCCTCGGCACCGATCGGGATCCGGACCTGGTCACCGTCGACGGGCAGCCGGCCGAGCGCGGCCACCAGGCAGCCGGCCACCGTCTCGTACGGGCCCTCGGGCAGGGTGACGCCGGTCTCCTCGGTGAAGTCGCCGAGGTTCAGCAGGCCGTCCAGCTCCATGGCGCCGCCGGCCAGCCGGCGGGTGGTGCTCGGCTCCTGGGAGTCGTACTCGTCACGGATCTCGCCGATCACCTCCTCGACCAGGTCCTCCAGGGTGACGATGCCGGCGGTACCGCCGTACTCGTCCACCACGATGGCCAGGTGGTGGCCCTCCCGGCGCATCTCGCCCATCGCCGCCAGCACCCGCTTGGTGCCGGGCAGCAGCTTGATCGGGCGGGCCAGGTCGCGCACCTTCACCGCCTGCTCGCCGCGGGCACCGTACAGGTCGCGGACGTGGACGAAGCCGGTGACCGCGTCGTAGCTGCCCTCGACCACCGGATAGCGCGAGTGCGGCGAGGAGTCGGCCTGCTCGCGGACCTCGGCGAGCGGGCGCTCGGCGTCCAGGAAGGTCACTTCGGTGCGCGGGACCATCACCTCGCGCAGCTGGCGCTCCCCCGCGGCGAACACGTCGGCGATCAACGCCCGCTCGTCGCTTCCGAGTTCGGTGTTGGTGGCGACCAGGCCGCGGAGCTCCTCGGAGCTCATCGAGCCGCGCCCGGCCGCCGGGTCGCCGCCGAGCAGGCGGACCATCAGGTTGGTGGAGTGGCCGAGCAGCCAGATCACCGGGCGCAGCGCCACCGACATCACGTCCACCACCGGGGCGGCGAGGACGGCGATGGAGTCGGCGCGCTGGAGGCCGATCCGCTTGGGGGTGAGCTCGCCGAGCACCAGCGAGGCGTAGCTGATCAGCAGGGTGAGGCCGACCAGGGCGAGCGCGTCGGCGACGCCCGTGGACAGCCCGGCCCGGACGAACAGCGGCGCCACCTTGCCGGCCAGGGTGTCCGCGCCGAAGGCGGCGGACAGGAAGCCCATGCAGGTCACCCCGACCTGCACGGCGGCCAGGAAGCGGTTCGGGTCGGCGGCCAGGTGTGCGGCGCGGGCCGCGCGCCGGGTCCCGCGCCCCGCCAGTGACCTGATCTGGCCCTCGCGCAGCGAGATCAGCGAGATCTCGGCGACGTTGAACAGGCCACCCAGCATGATGAAGACGAGGACGAGGGCCGCGTCCTCCAGGGTTTCGTTCACAGCGGGTCAGTGTAGGGCGACGGCCCGCCGCCTCCGGTCAAGGAGGCGGCGGGCCGTCGAAGGTCCTGCCGGGAACGGGCTCAGATGAGGCCGAGCTCCGTGACGGCGTCGCGCTCCTCGACCAGCTCCTGGACCGAGGCGTCGATGCGGCCGCGGGAGAAGTCGGAGATCTCCAGGCCCTGGACGATCTGGAACTCGCCGTCCTTGGTGGTGACCGGGAAGGAGGAGATCAGACCGGCCGGAACGCCGTAGGAGCCGTCGGAGACGACGCCCATGGAGGTCCAGTCGCCCTCGGCGGTGCCGTTGACCCAGGTGTACACGTGGTCGATGGCGGCGTTGGCGGCCGAGGCGGCCGAGGAGGCGCCACGGGCCTCGATGATGGCCGCGCCGCGCTTGGCGACGGTCGGGATGAAGTCGCCCTCCAGCCACGCCTGGTCGGCGCCGACGGCCTCGAAGGCCGGCTTGCCGGCGATCTCGGCCTGGAAGATGTCCGGGTACTGGGTCGCCGAGTGGTTGCCCCAGATGGTGACCTTCTTGATCTCCGACACGGCGGCACCGGTCTTGGCGGCCAGCTGGCCGAGCGCGCGGTTGTGGTCCAGGCGCGTCATCGCGGTGAAGCGCGCGGCCGGCACGTCCGGGGCGTTGCGCTGGGCGATCAGGGCGTTGGTGTTGGCCGGGTTGCCGACGACCAGGACCTTGATGTCGTCCGCGGCGTGGTCGTTGATGGCCTTGCCCTGCGGGCCGAAGATGCCGCCGTTGGCCTGCAGCAGGTCGCCGCGCTCCATGCCGGCGGTGCGCGGACGGGCGCCGACCAGCAGCGCGACGTTGGCGCCGTCGAAGGCCTCGTTGGCGTTGTCGGTGATCTTGATGTCGCGCAGCAGCGGGAAGGCGCAGTCGACAAGCTCCATCGCGGTGCCCTCGGCGGCCTTCAGGCCCTGCGGGATCTCCAGGAGGCGCAGGTTCACCGGCACGTCGGCGCCGAGCAGGTGGCCCGAGGCGATGCGGAAGAGCAGCGCGTAGCCGATCTGGCCGGCCGCTCCGGTGATGGTGACGTTGACGGGGGTGCGGGTCATTTCTACCTTCTCCAGCAAATCGCCAGGTGCCCCAGGCACACCGGCGCACTGGAGCCGAGGATGATCTCTCGACATCGAGAGACCGGCGTCAGGTTATCGCAAAGCGAAGCGTATGCCGCGGGTACCGTCGTGGCTGATTGGTCACAGACGATGACGGCCCCCGTCCCGACGGTGCGGGCGGGGGCCGATCGGGCCGGACGGACGGGCCGGGCGGGTCAGTGCTTAGGCCGCCCGACCAGCTCGCCGACGTTGTCCAGCAGCGGGATCTCCAGCCACGGGTTGGGCTGGGCCACCAGGGTCAGCAGCACGATCGAGACGCCCAGGAAGGTCAGCACGATCACGTCGGTGAACCGGCTGCGCACCGCCAGCATGCCGACCTCGGGCAGCACCAGCCGCAGCAGCGCGCCGAGCAGCACGCCGCCGCCGAGGATCAGCAGCCCGTACTTGAAGCCGTCCTTGAAGTCGGCGAACCAGGTGACGGCGAGCCCGGCGCCGACCACCAGCAGGACGAGGGTTATCGGCCACTGGCGCACCGGCAGGGCGTGGTCACGCCCCAGCGCCGCCGCCGAGCCCTCGGGGGGCAGCGTTCCGGTGGTCTTCACCGGCCTGCGCCGGGAGCGCGCCGGCCGTGGCCCGCTCATGCGCCCACCCCGCCCCGCTCGGCCGCCGCGTCGCGAAACGCGCGGCTCGCCGGCCTTCGCTCGGTCCGCCCGTTCATAGCTCGCCGTCCTTCCGGAGTCGGATCGCGGTCGTTCAGACGCCGGCGCGGCGCTCGGCCGCCACGACGATGTTGTTCAGCAGCATGGCGCGGGTCATCGGGCCGACGCCGCCCGGGTTCGGGGAGATCCAGCCGGCCACCTCGGCCACGCCCGGGTGGACGTCACCGACGATCTTGCCCTCGCTGCGGCTGACGCCGACGTCCAGCACGGCCGCGCCGGGCTTGACGTCCTCCGGCTTGACCAGGTGCGGCACCCCGGCGGCGGCGACCACGATGTCGGCCTTGCGCAGGTGGTAGGCGAGGTCCCGGGTGCCGGTGTGGCAGAGGGTCACGGTGGCGTTCTCGCTGCGGCGGGTGAGCAGCAGGCCGATCGAGCGGCCGACGGTGACACCGCGGCCGATCACGACCACCTCGGCCCCGTCGATCGCCACGTCGTGGCGGCGCAGCAGCTCGACGATGCCGAGCGGGGTGCAGGGCAGCGGGCCCTCGATGCCCAGCGCGAGCCGGCCGAGCGAGGTGGGGTGCAGGCCGTCGGCGTCCTTGTCCGGGTCCATCAGCTCCAGGACGGGGTTCTGGTCCAGGCCCTTGGGCAGCGGGAGCTGGACGATGTAACCGGTGCAGGCCGGGTCGGCGTTCAGCTCGCGGACGACGTTCTCGACGTCCTCCTGGGTGGCGGTGGCGGGCAGTTCGCGCTGGATGGAGGCGATGCCGACCTCGGCGCAGTCCTTGTGCTTGCCGTTGACGTACCAGCGGCTGCCGGGGTCGTCGCCGACCAGGACGGTGCCGAGACCGGGCGTGACGCCCTTGGCACGAAGGGCCACCACACGGGCGGCGAGTTCGGACTTGATCGCGGCGGCGGTGGCCTTGCCATCGAGAATCTGGGCAGTCATGACCCCATTCTCCCGGATGCCGGAGGCGGACGGCGCCAGCCCCCGGCGACAGCGGTGCCGGGGAGCCCCGGAGGCTCGAAAACCGTTCGGACCACGTTGCGGTTGCGCCACAGTCCGGTCCGCCACGCGGGCGCGGCTGGACAGCGCCGGGCCGCCCGGTCGACGATAAGCGGGCATTCCCTGCCGCCTCCGGCCCGGTGACGGGCCGACGGACACCGGCGGGGCGTACCCGGGGGAAGAACAGAGTGAGCCGACCACACCACACCGTGCCGCCCGACCGCCACGGCCGCGTGCTGCCAGGACCGCAGCCGTCGATGCTCCCGTTCGCGCCGGACCGGCGCCACCCACGTTCCTGAGCCAGCCCGTGCCGGCGGGCGCCGGACCGTGTCCGCCCCCGTTGTCACCGCGCTCCGCTATCGTCCCGTCCGCTCGGCAGTTCGCCCCGCCGGTGCGTTCCGGACCCAGCGCTGTCCCGTCCCACGTCCCCACATCCCTGCCCGGAGGCATCGATGAGTTACCCGCCCGACCCGAACAACCCGTACGGCCAGCAGCCCCCTCAGCAGGGCTACGGCTACCCCCAGCAGGCCCCGCCGGCCGCCGGGTACGGCTACCCGCAGCAGCCGCCGCAGGCCCCGCAGTACGGTGTGCCGCAGCAGCCGGCGTACGGGTACGCGCCGATGCCGGGCACCCTCCAGGCCAACAACGGCTACATCAACATCGCCCAGCTGGGCACGGTGAAGATCGCCACCATGGGCCAGCGCTTCCTGGCCCGCCTGATCGACGGCCTCGCGATCGGCGCGGTCGTCGCCCTGGTGATGGCGCTCGGCCTGGCCAGCGCGCTCGGCATCGCCAAGGACACCCAGGACTGCAGCGGCAAGTACACCTACGGCGGCTCCAACTCGGCGTACTACGACTGCCTGAACGCCAACAACGACGCCGCCGCGGGCTTCTTCGTCACCATGCTGATCATGGTCGGCGTGCTCTCGGTGTTCAACCTGCTGTACGAGTGGCTGATGGTCTCCTTCGCGGGTGCCACCCTCGGCAAGATGGCCCTGGGCCTGCGCGTCGTCAAGGAGAGCAACGGCCAGGTCCCCGGCCTGGGCGGCGGCTTCATCCGCTTCATCATCCCGATCGTCGGCGCGTTCCTCTGCTACATCGGCGCCGCGCTGGTCTACCTGTCCCCGTTCTTCGACAACTCCGGGAAGCTGCAGGGCTGGCACGACCGTGCCGCCGGCACCCTGGTGATCAAGAAGTAACACCGACCGGCGACAGCGGAGCGGCCCGGTCCCCTTCCCAGGGGCCGGGCCGCTCCGTCGTACCGTCACACCGCCGCTGCCGGACCGGGATCCTCCCGGCCCGGCACCGGCGTCGGCGTCAGTGGAAGAAGTGGCGGGTACCGGTGAAGTACATCGTCACGCCGGCCGCGGCGGCGGCCGCGACGACCTCCTCGTCCCGGATCGAACCGCCCGGCTGCACCACGGCCTTGACGCCGCCGTCGAGCAGGATCTGCAGGCCGTCCGCGAACGGGAAGAAGGCGTCGGAGGCCGCGTAGGAGCCCCGGGCCCGCTCGCCGGCCCGCTCCACGGCGAGCTTCGCCGAGTCGACCCGGTTGACCTGGCCCATCCCGACGCCCACCGAGGCACCGCCCTTGGCCAGCAGGATCGCGTTGGACTTGACGGCCCGGCAGGCCCGCCAGGCGAACGCCAGCTCGGCCAGCTCGGCCGCGGGGAGCGCCTCGCCGGTGGCCAGCGTCCAGCTCGCCGGGTCGTCGCCCGCGGCGTGGATCCGGTCGGCGTCCTGGAGCAGCACGCCACCGGAGATCGGGCGCACCTCCTGGCGGTTGGCCGGCGCCTCGGGGGCGACCAGCACCCGCAGGTTCTTCTTGCGCGCCAGCACCTCGACGGCGCCGTCCTCGTACCCGGGGGCGACGACGACCTCGGTGAAGATCGGGGCGATCTGCTCGGCCAGCTCGACGGTCACCGGGCGGTTGACCGCGATCACGCCGCCGTACGCGGAGACCGGGTCGCACTCGTGCGCCTTGCGGTGCGCCTCGGCGACGTCCGCGCCGGTGGCGATGCCGCACGGGTTGGCGTGCTTGATGATCGCGACGGCCGGCTCGGCGTGGTCGTACGCGGCGCGACGGGCGGCATCGGTGTCGACGTAGTTGTTGTACGACATCTCCTTGCCGTGCAGCTGCTCGGCGCCGGCCAGGCCGCCGGTGCCGTCGCTGTAGAGCGCGGCGCCCTGGTGCGGGTTCTCGCCGTAGCGCAGCACGTTCTGGCGCTCGTAGGTGGCGCCCAGGAACTCCGGGAAGCCCTCGACGTCGCCGGCCGCGTAGCCGGCCTCGAACCAGGAGGCCACCGCGACGTCGTAGGCGGCGGTGTGCGCGAACGCGGCACCGGCCAGGCGCTTGCGGGTGGCCAGGTCGAAGCCGCCCTCCTGGACGGCCTTCAGCACGTCGCCGTAGCGGGCCGGGTCCACCACGACGGCGACCGACGGGTGGTTCTTGGCCGCGGCGCGGACCATGCTCGGGCCGCCGATGTCGATCTGCTCGACGCACTCGTCCGGGCTCGCGCCGGAGGCGACGGTGGCCTTGAACGGGTACAGGTTCACCACGACCAGCTCGAAGGGCTCGACGCCCAGCTCGGCGAGCTGCGCGCGGTGCGACTCCAGCCGCAGGTCGGCGAGCACACCGGCGTGCACGCGGGGGTGCAGCGTCTTCACGCGCCCGTCGAGGCACTCGGGGAAGCCGGTCAGCTCGGAGACCTCGGTCACCGGGACGCCCGCGGCGGCGATCCGGCCGGCGGTGGTTCCGGTGGAGACGATGGCGACCCCGGCGGCGTGCAGGCCCTGGGCCAGCTCCTCCAGACCGGTCTTGTCGTAGACGCTGATCAGCGCGCGACGGATCGGGCGGACGCCGCTCTCCTCGTCGAGGGGGGCGGTGACGGGGGACGTGGTGCTGGGGGCGGCGCTCATGCCGGGATCCATACCTTTCGGTCCTCGATGCGGTGACCCTCGCGGGCCAGCCGGCCCACGATGTCGACGAGCAGCTTTCGCTCGACAGTCTTGATGCGCTCGTGCAGCGCTTCGCCGCCATCGGCGTGGTCGGCGTCGGTGACCTCGACGACGCCCTGCGCGATGATCGGCCCGGTGTCCACCCCGGCGTCGACCAGGTGGACGGTGCAGCCGGTGACCTTCACTCCGTACGCGAGCGCGTCGGTGACGCCGTGGGCGCCGGGGAAGGCGGGCAGCAGTGCGGGGTGGGTGTTGATGATCCGCCCGGCGAAGGCCGCGATGAACGCGGGGCCGAGGATCTTCATGAAGCCCGCCGTGACCACGAGGTCCGGCCGGTGCTCCGCGACGGAGGCGGTCAGCGCGCCGTCCCACCCGGCGCGGTCGGCGAAGTCCTTCAGGCGGTGCACGAAGACCGGCAGCCCGGCCCGCTCGGCGCGCTCCAGGCCCGCGATGCCGTCACGGTCGGCACCGACGGCGACGATCTCCGCGCCGAAGGCCGGATCGGCCACGGCGTCGATCAGCGCCTGTAGGTTGGTGCCGGAGCCGGAGACCAGCACCACCAGCCGGGCCGGGCCGGGAGTGCGGGGCGGGAAGAGTTGAGCGGGGGCGGCGGCCACTGCGCGATTCTCCGTAGGTCGGGCGCCGCCCGCTGGTACATCCACCGGCGGTGGGGCCACTACGAACGGCAGGTCGAGCGAGGGGGAACACCGGAGGAACCCGCCGCGATGCGGGCCCGGGGAACCTATCTGAGCTGCTGACCGTCACCACGATAACGGCTGGTCGGACGGCCCTTGAAACGCCCTGGCGGCGCTACGCGCGTAGTTGAGACGGGGATCTCCATCGGGGCACCGTTCACCCGCCGTCCGCCCGGCGTCCGCCCGCCGGCCGTGCGCGGACGGCGGGCCGACGGCAGCGACGGGGTGGTGCGAAGCTGCCGGCGGTGGCCGGTCGGGCGGGGCGGGCGTCGGCGGAGTGGGGCGGCGGGCCCGGGGGCGGGACGTCGGGTGCGGCCGGGCGGGCGGGCCCTCGCGGGTTCGCCGGTGCGGTGGAACGCGCCCCGAAGGCAGGCCGCCGAAGGCCCCGCGGGCGACTGCGGGATCATAGGGTGGCGCGGGCGTCCGCCCCACCGACCGAGAAGGAATGGCTGAACCATGAGCAGCGGTGACAACACCGGCGAGCGCAACCCCTTCGCGCCGCCGCCGGCGGATGCCCCGGACCAGCCGTGGCAGCCCCGCAACCCCGGGCCCGCCGGAGGTTCGGACGGTTCCAGCGGTGCCGACGGCACCGACGGCGGCGGGAACCCGGACGAGCGGCCCGAGGTCCCGCCGCCGCACCCGTGGAGCCCCGGCTACCAGGGCGGCGGCTGGCACCCCCGCCCGCCCGCCCCGCAGCCGCCCAAGCTCGACCCGAGCGACCCGGCGCAGCGCAAGGCCCGCAACGCCGCGCTGGCCGGTATGGGCGCGCTGGTCTGCGCGTTCGCCTCGCTGCACTACGTGGCGCTGTTCGTCGGCGCGCTGGCCATCGTCTGGGGAGTCGCCGCGATGCGGGCCCCCAAGCCGGCCGCCGCGACCGCGACCGGCGGAGCGGCACCCGCCGCCGGCGAGTCCGCCGCCCCCAACCCGCTGACCCCGGCCGCCCTCGCCGGGGTGCTCACCGGCGCGATGACGGTGGTCTTCGTCTCCTCGGTGATCGGCCTCAGCCTCTACTACAACGACTACGTGACCTGCGTCCGGGACTCGCTGACCTCGACCGGCGCGGACAACTGCGAGCGCCTCGCGCCGAAGTGGTACGTGGACATCACCTCGAAGAGCGAGTAGCGGGGAGCGGACGGGCGGCGGCGCCGTCAGTCCAGCTCGTCCAGGCCGGTCGCGTCCTCCGCGGCCGCCTCCGCGCCGTCGGCCGACCGACCCAGCCGCAGCACCACGGCGTACGCGCGGGCGCGCAGCCACAGCACGCCCCGGCGCGCGCGGCCGGCGATCGCGCCGCTCCCGGGGGCGCCGACGGCCCCGGGCACTCCGACGGCCCCAGGCACTCCGACGGCTCCGGGGACGCCGACGGTCCCGCCCCGGGGCGGGCCGACCGCGTCGGTATCGGGTCCGGTCTCCGCCCCGGCCGCCGCCGTGGTGGCCGACGCCCGGGCCGCGACCCGGGCCCGGGTCAGCAGGGCGCCCGGGACGGCCACCGCGGCGATCCAGCCCGCCGCCGCCAGCCCCGTCCGCCACGGCAACGGGCCCAGCTCCGCCATCCGGCCGCCGGCCAGCGCCCCGCCGGAGAGCCAGCCGAGCACCGCGGCGGCCGCACCGGTCAGCAGGGCCACCGCCAGCACGGCGACGACCGTCCCCGCCGGCCGCCACGCGCCGGGCCGGGCCGGCGCCGGCTCCTCCCGCTGCCGGATGGTCCGGTCCGCGCCGCCCGGGTACCGGGCCCCGGCCGCCGCACGGCCGATCAGGACGGCCGGGACCACCCCGGCCAGGGCCGGCAGCAGGCAGACCAGCTGCCGCCAACCGCCCGCGCCGGGCTCCGCCAGCAGGGCGAACAGCGGGAAGTCCGGCACCGGCCCCCGCACCGTGCCGGACGGCGCCACCACCGTCCCCGCACCCGCCGCGAACCCCGGGCCCAGCGCGTAGGCCGTCCCCCAGAGCACCGCGTTCGGCAGCAGCGCCACGCTGAGCAGCAGCAGTCCGGCGACCGCGGCCGGGCCCTGCGCGAGCGCCGCCGTGCCGTGGCCGCCCCCGGTCACCGCGTCCAGCAGCGCCGCCACCGCGACCACCGCCGCACCCGCCGCCACCAGCCCCGCACCGGCGGCCAGCGCCGCCGACCGGATCGTCGCCGCGCCCCCGTCCAGGCGGGCCCAGGCGGGCAGCCCGTCCAGCGCCCGTTGCCGGAGCACCCGCCAGGGCGCCGTCCAGGAGGCCGGCCAGGACGCCGGCCCGGACCTCGGCGAGGGCGCCCCGGTCGCCCGGGCGCCGACGGCCGTCGCGACGGCCGCCACCAGCGCCACCACCAGGACGTCCGGCAGCACCCGCGCCCGGAACAGGCCCGCGCCCGAACACTGCGCGACCACCACCACGGCGACCGCGCAGTAGCCGGACCACACCGCCAATGGACCGCTCCAGCGCGGCCGCAGCCGGCGCCGGGCCGCCGCCCGGGCACCCGCGCGGTGGAGCTGGCCCACCGCCAGCAGGCCCAGCAGCAGCGGAGTCACGGTCAGCGGGGCGTCCAGCGCGCCGCGGAGCACCGGCGCGCCGTGCCCGAGCAGCCAGAGCGCCCCGGCCAGTCGGACGGCGCCGGCCGCGCCGTCGTCCGCGTACGGGGTCACCACCCAGAGCCCGAGGACCGGAACGGCGACCACCGCCAGGCCGAGCAGCGCCGTCCGCACCCCGGTGAGCACGTCGGCCAGGACGGGTCTGGCGCCCAGCTCGCCCGGCACTTCCAGGATCGGACGGCCCATCAGCTGCGTCATGCGCCTCATGGTGCCAAGGCGACTCGCCATGCTCCGTGAAGAGGCAAACCACCGTCGTGTCCCAGATTATTGGCTTATGCGCATTTTCAGACCCTGCCCTCATGCCGTCGCCCCCGCTCCGGCCCGGAGCGTCTGATGACCACGCCGCCGACCGCCGAGCGCCCGGCCGACGCCGCCGCCGCCAACCACCCCGCCCGGGCCGCCGGATCCGCCGACCCCCCGGCACCCCAGGGACGCCCCGGGAAGGAACGCCCCGGAAAGGGCCGGACCGAACGGGGCCGGGGGGTGCAGGACGCCGCAGGTGCCGCAGGTGCTGCGGGTGCCGCCGGGCCCGGCCGGGCCACCGGGGCGAACGGGCCGGCCGGAGAGCAGAGCGAGGCGCTCCGGCTGCTGCGGCAGTTGACGCCCCGTGAAGCCCAGGCCCTCGCCCACCTCGCGGCGGGCCGGGACCTCGCCCAGTCGGCGGCGGCGCTCGGCGTCACCCCGGCCACCGCGCGCAGCTACCAGCACCGGGCCATGCGCAAGCTCGGCACGCGGACCCACGCCGAGATCGTCGCCTTCGCCGCACTGCTGAGCCCCGCTCAGGGCGCCTCCGGCGGTCCGGCGGGCCCGCCGGACACGCCCGGGTCCGGCACCCCGGTGGAGCAACCGGCCGGGCGGGAACGGCGCGGGCACACCGAGGCCCGGCCGACCGGCCCGGGCGACGCCACCTCCCACGGAGCCCCGCGCCCCGGGGAGGAGACCCCCACGCCGCGACCCGCCGCCGACTCGACCCCCACGCGCCCCGGGACACCCCGGCCGAACGGCGGCAAGGCCGGTGCCGCGCACACCCCCGCCGCCTCCGGGACGCCCCGCACCGACGACGGCACCGCCCCCCGGACCGGACCGGCGTCAGGCGCGCCGCCGCGGCCGAACGGCGGCAGGGCCGGCGCGGCCAGCGCCCCCACGCCGTCCGCCCCACCCCGCACCAACGACGGCACGCCCGACGTCTCCGGGACACCCCGCACCGACGGCCGCACCGCACCCCGGACCGGACCGGCGGCCAGCACGCCGCCCCGGCCGGATGACGGCAAGGCCGGTGCGGTGAACACCCCCACCGCCGCCTCCGGGACGCCCCGCACCGACGGCCGCACCGCCCCCCGGACCGGACCGGCGGCCAGCACGCCGCCGCGGCCGAACGGCGGCAGGCCGGCCGGCGCCGCCGCGAAGCCGCCCGCCCGGACGAACCCCGCCGACGGCCCCGCACCCGCCGGGTCGCCTCGCACCGACGGCGGGACCGCCCCCGCACCGAACGACCACAGGCCCGCCGCCGCCGCGCTGGCCGCCGCGAACGCGGCGGGTGCGACCTCGGAGCCCCTGGACGCCGTACCCGTACCGTCCTTCGAGGAGCTGTACGAGGCCGCCCACACCCGCCTGGTCCAACAGGTCTTCCTGCTCACCTCCTGCAAGCACCGCGCCGTGCACTGCGTGCGGCTGGCCTTCGGCGAGGCGCGCCGGCACTGGGACGAGGTGGCGGCCGGGGCCGATCCGGAGGGCTGGGTGCGGGCGCGGGCCTGTGAGGCGGCGCTCTCGCCGTGGCACCGGGGCGGCCCGCGGCGGACGCACGTCTGGCGGCTGCCGCACCGGCGGATCAAGGTCCGCCCGGCCGACGAGTCGCAGGCCGTACTGCCGGACCACGACCGGCTCACCGACCGGGACCGCGCACTGCTCAAGGCGCTCAAGCGGCTTTCCCGCCCGCAGCGCCGGGCGCTGGTGCTGCACGACGGCCTGGGCCTGCCCGCCGCGGCCGTGGCCGTCGAGGTGGAGTCGACCGTGGCGGCCGCCGAGGGCCGGGTGTGGGCCGCCCGGGCGGCGTTGGCGGAGTGGGTGCCGGACCTGGTCGGGCCCGATCCGGCCGCCGAGGGTTTCGCCGACGGGCTCGCCGGACTGCTGCACCGGGCCGCCGTCCGCGGCTGCCCGGAGCCGCAGCGGCCTCCGGTGCCGGTGCTGCGCGCCCGGCACCGACTGGCGAACGCCACCCGGACCGGGGCGGCGGTGCTGATCACGGTGGCGGTCGGCGGCGCGGCGGCGGCGACACTGGCCGGCAGCGGCCCGGGGTCGCTGTTCCACCGGGCCCCCGAACCGCCGAAGCAGGCGGTCTGCGGCGCGGTCAACGGCTCCGCCGTGCCGCTCGTCCCGGACGGTCCGCCGACGGGCATCCGCAGCCTCTGGTGCAGTCCGACGCCCGGGGTCGAGCCGGTCGTGGCGGACCCGCCGCCGCCCCGGGCGCCGCTGTGGGAGCTGCCGGCCGCCGCGCGCGCCGCGGCGGCCCTGCCCCCGCCCGGCTCGGCGGGCGGCCCGGCGGCCTGCACCCGCTGGTCGCTCCTCCCCTGCCCGGCGGACCGCTGAGCGGCCCGCCGACGGAGCCCCCGGCCTCCGACCCGGGCCAGGTCGGACGCCGGGGCGCCGGGGCAACGGGGCGACGGGCCACACCTCACCGGCGACGGCCGGAGCCGCGGCCGGATCGGCGAACGGCGGGGCCGCCGCTCTCCCGGCCGGAGGCCCCGCCACAACGGCGAGCGCCCCGCCCGGAGATCCGGACGGGGCGCTCGATGCGCGGGGCGAGCGTCAGCCGTTGATCAGCTCACGCGCCAGGCGGGCGGTCTCGGACGGCGTCTTGCCGACCTTGACGCCGGCGGCCTCCAGGGCCTCCTTCTTCGCCTGCGCGGTGCCCGAGGAGCCGGAGACGATGGCGCCGGCGTGGCCCATGGTCTTGCCCTCGGGGGCGGTGAAGCCCGCGACGTAGCCGACGACCGGCTTGGTGACGTGCTCGGCGATGTAGGCCGCGGCACGCTCCTCGGCGTCGCCACCGATCTCACCGATCATGACGATGAGCTCGGTCTCCGGGTCCTCCTGGAAGGCCTTGAGAGCGTCGATGTGGGTGGTCCCGATGACCGGGTCACCGCCGATGCCCACGGCCGAGGAGAAGCCGATGTCCCGCAGCTCGTACATGAGCTGGTAGGTCAGGGTGCCGGACTTCGACACCAGGCCGATCTTGCCGGCCTGGGTGATGTCCGCCGGGATGATGCCGGCGTTGGACTGTCCGGGGCTGATCAGGCCCGGGCAGTTCGGGCCGATGATCCGGGTCTTGTTGCCCTTCGAACCCGCGTACGCCCAGAAGGCGGCCGAGTCGTGGACCGGGACACCCTCGGTGATGACGACCGCGAGGCCGATCTCGGCGTCGATGGCCTCGACGACGGCGTCCTTGGTGAACTTCGGCGGCACGAAGATGACGGTGACGTCGGCACCGGTCTTCTCGATGGCCTCGGCGACGGAGCCGAAGACGGGCACGTCGGTGCCGTCGACGTCGACCGTGGTGCCGGCCTTGCGCGGGTTCACGCCACCGACGATCTGGGTGCCCGAGGCGAGCATGCGGCGGGTGTGCTTCATGCCCTCGGAGCCGGTCATGCCCTGGACGATGACCTTGCTGTCCTTGGTAAGGAAGATAGCCATGGTGTTAAGTCCCCTTCCTTACTTGTTGGCCAGCTCGGCGGCACGGTCGGCGGCGCCGTCCATGGTGTCGACGCGCTGCACCAGCGGGTGGTTGGCGTCGTCGAGGATCTTGCGACCAAGCTCGGCGTTGTTGCCGTCCAGGCGGACGACCAGCGGCTTGGAGACGTTCTCGCCCTTGGACTCCAGCAGGGCCAGGGCCTGCACGATGCCGTTCGCGACGGCGTCGCACGCGGTGATGCCACCGAAGACGTTGACGAAGACCGACTTGACGTCGGGGTCGCCCAGGATGATCTCCAGGCCGTTCGCCATGACCTCGGCGGACGCGCCGCCACCGATGTCGAGGAAGTTGGCGGGCTTGACGCCGCCGTGGCTCTCGCCCGCGTAGGCGACCACGTCGAGGGTGCTCATGACGAGACCCGCGCCGTTGCCGATGATGCCGACCTGGCCGTCGAGCTTGACGTAGTTCAGGCCCTTGGCCTTCGCCGCCGCCTCCAGCGGGTTGGCGGCGGCCTTGTCCTCGAGCGCCTCGTGCTCGGGCTGGCGGAACTCGGCGTTCTCGTCCAGGGAGACCTTGCCGTCGAGCGCGATGATCTTGCCGTCGCCGGACTTGATCAGCGGGTTGACCTCGACGAGGAGGGCGTCCTCCTTGATGAAGACGACCCAGAGCTTCTGCAGGACATCGGCGACCTGGTCCGCGATCTCCGCCGGGAACTTCGCGGCGGCGACGATCTCGGCGGCCTTCTCCGGGGTGCAGCCCTCGTTGGCGTCGACCGGGATCTTGGCGAGCGCCTCGGGGTTCTCCTCCGCGACGACCTCGATCTCCACACCGCCCTCCACGCTGGCCATGGCCAGGAAGGTGCGGTTGGTGCGGTCCAGCAGGAAGGAGACGTAGTACTCCTCCTTGATGTCCGCCGTCTGGGCCAGCATCACCTTGTGAACGGTGTGGCCCTTGATGTCCATCCCGAGGATCGCCTCGGCCTTGGCGACGGCGTCCGCCGGGTCGGCGGCGAGCTTCACGCCACCGGCCTTGCCTCGGCCGCCCACCTTCACCTGAGCCTTGACGACGGCGCGGCCGCCGAAGCGCTCCGCGATGGCGGCAGCGTCTGCGGCGGTCTCGATGACATCACCGTCAAGCACGGGAACCCCGTGCTTGGCGAAGAGGTCCCTCGCCTGGTACTCGAACAGGTCCACGTGTTTGTCCTTGTTCGTGGTCGCGGATTGTGTCTCTACGAGCGTGCCACGGCAGGATCTTCGCTGCGGGTCGTCGGGGCGGTGCGGGTACGCAGAGGTACGGCCTTGCGGCCCACACAGCCACGGGCGCACACGTCAATCAACACGCGCGTCACGTCCGTCTGGCAGGTTATCCCCGGACGGCAGGCGTGTTTCGCCCGGGACCGGCCCGGCTTGGGTGAGAACCGTCACAGCCAGGCCCCGACCGGCTGCCGCGCGCCCTGCTCAGCAGGTGCGCAGATCAGCGGTGGGGCCGGGCCCGGGTTCGCTCGTCCGGGTGAACCCGCGCACCCGGTCGCTACCCGCCCTGCGGCGGGACGGGGATCGGCCGCTTCTCTATCGCCGCCGCCATGACGTCCGGGAACGCGTCCGGCGTGCAGGCGAACGCGGGGGCGCCGAGCGTGGCCAGGGCGGCCGCGTGCGCGTGGTCGTACGCGGGCGCCCCTTCGTCGGAGAGCGCGAGCAGCGCGACGAACTGGACGCCGGCCGCCTTCATCGCCGCCACCCGCTTGAGCATCTCGTTCCGGATGCCGCCCTCGTAGAGATCGCTGATCAGCACCACGACGGTCTCGGACGGGCGGGTGATCCTCGACTGGCAGTAGGCCAGCGCGCGGTTGATGTCGGTGCCGCCGCCGAGCTGGGTCGCGAACAGGACGTCCACCGGGTCGCCGAGCTGCTCGGTGAGGTCGACCACCGAGGTGTCGAAGACCACCAGCCGGGTGTCCAGCGTCCTCATCGAGGCCAGCACCGCGCCGAACACCGCCGAGTGCACCACCGAGGGGGCCATCGAGCCGGACTGGTCGATGCAGAGGATGACGTCCTTCCTCACCGCGCGCTGCGCCCGGGCGTAGCCGACCAGCCGCTCGGGGACGACGGTGCCGTGCTCGGGCAGGTAGTTCTTCAGGTTGGCCCGGATGGTGCGGTCCCAGTCGATGTCGCGGTGGCGCGGGCGGTTCACCCGGGCGCTGCGGTCCAGCGCGCCGCCCAGGGTGGCCCGGGTGCGGTCGGCGAGCCGGCGCTCCAGCTCCGCGACCACCTTGCCGACCACCGCACGGGCGCTCTCCCGGGTCGTCTCGGGCAGCGCGTGCTTCAACGAGAGCAGGGTGGCGACCAGGTGGACGTCGGGCTCGACGGCCTCCAGCATCTCCGGCTCCAGCAGCAGGCGGTCCAGGCCGAGGCGGGTGATGGCGTCCTGCTGCATCAGCTGGACGACGCTGGTGGGGAAGTACTCGCGGATGTCCCCGAGCCAGCGGGCCACCTGCGGCGCCGAGCCGCCCAGCCCCGCGGTGCGCCGGCCGGACCGCCCGGCCCGGCCCTCCTGCGGCGTGCCCCGGTACAGCGCGGCGAGCGCGCCGTCCATCGCGGCGTCCCGGCCGCGCAGCGCGCTGCCGGTGCCGTCCGCCTCGCCGCCGAGCACCAGCCGCCAGCGGCGCAGCCGCTCCTCGGCGGCGAGGGTGACGGGAGCGGCGGGGGTGGTGGCCTCTGCCATCGGGTGCTCCTTCCGGTCCATCGGGTCAGGTGCGTCGTCGGGTGCGGGCGCGTCGCGTCGGGCGTGGGTGCATCGGGTCGGGCGCGTCGGGTGCGGGCGCGTCGGGTGCGGGGTCAGGTGTCGCGGCCCTCGGCCTGTCGGGGGATCCGCGGCGGCCCCGCGGGGTGGACCGGGCAGCCGGGCAGGCCGAGCAGCAGGGCGACCACGGGCAGCGCCGCGTCGGCGCGGGCCGGATCCAGCTCGGGGCCCGTGCCCGCCGCCGCCACCGGCTCGGTGCCCAGCGGACCGGCCGCGACCCTGCTGCCGACGGTGGTGCGGACGCCCGCCTCCAGCGCGGAGAAGGTGCGGCGCAGCAGCGGCAGCACATCGGTGAAGACCTCGGCCGGCACCGCCGTCAGCCACTCGTCGAGCAGGCCGAGCAGCCGGGGATCGTGCAGCAGCAGGGCGCCGCCGCCGCTGAGGAAGCCCTCCACCCAGCCGGCCGCGTCCGCCGGGGCGTTGGCCGCCGAGAGGACGAGGCCCATCCGGCGGCCGGCCTCCTCGGAGTCGAGCCGTCCGTCGTCCAGCAGCAGCCGGACGGCGCGCCCGCGCAGCAGGCCGGGCACGCCCGTGGCCGGACCGCCGACCGGTTCGCGGCGGGCGAGCGCCCGCAGCGTCCCGGCCCACCGGTCGACGAGCCCGCCGCCCGGCTCCAGCAGGCCGATCGCGCCGTGCACCTCGTCGAGCCGGCCGCGCACCGCCTCCGCGCCGGCCGCGTCCAGCCCGGTGCAGGCGGGCGGCAGCCCGACGCAGATCCGGTCGGCGAGGCCCGTCGCGACCTCGCCGAGCGCACGGTGGTCGGTGCCGCGGACGTCGCCGTAGCGCAGCGCGCGGACCAGCGCCGGCAGCGCCCCGGCCAGCTGGGCGACGTCGGTGTCGAGCGCGGCGCAGTCGGCGAGGATCCGCATCACGGCGGGCAGCGCGTCGGCCAGCCCGGCCAGCAGGCAGGTCTCGACCAGGGCGGTCAGCTCGGCGAGCTCCACCGCGGCCCGCGCCGCGCCGACCGCCCGGCCGGTCGCCGCCTCCTCGACGGTGGTACCCCACTGGGCGGCCTCGGCGATCCGGACGGCGAACTCGGGCTGCCAGCAGAGCCGCCAGCTCTCCCGGAAGGTGCCCGTCGAGGTGACGGCGGAGCGGCTCGGCACGCCCCAGTCGATGCCGAGCAGCCGCAGCCGGTGCAGCAGCCGGGAGCGGGCCGCGTCGTTCTCCTTGCGCAGGTCCAGGTCCAACTCCCGCGGCTCGACCGCCGGCTTCAGCCGCAGCGAGCGCTGCAGCCGGGTCAGGTCCCGCTGCAACGGCACCGCCGGAGCGCCGTCCGGCACCCCGCCGAGGAGGTCCCCGGTGACCAGGCGGTCGTGCACCAGCGCCAGTGCGACGTCCGAGCCGTCGCACATCACCGAGCGGACGGCGTCCAGGGTCTCGGTCAGGCCGGCGAGCGGGCGGCCGCGCATCACCGCCAGCGTCCGGGCCAGCCGGACGGCCTCGATCACGTGCGCCGAGGAGACCGGGTGGTCCTCGGCCCGCAGCAGGTCGGCGGCCCTGGTCAACCAGAGCGGCACCGGATCACCCGTGGTGGTGAACAGGTGGTGGTACCAGCCCGGCGAGACGATCCCGGCGCCGTAACCGCTCTGCTGGGAGAGCCGGCGGTGCGTCCACGGCACCCAGGTGATGTCGGTGCGCACCTTCTTCGGCAGGCCGGCCAGCACCGCCCGGTCGTGCGCGACGGTCGGCAGCACGGCCAGCGCCGGGACGTGGAACGCCCCGCAGACCACGGCGATCCGCCGGTGCCCGGCCCGCTTGGCGGCCCGGATCTGCTGGCGCATGTACGCCTCCCGCAGGTCGTCGCGCCGGACGGGCCCGCCGGGCGCGACGTCCTCGCGCAGCGCCGCCATCGCCTCGGCGACCGCGGCGAACGGGGCCAGCGCGTCGGTACCGGGCGAGCGGTGCTCGATCACGTCCTCCCACCAGCGCTCCGGGTCGTCGCTGCCGGCGGCCTCGGCGAGCATCCCGATCGGGTCCGCCGCCCGCTCCGGCTGCTCCCCCTGCTCCGGCTGCTCCCGCTCCTCGGCGAGGCCGTAGGCCGCCGGGAGGTCGATGAAGCGGACCGGTACACCGGCGTCGAGTCCGTACCGGATCGCCACCCACTCCGGGGAGAACTCGGCATAGGGCCAGAACGCGGCCCTGGCCGGGTCGTCCACGACGTGGGCGAGCAGGGCGACCGGTGGCACCATGTCCTTCTCGGCCGCCAGCCCGACGATCGGATCGGCCTCCGGCGGGCCCTCGATCAGCACCGCGTCCGGCCGCAACTGCTCCAGTGCGGCGGCCACCGCGCGGGCCGAGCCGGGACCGTGGTGCCGTACGCCCAGCAGCGTCACCTCCGCGCTCATCGCGCCTCCCTCCTCGTGCCTCGAACTGACTCGGACTGAATCGAACTGCTCAGCACTGCTCTGAACTGCCTTGGGCCGCCTTGAACTGCCGCGAACTGCCATGAACCGCCATGAACTGCCATGGCCTCAGCGGGCGTTCTGCCGGGCGGCGCGGTAGAAGTCCTTCCAGCCGTCCCGCTCGCGCAGCACGCCCTCGACGTACTCGCGCCAGACCACCTGGTCCGCCACCGGATCCCGGACGACGGCGCCGAGGATGCCGGCCGTGACGTCGCCGGCCCGCAGCACGCCGTCCCCGAAGTGGGTGGCCAGCGCCAGACCGTTGGTCACCACCGAGATGGCCTCGGCCGTCGACAGCGTGCCGCTCGGCGTCTTCACCTTCGTCCGGCCGTCCACGGTGAGGCCGGCCCGCAGCTCCCGGAAGACCGTCACCACCCGCCTGATCTCCTCGGCTCCCCCGGGCAGTGGGGCGAGCTCCAGCGAGCGGCCGAGCTGGTCGACCCGCCGGGTGACGATGTCCACCTCCTCCTCCAGCGAGCCGGGGAGCGGCAGCACCACGGTGTTGAACCGTCGGCGCAGGGCGCTCGACAGCTCGTTGACGCCGCGGTCCCGGTCGTTCGCCGTGGCGATCAGGTTGAACCCGCGCACGGCCTGCGTCTCGCCGCCCAACTCCGGTATCGGCAGCGTCTTCTCCGACAGGATGGTGATCAGACTGTCCTGGACGTCCGCCGGGATCCGGGTCAGCTCCTCGACCCGGGCGATCTTCCCGTCCGCCATCGCCCGCATCAGCGGCGAGGGCACCAGCGCCGCCCGGCTCGGACCGTTGGTCAGCAGCTGGGCGTAGTTCCAGCCGTACCGGACGGCCTCCTCCGGCGTACCGGCCGTCCCCTGCACCAGCAGGGTCGAATCGCCGCTGATCGCCGCCGCGAGGTGCTCCGACACCCAGGTCTTCGCGGTGCCGGGCACGCCGAGCAGCAGCAGCGCCCGGTCCGTGGCCAGCGTCGTCACGGCGACCTCGACGATCCGCCGCGGGCCGATGTACTTGGGGGTGACCACGGTGCCGTCCGGCAGCTCGCCACCGAGCAGATAGGTGGCGACGGCCCACGGCGAGAGCTTCCAGCGCTCGGGACGCGGGCGGTCGTCCTGCGCGGCCAGCGCGGCCAGTTCCGCCGCGAAGGCGTCCTCCGCGTGCTGCCGCAGAACGTCGGTCATCAGGGGGCTCCTTCGGGTCGGCCGCCGGACACACCGGTGGCGGGCGGCGAGGTGATCGGGGGGAGCCAGGTCGGCGTCCCGGCCTGTGGGAACCACCCTGCACCGGACCACTGACAATCCTGACCGGACCTCAGTTCGACCACCCGGCCTGTCAGTCCCTCCGCCTACCGTCGTCGGCATGGAGGAACGCTGGAGCACCGAACACGTCCTGTCCCTGGCACCCGACGCGAGCTCGCAGAAGGCCGCGGGCAAGCTCTCCTCGCCCGCGCCCTGGTCGGCCACGGGCACCGACGGCGCCGCGCTCTGGGGCGAGTGCAGGGGCAGCGGCCGGACGCCCTACCGCACCGCCGTCGAGCTGGCCACGCCCGCCTACTCGTGCACCTGCCCGAGCCGGAAGTTCCCCTGCAAGCACGCGCTCGGGCTGCTGCTGCTCTGGAGCGGCACCCCCGAGGCCGTCCCGGCCGGCGAGCCTTCCGACTGGGCGTCCGACTGGCTGGCCGAGCGCCGCGACCGCGCCGAGCGGCGGGCGACCGGCGCCACCGCCGCGGCCGACCCGGCCGCCGCCCTCCGCCGGGCCGAGAAGCGCCACGCCCGGGTCGCCGCCGGCGCCGGTGAGCTGCGTCTGCGGCTGGCCGACCGGGTCCGCCACGGCCTTGCGGACCCGTCCGCCGCCGGCCCCTGGGAGGAGGTCGCCGCCCGGATGGTCGACGCCCAGGCCCCCGGCCTCGCCACCCGCGTCCGCGAACTCGACGCCGTCACCGGGCCCGACCTCCTGGAGGAGTACGCCATGCTCCATCTGCTCGCCACCGCCGCCACCCGGATCGACGACCTGCCCGCCCCGCTGGCCGCCACCGTCCGGGCCCGGGTCGGCTACACCACCGACGCCGCCGAGGTGCTGGCCGGCCCCACCGTCCGCGACCGCTGGTACGTCCTCGGCAGCCGCACCTCCCCGCTGGACGGCGCGGCGGACGAACGCCTCACCACCCGCCGGCTCTGGCTGCGCGGCGCGAAGACCGGCCGGGCCGCCCTGCTCCTCTCCTTCGGCCGCCCCGGCCGGGCCCCCGACCTCGCCCTCCCCACCGGCCACCTGCTGGAGGCCGAACTCGCCTTCCACCCCGGGGCCCGCCCCCTGCGCGCCGCCCTCGGCACCCGCTACGACGCCCCCGGCCAGGGCCCCGCCGCCCCGCCGCCCGGGCTCACCCCCGCCGAAGCGGTCGCCGCCTACGGCGACGCCGTCGCGGACGATCCCTGGCTCGACGCATGGCCGGCCGTCCTGACCGGCGTCGTCCCGGTCCTCACCCCCGACGGCTGGCAGCTCACCGACGGCCGGCACACGCTCCCGGTCCACCGTGGTGCCACCCCCGAAGCGGCCCTCTGGCGCCTCGCGGCCGTCTCCACCGGCCGCCCCCTCACCGTCTTCGGCGAGCAGGGCCACCACGGTTTCGCCCCGGTCACCGCCTGGGGCGCGGACCACCGCCCGATCGACCTCACCACCGGGTAGGCCCCCGAAGCGGGGACCGGCCCGCGCGGCCCACGGGCCCGCCGCGGGCCCCGGCGCCCCACCCGCCCGAGAGCCTCCGACCAGCACCCACCGACCCGCAGGAGCCCCGCGTGCCGCCCACCGTCCCGACCCCGACCGACCCCTGGGAGTCCCTCCACACCACCGCCCTCCTCGGCACCGACCGCCGCCCCCTGCCGCCCCCGGCCGCCGGTGACCCCGCCGCCCACCTGGCCGTCGACCGCACCGACCCGGCCACCGCCCTGCTCGAACTCGCCGCCCTGGAGACCGTCCGCCGCCGCGCCGGAGCCCGCCCGGCCCCCGCCGGCGAGGCAGTCACCGCCCAGCTCGCCGCCCCCGCCCCCGAGGACCACCGGCCCGAACTGCCCACCCCCGCGGCCCGCCGGCTCACCCTCCTGCTCGGCAGCCGGGGCGCCGGATCCCCCGGCACCCTCGCCAACCTCACCGAACTGCTCCCCCAGTGGCTCGCCACCGCCCGCGCCCGGGGCTTCCGCCCACCCGCCGCCGCCGTACCGGCCCTGCTGGACGCCGCCCGCGGCCGGACCGAGCTGCGCCCCGACGCCGTGGCGCTGGCCGGCCCCCTGGGCCGCTGGCTCGCCGCCCGGAACGCCGACTGGCGCTTCGTCCTCCGCACCACCACGGACGCGCCCGCCGGCACGGCCGCGCCCGGCGGACCCGACGGACCCGATGGACCGGCGGCCGCCGCTCCCGGGGACCACCACCTCTGGCACGAGGGGCTCTTCGCCGAGCGCGTCACCCATCTGACCGCACTGCGCCGGAGCGACCCCGCCGCCGGCCTCGCCCTGCTGGTGAGCACCTGGCCCACCGAGCGCGCCGAGGACCGGCTGCTCTTCCTGGACGCCCTCCAGGACGGCCTCTCGCTCGCCGACGAGCCCTTCCTCGAAGCCGCGTTGGGCGATCGCAGCAAGAACGTCCGGGCCACCGCCGCCGAGTTGCTCTCGACCCTCCCCGGCTCCACGCTCGCCCACCGGATGGCCGAGCGCGCCCGGGCCGCCGTCCGCCTCTCCGAGCGCGGCACGCACCTGCTCGTCACCCCGCCCACCGAGTGCGACACCGCGATGCAGCGCGACGGCATACCACTCAAGTCGCCCACCGGGCGCGGCGAGCGGGCCTGGTGGTTCGGCGAGGTGATCGCCGCCACGCCGCTCTCGCTGTGGCCGGAGTCCACCGGTCTGACGCCGGGCCGGCTGCTCGGGCTCCGGGTGGGCGACAGCCTCGACGAGAGCGACAGCAGCTGGGCCGACGACCTGCGCGAGGCCTGGGCCAGGGCCGCCGTCCGCCAGCAGGACGCCGACTGGGCACGGGCGTTGCTGGGCCCCGCCCCGGCCCCCGCACCGGGGTCCCGCGGCGGCCGCGCCGCCCGTGCCCCCCGGAGCACCGGGGCCCCCGCCAAGCTGCTCGCCGTCCTCCCGCCCGCCGAACGCGCCGTCTGGACGGCCGCGTTCATCGAGGTGCACGGCCTCGGCGAGGCCTTCCAACTGCTCGGGGCCTGCGCGGCTCCGTGGACCCCGCCGCTGTCCACCGCCGTCGTCGCGGCGCTCGCCCGGGCGGCCGCCTCCGGGGCGTACCCGTGGAGCCACAGCGGGGTGCTCGGCATGACGGAGCGCGCGCTCTCCCCCGGAACGGCCACCGCCGTCGAGGAGTTGGCCGCCGAGGCGGCGCCCGCCGGCGCCTGGGCCGAGACCTTCTCCCGGCTGGCCGGCACCCTGCGCTTCCGGGAGGCGATGCTCGCCGAACTCGGCGCCTGACCGCCCGCGCCGGAACGCGGCCGGGCCGGTACGGGGTGTCCCGTACCGGCCCGGCCCAGCGCTCGGCAGGCGCACCACACCGGCGCGCACCCCTCGGGCGCGCGCCCGGCTGGCACACGGTCGAAGCAGGCGCACGGTCTAAGCAGGCGCACGGCGGAAGCAGCCGCTCGCCCGCAGCGGGCGCGCTACGGCAGGCGCGCACTTCGGCGGGCGCGTACCCGGCAGGCGCGCGCCCCGCGGAACGCCTCCGCCCGAGGGGTCAGCTCGCGGCCCGCAGGTTCGCCTCGACCCAGGCCACCACGTCCCGGGTCGGCGTCCCCGGCGTGAAGATGTCCGCGACGCCCATCGCCTTGAGCTCGACGATGTCCTCTTCCGGGATGATGCCGCCGCAGAAGACCTTGATGTCCTCCGCCTCGCGCTCCCGCAGCAGCTCCAGCACCCGCGCGCAGAGCGTCATGTGCGCCCCGGAGAGGACCGACAGCCCGATGCCGTCCGCGTCCTCCTGGATCGCGGTGTCGACGATCTGCTCGGGCGTCTGGTGCAGGCCGGTGTAGATGACCTCCATACCGGCATCACGCAGGGCACGCGCGATGACCTTGGCGCCGCGGTCGTGACCGTCGAGCCCGGGCTTGGCGACCACCACACGGATCGGGCCTGACACACCCATCACTGCCTCCTGGACTTCGTCGTCCACCACCCACCGGACCTCGTCGGGCACGGGCGCGGTTAACCAGCAATAACAACCTGAGGGGAGGTTAGCGTCACCCGGGCGGACTGACCGTGCCGCCCCTCAAGAGGAGGGCAAAATCACAGGCCCACCCCTTGCTACCGACGGGTATACCCCGACGGCTCCGTCCGCAGACCGCCAACTCCCCTCTTGACATACGGACTTTTGTCCGGATCCCGGCGTTACGGCTACAGTCTCGGCTGTTTTCCCCTCGCCTTTCCGTCCGTCCCTCCCCTCGCCCTTCCCCTCGCCCGACGATGTGCCCGAGGTCCACCGAGGAGGCAGCCCCCGATGGCTCCCGACGCAGCCGCCCGCCCGACCCGTGCGGAGCTGCGGGTGGCCGCCCGCGAGCAGTCGCGCGCCCAGCGCCGCGGCGCCGCCAAGGCCGCCACCCGGACCGCCCTGCTGCGCGTCGCGCTGCCGTCGATGGCCGCCCTCGGAGTGGCCGGAGCGGCCGCCGCGACCGTCCAGGGCGAGGCCGACCAGCAGCGTGCGCAGGCGGCCGGCCGCGCCCCCGAGCAGGCCGTGGAGGCCCCGGACACCGCGCCCGCCAGGGCCGCCGCCCAGCAGGTCCTCGCCGCGGGCGAGGCCGACCAGGCATCCCGCGGCGACGCCCGCGCTCCGCTCTCCGGCACCCAGCCCGCAGGCCCGGCGGGCGGGACGGCGCTCGCCGCTCCGGCCCCGACGCCGGAGCCCGAGCTCCCGAAGGTCATCCTCCCGGTCGCCCAGCACGGGCTCGGCGAGATGTTCGGTGCGTCCGGCACGCACTGGGCGGCCCGCCACACCGGCATCGACTTCCCCGTCGACGGCGGCACCCAGGTCATGGCGGTCACGGACGGCGTCATCCGCACGCAGTGGAACCCGTCGTACGGCTACATGTCGATACTGAAGATGGCCGACGGCACCGAGGCCTGGTACTGCCATCTGCGGTCGTACAAGATCCGCAAGGGGACCGTGAAGGCGGGCGACGTCATCGCCTTCGTCGGCAGCAGCGGCAACAGCACCGGACCGCACCTGCACTTCGAGATCCGCCCGGCCGGCGGCGGCGCCCCCGTCGACCCGCTGCCGTGGTTCCTCGCCCAGGGCGTCGATCCCCGCTGACCGCGCCCCGCCGGGCCGCACCCACCCCGACCTGCCAAGCCGGCCACCCCGACCGCCCCGCCGGGCCGGTCGCGCCCACCCCGGCCCGGCGCGGACCCGGGTGGAACCCCGGGCCCGCGCCGCCGGGCCCTACAGCTTCTCCACCGGCGCGTACCGCAGCAGCAGCTGCTTGCGCCCCTCCGTCCCGAAGTCCACCGTGGCCTGCGCCTTGTCGCCGACACCGGCGGTGGCCACCACGGTGCCCAGCCCGAAGGTGTCGTGGGTGACGCGGTCCCCCACCGCCAGGGCCACGACCTCGCGCTCGACCGCCGTACCGGACCGCCGGGCCGACTGCCCCCAGCCCGCCTTCGGTGAGGCCGTCGCCGCCGCACCGCGCGACGCGCCCCGGGAGGAGCCGCCCGAACCGGCGGACTTCCCGCCCCAGGACGACCCCGAGGAGTACCCGCGCGAGGCCGGCACCGACGCCGCGCCCGTCCGCTTCCACTCCACCAGCGTCTCCGGGATCTCCTCCAGGAACCGCGAGGCCGGGTTGTACGAGGGCTGCCCCCAGGCACTGCGCAGCACCGAACGCGTCAGGTAGAGCCGCTCCCGCGCCCGGGTGAGGCCGACGTACGCGAGCCGGCGCTCCTCCTCCAGCTCCTTGACCTGGTTGAGCGCCCGCATGTGCGGGAAGATGCCGTCCTCCATGCCGGTCAGGAAGACCACCGGGAACTCCAGCCCCTTGGCGGTGTGCAGGGTCATCATCGTGATGACGCCCCGGCCCTCCTCGTCCTCGTCCGGGATCTGGTCCGAGTCCGCGACGAGCGCGACCCGCTCCAGGAAGTCGGCCAGCGAGCCGACCGGCGGCGCGTCGTCCTCCCCCGCGTCGGGCCGCTCGCCCGGGTCCTGCTCGTACTCCAGGGCGACGGAGGCCAGCTCCTGGAGGTTCTCCACCCGCGTCTCGTCCTGCGGGTCCGTGGAGGACTGCAGCTCGGCGAGGTAGCCCGTCTCCTCCAGCACCGCCTCCAGCACTGCGGCGGGCCCGGCACCCGACTCGACGACCTGCCGCAGCCCGGCCATCAGCGCGTTGAACTTCTTCACCGCGTTCGCCGAGCGGGCGGCCATGCCGTACGCCTCGTCGACCCGCTGGAGCGCCTGCGCGAAGGAGATCCGCTCGCGCCCGGCGAGCGCGTCGATCATCGCCTCGGCCCGCTCGCCGATGCCGCGCTTGGGCACGTTGAGGATCCGGCGCAGCGGCACGGTGTCCTCCGGGTTGGAGAGCACCCGCAGGTACGCCAGGACGTCCCGGACCTCCTTGCGCTCGTAGAAGCGCACCCCGCCGACCACCTTGTACGGTAGGCCGACCCGGATGAACACCTCCTCGAACACCCGGGACTGGGCGTTGGTCCGGTAGAAGATCGCGACGTCGCCGGGCTTGGCCTCGCCCCGGTCGGTCAGCCGGTCGATCTCGTCGGCGATGAACTGGGCCTCGCCGTGCTCGTCGTCCGCGACGTAGCCGACGACCTTCTCGCCGTGGTCGCCGGCCGTCCAGAGCTTCTTCTCGCGGCGGCTGGTGTTCCGCTCGATGACGGCGTTGGCGGCGCTCAGGATGGTCTGCGTGGAGCGGTAGTTCTGCTCCAGCAGGATCGTGGTCGCGTTCGGGTAGTCCTCCTCGAACTGGAGGATGTTGCGGATCGTCGCACCGCGGAAGGCGTAGATCGACTGGTCCGCGTCACCGACCACGCACAGCTCGGCCGGCGGCACCTCGGCCAGCCGTCCGGCGGCCGGGTCCACGTAGTCGCCGTCCACGGTGCGCTTCGGCGCGGCCCCGGCGGAGCCCCCGCTGAGCTCCCGGACCAGCATGTACTGGGCGTGGTTGGTGTCCTGGTACTCGTCGACCAGGATGTGCCGGAACCGCCGCCGGTAGTGCTCCGCGACGTCGGGGAAGGCCTGGAGCAGGTTCACCGTCGTCATGATGATGTCGTCGAAGTCGAGCGCGTTGGCCTCGCGCAGCCGCCGCTGGTAGAGGAAGTAGGCCTCGGCCAGCTTCTTCTCCATCGGGTTCGCCGCCTGGTCGGCGTACGTCTCCTCGTCGATCAGCTCGTTCTTGAGGTTGCTGACCTTGGCCGTGAAGGACTTCGGCGGGAACTGCTTCGGGTCCAGGTCGAGGTCCCGGCAGACCAGGGACATCAGCCGCTGGGAGTCGGCCGAGTCGTAGATCGAGAACGAGGACGTGAAGCCGAGGAGCTTGCTCTCCCGGCGCAGGATCCGCACGCAGGCGCTGTGGAAGGTGGACACCCACATCGCCCGGGCCCGCGGCCCGACCAGCTGCTCGACGCGCTCGCGCATCTCGCCGGCCGCCTTGTTGGTGAAGGTGATCGCCAGGATCTCGCCCGGCTGCACCCCGCGGGCACCCAGCAGGTGGGCGATCCGGTGGGTCAGCACGCGCGTCTTGCCGGAGCCGGCGCCGGCCACGATGAGCAGCGGCGAGCCCGCGTGCAGGACCGCCTCGCGCTGCGGGTCGTTCATCCCCTCCAGCAGCTGGGCCGGGTCCACCACCGGGCGGGCGGCGCCGTTGCGGTAGAAGGCGTCCCGCTCGGCCTGGGCCGCGTGGTCGGTCTGGAACAGCCCCTCGGGGATCGCCTCCTCGTACGCGTCGTACGGGACGTCGTCCTCGAACGGCGGCGGCTCCTGCGTCGTCGGGGCTGCGGCGGGCTGCTGCTTCGACCCGGCGGCGGGGGCCTCGAAACCGGGGAGCGGGAGGTCGTCAAAGAGGCTACTCATGGCACTCCGAGTCTATGGCCCCGCACTGACAAGCCCGCCCGGCCCGGAGGAATCCGGGCCGGGCGGGCGGGCTCGCGAGGGCCGTCAGACCAGGCGGCGGGCGGTGGCCCACCGGGTCAGCTCGTGCCGATTGCTCAGCTGGAGCTTGCGCAGCACGGCCGAGACGTGGCTCTCCACCGTCTTCACCGAGATGAACAGCTGCTTCGCGATCTCCTTGTACGCGTAGCCGCGCGCGATCAGCCGCAGCACCTCGCGCTCGCGCTGGGTCAGCCGGTCGAGGTCCTCGTCCACCGGCGGGGTGTCCGTGGCGGCGAAGGCGTCCAGCACGAAGCCGGCCAGCCGCGGCGAGAACACCGCGTCGCCGTCGGCGATCCGGAAGACGGCGTTGACCAGGTCCGTGCCGGTGATCGTCTTGGTGACGTAGCCACGGGCCCCGCCGCGGATCACGCCGATGACGTCC
This sequence comes from Kitasatospora sp. NPDC028961, assembly GCF_055564815.1. Classification (NCBI taxonomy): domain Bacteria; kingdom Bacillati; phylum Actinomycetota; class Actinomycetes; order Kitasatosporales; family Streptomycetaceae; genus Kitasatospora; species Kitasatospora sp. NPDC028961. The sequence goes on along the minus strand of NZ_JBVHVO010000001.1, from coordinate 882,330 downwards.
TCGGCGGCGTCCGAGACGGACAGCGCCAGGAACTTCACCTGCTCGCCCATCAGCCCGGCCGAGCGGCGCAGCACCTCGACCCCGCCGCCACCCGGCAGGTGGACGTCGAGCAGCACCACGTCGGGCCTGGTCTCGGCGACCACGCGGACCGCCGACTCCACGTCGTCGGCCTCGCCGACCACGTCGATGCCGGTCACCTCGGTGCGCCCGATCTCGGCCCGCACCCCCGTCCGGAACATCCGGTGGTCGTCGACCAGTACGACCCGCGCGACCCTCCCCCCGCCCTCGGCCGGGGTCCCTCCCGTCGGCGCTGCGTCAGTCATTCGTTCTCTCCATCTCCAGCTCGACCTCGGTGCCGCCGTCCGGCGCGGGCCGCACCCGTGCGGTGCCGCCGTTGCGCTTCATCCGGCCGATGATCGACTCGCGGACACCCATCCGGTCCTCGGGCACCGTGTCGGGGTCGAAGCCGGGGCCGTGGTCGCGTACGAACACCGACACCGTCTCTCCCTCCACCTCGGCGTAGACCTGGACCGGTCCCCCGCCACCGTACTTGGCCGCGTTGACCGTCGCCTCCCTCGCGGCCTGCATCTGCGCGGCGATCCGCTCGTCCATCGGGCAGTCGCCGACCACGACCAGCTCGACCGGGACGCCGTGCCGGTCCTCGACCTCGGCGACCACCGCGCGCAGGCTCTCCGCCATGGTGTCCGGCGCGTCCTCGGCGACCGCCTCCGGGCGGTAGAGCCAGAGCCGCAGCTCGCGCTCCTGGGCCCGGGCGAGCCGCAGCACCTCCTTCGGGTCCTCGGCCCGGCGCTGGATCAGGGTCAGGGTGTGCAGCACCGAGTCGTGGACGTGGGCCGCGATCTCGGCGCGCTCCTGCGCGCGGATGCGGGCGGTCCGCTCGGCGCCGAGGTCCTGCCACATCCGCAGCGCGTACGGGCCCACCAGCACCAGGACGCCGGCCAGCACCGCCAGCGAGGCCTCCACCACCGAGCCGAGCGTGGAGCCGCTGCCCTGCATGGCGAGGAAGGCGATGGTGCCGGCCACCACCAGCAGCACACCGCCGCCGACCCGGGTGTAGGCCCCGCGCCGCTTCTCGCCCTCCTCCAGGCCGAACCAGCGCTGCCAGCGGGAGTCGTCCGCCTGCCGCCAGACCAGCGCGACACCGACGCCGATCGCCAGCAGCGGCCAGGTGTACGGCCGGGCGGTCTGCACGCCGAGCGCGTTCAGCAGGGCGATCAGCCCGATCACCACCATGACCAGCGCGGCGAGCTGCCCCAGACCGCCCTGGCGCCGCCCGGCCCGCCCCGGGGCGGGCTCCCCGCCCGGCTCGGCCACCGCCGTGGCGGGCTCGCCCTGCAGCGCGTGCTGCAGCAGTTCGCGCAGCCGGCCGATCCAGCCGCGCCGACCCTTGCTCAGCTCCGCCCCCGACGCCCCGGACGCCTGCCAGGAGCCGGCCGGCACGAAGGCGCCGTTGACGTAGACCCAGTGCGCGCCGCCGCGCTGCGCGGGCTCGCCGATGCCGATCGGCACCACGAACCAGAACGCCGCGTACAGCAGCGCGCCGATCCCCTGCGCGAAGAAGAGCAGCACGAAGGCGACCCGGACCCAGGCGACCGGCAGCCCGAGGTGCACCGCGAGCCCGTGCGCGACGCCGCCGAGCATCCGGCCCTGCGGGCTCCGGTAGAGCCGCCGGTACGGCGGGCGCTCGCTGCCGGGCACGGCCGGGTCGGCGACGGCCGCCGACGCGGGGTCGGGGACGAGGGGGCGGGGATCGGTACCGGGTGCTGCCACGGCACCGATGGTTCCACGCACGCGGGCCCGGGCGCATCAGGGTGGAGCCCCCATCCCTCTCAGGGACAAGTCAGGGTACGGACAGGGCTCGCACCGGTTGGGCGGCGCCGCCGGAGCCACCAGGATGGTGGGCATGACCGAGGACCACCGCATCCAGGAGACCGGGACGAGCGCCCCGCCGGCACCCGACCGCCCGCCGCTGAACCGCACCGAACACCACCGCGTGGTGGCCGGGGTCTGCGGCGGCCTGGGCCGGCACCTGGACATCGACCCGGTGGTCTTCCGGGTGGTGACGGTCGTGCTCTGCCTCTCCGGCGGCCTCGGGCTCTTCCTGTACGGGCTGGCCTGGCTGATCATCCCGACCGAGCCGGTCCCGGACGGCCGGGGCGGCAGCAAGGGCGGCCGCACCGAGCTCCAGCGGGTGCTCACCGGCCGGGTGGACGGCCAGTCGATCGGCGCGGTGCTGCTGACCGTGATCGGCACCGGCGTCTTCTTCGCCTCGATGGGCGACGGGGACACCATGTTCCCGCTGCTGCTGCTCGGGGCCCTGGTCTTCCTGGCGGTCCGCTACGACCCGGAGCGGCGCCACGGCCGGCTGCGCGGGCGCCGGCGCGGCCGGGACCGGCGGCACGGCCCGTACGACCGGTGGTTCCCGGAGGCCGAGCCGGCCGCCGACCACTCCTGGCCGCGCACCGACGAGGGTGAGCGGGCCCGCGAGCGGCACGCCCGGGAGCGGGCATCCGGCACGGTGCCGGCCGACACCCCGCACGCGGGCCCGAGCGGCTACCTGTGGGACCCCCGCCACCCCGAGCGCAACCCGTACGGCGCAACCGCCACGCCTCCTCCCGGCGGCCCCGCGCAGCCCTGGTGGCAGCGCCCCGACCTGCCCGAGGGCGACCCGCTGCGCAAGGGCGGTCCGGCCGCCCCGGCGCCGCCGCGGCCGGTGGTGGTGCACCGCCGGCACGAGCGCTCGCCGCTCGGCCTGATCGGGCTGCTCCTGGCGGTCGGCGCGGCCAGCGCGGTCTGGTCGGCCTCCGCCCACGGCGGCGCCGAGGTGGTGACCGGCACGGTACTGGCCACCGCGCTGCTGGTGGTCGGGCTGACCCTGCTGGTGGGCGCCAAGTTCGGCCGGGCCCGCCGGCTGGTCGTCCCGGGCCTGCTGCTCACCCTGGCGCTGGCGTTCACCCACGGCTCGTCGTTCTCGGTCCAGAACGCCGTCGGCGACCGCGACTGGACGGTCGTCTCGGCGGGCGACCTGGACGAGCGGTACACGCTCGGACTCGGCAACGGCCGGCTGGACCTCAGCGGGCTGGACCCGGCCGGTGCCACCCTGCACAGCACCGTCGACCTCGGCGCGGGGCAGCTCACCGTGGTGGTGCCACCGGACGTGACGGTGAGCCTGGACACCAAGGTCGGGCTGGGCAACGTCAAGGTGCCCGGGTCGGACGAGGTCAGCGGCAACAGCTCCCGCGGCTTCCAACTGCACCCGGTGAACGGTCAGGCATCCAAGGGCACGCTCGTCCTCTCGCTGAGGGTCGGGCTCGGCGACATCAAGGTGGTCCAGTCGTGAGGAAGCACCAGCTCGACCTGTTCTCGCTGATCGCGGGAGGCCTGTTCACCGTGATCGCGGTGCTCTACCTGGTGGCGGCGATCAACGACGTCTCCGTGAACGGCCGGATCGTCATCCCGGTGACCTTCATCGTGCTCGGCGTCGGCGGGCTGGCCGGGGCGGTCGCGGCGGCGGTGCGGCGCGGCCGTCCGGAGCCGCGGGACCAGGACGCGCCCTGAACGGGCGCGCCCCGGCGGGGGCCGCGCAGCTCAGCTCTGCAGCGGCCCGAGGTTCAGCTTGTCGCCGTCCTTGGTGACCCCGTACCGGGGCAGCGGCTTGGTGGCCGGCCCGTTGACCACCGCGCCGGTGGCCGCGTCGAACCGGGAGCCGTGGCACGGGCAGTAGAACTGGCCGTTCTTCGGCGCGTCGACCGCGCAGCCGGAGTGCGTGCAGATCGAGGAGAGCCCGCAGTACTGGCCGGCCTTGGGCTGGACGATGTAGACCGCGTCACCGGTGGCCGGGTCCTTGACCTGGGCCGAGCCGCCGACCGGGACGCTCGCGGCGTCCACCGAGACGGGCGGTCCGGCGGGCGCCGGCGCGGCCGAGGGGCCGACGGCCTTCTTGTCCCGGCCGAAGGTGGCGGTCAGCGAGCCGGTGAGCAGCCCGGCGCCGCCGATCGCGACGGCCGCGATCCCACCGTCCATCAGGGCCCGCCGCCGGACGTGCTGCTCGCGCAGCCCGCGCTCGCGGTCCCGGGCGGCCCGCCGGGCCAGGTAGCCGTCCAGCGAGAGGTACGGGGTGCCGGCCAGCACCAGCGGGGTCCAGGCCATCAGGTAGGCCAGGTCGTTGCCGAGGTAGTACGGCGAGACGTTCCAGCTGACGGTCAGCCAGAGGCTCAGGTTGATCAGCGCGCCGCCGAGCGCCGCGACCCGGCCCCAGAGGCCGAGCAGGGTGCCGAGGCCGACCGCCAGCTCGCCGAAGGCGACGGCGAGCGCGAACAGGGTCGGCGCGTCGAGCGCGGCTCCGAGCAGGAACGAGATCGGGCTGGAGCCCTTGGCCGCCTGGGTCTGCGAGACGAACGACGCCGGGTCGCCCGCGCCGGCCAGGTAGTGCGAGTCGGCGAGCTTGTCCAGCGCCGCGTAGACGAAGGTGACGCCCAGGAAGATCCGCAGCGGCAGCAGCGCGTACCGGGAGGCGGCCGCCTTGCGCTGGGCCAGTCGCCCGGCCCTGCCGCCGCCCGCCGCCACCGCGCCGGTCACCGTGGAGTCGCCCGCCGCCGTGGAGCTGCTGGTCGCCACGGAGCTGCTGGCCTCCGACATCCCTCACACCTTCCTTCACGGCCCGCCATCACCTGACAGGTCCGGTCCGCATTCTGCACGCTCGTGAGCGCTTTCGGTGGGAGATCCCACCCGGCGGGCGCCCGGTGCCCCGGTCCGCCACCGCGAACGGCCGCGCCGTCGCTCCCTTGTGTACGGGAACGACGGCGCGGCCGTTCAATGCCGGTTCAGGGCCGGCGGGGAGTGCCTACTCCCACTCGATGGTGCCCGGCGGCTTGCTGGTGCAGTCCAGCACCACGCGGTTCACATCGGCGACCTCGTTGGTGATCCGGGTGGAGATCTTCGCCAGCACGTCGTACGGCAGGCGCGACCAGTCCGCCGTCATGGCGTCCTCGGAGGAGACCGGGCGCAGCACGATCGGGTGGCCGTACGTCCGGCCGTCGCCCTGGACGCCGACGCTGCGGACGTCCGCGAGCAGCACCACCGGGCACTGCCAGATCTCACGGTCCAGGCCGGCCGCGGTCAGCTCCTCGCGGGCGATCGCGTCGGCCTCGCGGAGCAGGTCCAGGCGCTCCTTGGTGACCTCGCCGACGATCCGGATGCCCAGGCCGGGGCCCGGGAACGGCTGGCGCTGGACGATCTCCTCCGGCAGGCCGAGCTCCTGGCCGACCATCCGGACCTCGTCCTTGAAGAGCTTGCGCAGCGGCTCGACCAGCTGGAACTGCAGGTCCTCGGGCAGGCCGCCGACGTTGTGGTGGGACTTGATGTTGGCGGTGCCGGTACCGCCGCCGGACTCCACCACGTCCGGGTACAGGGTGCCCTGGACCAGGAAGTCCACGGACTCGCCGTGCTCGCCGGCCTCGGCCACGATCTCGGCCTGCGCCTGCTCGAAGACCCGGATGAACTCCCGGCCGATGATCTTGCGCTTCTCCTCCGGGTCGCTGACGCCCTTCAGCGCGTCCAGGAAGCGCTCCTGCGCGTCGACGACCTTCAGCTGCACACCGGTGGCCGCGACGAAGTCCTTCTCGACCTGCTCGGTCTCGCCCTTGCGCATCAGGCCGTGGTCGACGTAGACGCAGGTCAGCTTGGTGCCGATGGCCTTGTTGACCAGGGCCGCCGCGACCGCGGAGTCCACGCCGCCGGAGAGGCCGCAGATGGCGCGCTTGTCGCCGACCTCGGCGCGGATCAGCGCGACCTGCTCGTCCACCACGTTGCCGGTGGTCCAGGTCGGCGCGATGCCGGCGCCGCGGTAGAGGAAGTGCTCCAGGATCTGCTGACCGTGGTCGGAGTGCAGCACCTCGGGGTGGTACTGCACGCCGTAGAGGCGGGCCTCGTCGTTCTCGAAGGCCGCGACCGGGACCACCCCGGTGGAGGCGGTGACGGTGAAGCCCTCGGGCGCGGCGGAGCAGGCGTCGCCGTGCGACATCCACACCGAGTGCTGCGCCGGGACGCCCTCGAACAGGGTCGAGCCGGTGCGGGAGACCGTCAGCGGGGTGCGGCCGTACTCACGCGCACCGCTGTTGTCGACGGTGCCGCCGAGCGTCTTGGCCATCAGCTGGAAGCCGTAGCACATGCCGAAGACCGGCACCCCGGCCTCGAAGATCGCGCGGTCGAGCTGCGGCGCGCCCTGCTCGTAGACCGACGAGGGACCGCCGGAGAGGATGATCGCCTTCGGGTTCTTGGCGAGCATCTCCGCGACCGGCATGCTGCTCGGCACGATCTCGCTGTAGACCCGGGCCTCACGCACCCGACGGGCGATGAGCTGGGCGTACTGGGCACCGAAGTCGACGACCAGGACGGTGTCGGTCTCAGGCGCGGACTGGTCGGGAATAGCAGAGGACACGGACGGCCTTCCGGCAGCGGTATCTAGAGGTGTCGCGGAGCACGCCCCCGGAGGGACGGCGGCGGCGACGGGCGGGGGTCTGGGCACGAGTCTACCGGGCTGGCCGGTTTCACTCGTCTGCACGTCCAGGAGACCGTGACCGGCCGGGCGGCCGCTTCGTTGCATCTGACGAACGCACGACCGCGCCGCGCCCGCCAGGTGCGCCGCCTCCGCCCCGGCAGGGGCGCCGCCGTGCGGGCTAGCAGGACCACGCGTGGAGCTCATCCCAGTCCACCGGCGCGCGTGGCGCAGCCGCTGTCCCGGCCCCGCCGGGAGCGCTGCGCCGTGGGACCGCGCGCGGGTGCAGCGGCCGGCCAGCAGGGGACAGCGACCCCGGCCGTGACTGGACACCCAAGGAGGTGGGGCGGCCGGCCCCGGGGACGCCCGGGTACCGGCCGCCGCACCCCGGCGCGCCCCGGGCGCGCACCGTTCACCGTCCCCGCGCCACCGTGCGCTTCCCTGTGCGCTGCAGCACCACCACTACGCACGGTGATCATCGACAGCGCCTGCCCCGTGCCTCCCGGCGGACCGCCGAGCCGGTCCGAACGGCCGCCGCGCCCCGGCCGGGACGAAAATGGACTGTGCCGAATCATGCCGAATCGGTTGCCGAGCAAGCCCTTCGTCCAGCACGATGCTGCTTGGAAGAGGTTCTCCCGGCAGCCGAAGGCCCCCCGCGGAGTGCCGTCCCGATGCCTCCGAGACCCGCGATGGCAACGATTATCACCTCACGCTCCGTGAGCGAGAGTCCGGTGCAGGCATGCGCGCCGGCCCGCCCCGCCGCGTGCGTACCCGCCCTGCGCGACCGGCCCACCTCATGCCGGTGCCGCGCCGGCACCACCCAGAAGCCATTCGACGCGACGGCGCTCCTCCCCCGGCGCCGTCACCCCCAGCACCGGCGCAGCCCTGACGCCGAGTGCTGAGCGACAAAGGGCCCCGTTCCCCCGCGGGGCCCTTTGCCCTGTTCGGGGGCGGAGCGCCCGGTTCCGCACCGCGCGCACCGCTCCGGCCGCGCCACCGCTGCCGCCCACGCCACCGCTGCCCGCCCGCGACCGCGTTCCGGCGGCGGTCGGCCGAGCCGCACGGACGCGTGAGGGGCGCGCGGCTGCTGGCCACGCGCCCCTCGACCGCTACTGCTGCTTGCGCCAGACGCTCGGGTCGACCGGGTCGACCGGGTCGACCGGGTCGACCTCGCCCGGCGACCGCGCGGGCGGCACCCCGCCGGACGGCGTCGCCGGCGGCTCCTCGTGCGAGCCGATCACCTCGCTCACCCCCGGCCGCGGATCGGGTTCCGGCGCGATCCCCGCCTCCTGCGGCGCGCGGGCCGGAGCGGGCGCCCACTGGTACGGCGCGTCCTGCGGCGCCGCGCCGGGCACCGCCTGGGCCCGGCCGCCGCCCGTGGCCGCCAGCAAGGGCGGCACCGCCAGCGCGCCGACCGCCGCCCAGATCACATTGACCGCCAGCACGGTGGCGAAGGCCAGCCCCACCGCGTACTCGGCGCCGAACTCCCGCTGCCGCCCGGAGTACGTCGTGGTGGAACTCGTCGAGACCACCGCGCCGGCGATCGCCATCAGCAGGCTGAGCCCCGCCGCGTACACCACCGCCAGCCGGAGCCGGTCGGCCGCGTCCAGCCGCCGCCGGTACGCCGTCCACCCGAGGAAGGCCACCGCGGCCAGCGCGAGCAGGCCGGTCCACCGCCAGTCGGCGCTCTCCCCGTGCAGGTCGAAGAAGGAGAACTCGCCGTTGTCACGCGGGCCGGACTCCCAGTCCGGGTCCGCGGTGGAGGGGCTCCCGCCGCTGCCCACCTTCAGCGTCGCCGCCGACCCCAGGCCGAGCAGCAGCAGACCGACGTTCGGCAGCACGGCCAGCGAGGCGCCGGCCTCGCCGCCCTCGCCCTGGACGGCGATCAGCACGAAGCCGACCAGCGAGGCGAGGCCGATCGTCATCGTCAGCGCACGACCCGCCGCCAGCGCGGCCACCGCCCAGCCGCGTACCGCCCGGTTGCGCCAGGCCGCCCAGCGCAGCGCGTCCGTCCCGTGGACGGCGAACGCCACCAGCCCGGCGAGCAGCGCCGTCCAGCCGACCGCCTGGAGCCAGCCGGAGTCGGCCGAGTACGTCACCCCGCCCAACGAGCCGGCGTAGTCGTCCACGTCGAACCGGCCGTCGGAGGTCCCCGGGTGCCAGTCGGCGCCGGCGACCAGGCCGATCAGCAGGGTCACCGCCGCCGCGGCCACCGCGGTCCGCAGCGCCTCGGCGGCCGCCTGCCGGCTGGTCCACTGCTCACCGGTACCGGCCTGGCGACGGCGCGCGGCGGCCCGCAGACCGATCCAGAGCGCGAGCAGCCAGAGCGCGGTGACCGTCATCGGCACCGCCCGGACGAGCGCCTCGCCGCCACCGTCCCCGTACCGGCCCCCGCCGGTGAAGCCCAACTCGAACGGCGCACCGAGGGCGGCCAGCGCGAGGGCCAGCGCACCACCGAAGCGCTCGCCGAAGGACGGCGCCCGGAACAGGTAGAAGAAGGTGTAGTCGTCCGGGACCGCCGCGATCAGCGCCGCCAGGAACAGCACCGCGGTCGGCGCGATCATCACCTTGAACGCCGGCCGCCAGTCCGCGCCGGTCAGCCCCCGCAGGACGGCCGGGCGCGCGGCGGCCGGGTCGTAGGGCCGGCCGGTGCCCCAACTGCCCACCGCCGGCGGCGCGAAGGCGGGCGGGGCCGGTGGTGCGGCGGGCGGCGGAGGCGTGAACCCGGCGGGCGGTGCCGCGGGCGGGACGGGCGGCGGGGGCGGCGGCAGCAGCGGCCGCCCGCACGAGGCACATCCGAGCGCCCCCTCCCCCGAAGCCGCGCCGCACGATGCGCAGATGGCCATGGACCCCGAACCCCCCGTGAACGGTTGCTCCCTGGTCCCCCCAGGGAGCCCGTTTATCCCATCGTGCCCGGACGGCTGTCAACCGGCACCGGCCACGGCTGCCCATCGGACCGGCGGAGCGTCAGGAGGCTTCCGGGTCGCGCTTCTTGGGCACCACCGGAACGGCGAGCAGCGGCAGTCGCAGCGCACCGAAGGCCCCGGCCGGCACGGCCGGACGCACCGGCGCCACCGCCGCGACCCGCCGGTAGGCCTCGCCCGGAGCCGGGCGGCCGTCCGCCTCGCCCTTGTTGGGCCACATCGACATGGCCCGCTCGGCCTGCGCGGTGATCGTCAGCGAGGGGTTCACCCCGAGGTTGGCGGAGACCGCGGAACCGTCCACCACGCTGATCCCGGGGTGGCCGTGGAGCCGGTGGTACGGGTCGACCACGCCGGTCTCGGCGGAGTCGCCGATCGGGCAGCCGCCGAGGAAGTGGGCGGTCATCGGGATGTCGAAGATCTCGCCGACGGTGCTGCCCGCGAACCCGTTGATCTCGGCGGCCAGCGCCTGGGCGCCCTGCTCGGCCGCCGGGATCCAACTCGGGTTGGGCGCGCCGTGGCCCTGGGTGGAGGTCAGCTGGCCCTTGCCGAGGCCCTTGGTCTTCAGCGAGACGGTGATCGAGTTGTCCAGCGACTGCATCACCAGGCCGATGATGGTCTTCTCCGACCAGCGGTGCTGGTTCATCGACCGCGCGAAGGTCACCGGGTGGCGGGCCGCCGTGCCCAGGTAGCGCAGCCAGCGGGGGCCCTTCCCGCCGCCCTTGACCTGCATGATGGACAGCGCGCCCATCGCGTTGGAGCCCTTGCCGTAGCGCACCGGCTCGATGTGGGTGTTCGCGTCCGGGTGGATCGAGGAGGTGATCGCGACGCCCTTGGTGAAGTCCGCCCGGCTGCCGTAGCGCCGGTCGGTCGTCTGCGCGCCGACCAGCGCCTCGGAGTTCGTCCGGGTCAGCTCGCCGAGCCGGGCGGAGAGCCGCGGCAGGTGGCCGCCGTCGCGCATCCGGTGCAGCAGCGACTGGGTGCCGTAGGTGCCGGCCGCGACCACCACCCGGGCGGCGGTGATCGTCCGCGCGCCCGCCTTGACCCGGTCCGTCGTGGAGCGGGCGTCGGTCCGGCGGACGTCCACCGCGAAGCCCTCGCCGTGCTCGCGGATCCGGGCCACCGTGGTGAGCGGGTGGATCTCGGCGCCACCGCGCTCGGCCAGGTACAGGTAGTTCTCGGTGAGCATGTTCTTGGCCCCGTGCCGGCACCCGGTCATGCACTCGCCGCACTCCACGCAGGCCCGCCGGGCCGGGCCGGCCCCGCCGAAGTACGGATCGGCCACCTCCTCGCCGGGCGCCGCCCCGACCGCGCCGTCGGAGTCCTTCCCGTCGCCGAAGAAGACCCCGACCGGGGCCAGGTGGAAGGTGTCCCCGACGCCCATCTTCTCGGCGGCCGCCTTCAGATGGACGTCGGACGGGGTGACGGTCGGGTTGAGCCGGACCCCGAGCATCCGCTGCGCCTGGTCGTAGAACGGCGCCAACTCCTCCTGCCAGTCCGTGATGTGGCGCCACTGGCGGTCCTCGAAGAACGCCTTCGGCGGCACGTACAGGGTGTTCGCGTAGTTCAGCGAGCCGCCGCCGACCCCGGCGCCCGCCAGGATCATCACATTGGCCAGCAGGTGGATCCGCTGGATGCCGTACAGGCCGAGCCTGGGCGCCCACAGGTACTTGGCGAGGTCCCAGGAGTTCCGGGGCAGTTCCTCGCGCTCGAAGCGCCGCCCGGCCTCCAGGACGGCGACCCGGTAACCCTTCTCGGTCAGCCGCAGCGCGGAGACCGAACCACCGAAGCCCGAGCCGATCACGACCACGTCGTAGTCGAAGTCCGCCTCGTCGCGGGACGCCACCATGTGCCACTGCTCCTTCGGGATACGAACGGACTTCGGGGCCGGGCGCCCGGGCCGGGCGGCTCCGCCGGTCGGTCCGGCCCTCGGGCCGGACCGGAGGGGACTACTTGAACCGCAGCGCCTTCAGGACCCGCAGCCCGCCGGTGAACACCGCGGCGAACTGCCGGTCGTCCAGGCCGAAGGCGGGCGCGAGCGGCATCACCCGCTGGCTGGCGATGGTCTGCGCCTCGGTGAACCGCAGGATGCCCTCGGCACCGTGCCGCCGGCCGAGCCCGGACTCGCCCATCCCGCCCATCGGCGAGCCGACCGAGCCGTACGCCGCCGCGTAGCCCTCGTTGACGTTGACCGTGCCGGTACGCAGCCGCGCCGCGATCGCCCGGCCGCGCCGGCCGTCCTTCGTCCAGACGCTGGAGTTGAGCCCGTACGGCGTGGAGTTGGCGATGGCCACCGCCTCGTCCTCGGTGTCGAAGCGGTACACCGAGACCACCGGGCCGAAGGTCTCCTCGGAGCAGACCGCCATCTCCGGGGTGACCCCGTCCAGGATGGTCGGCTCGTGGAAGAACGGGCCGAGGTCCGGCCGGGCGCGGCCGCCGGCCACCACCGTGGCGCCGGCCTTGACCGCCTCCTCCACGTGCCGGGTGGTGGCGTCCAGCTGTCGCACCGAGACCAGCGACCCCATGTCCGCGCCGTAGGCGAGGCCGCCGCCGAGCCGCAGCGCACGGGTGCGCGCGGCGAACTTCGCCAGGAACGCGTCGGCCACCGAGCGGTGCACCAGCAGCCGCTCGATCGAGATGCAGAGCTGGCCGGCGGAGGAGAAGCAGGCCCGGACGGCGCCCTCGGCGGCCCGGTCGAGGTCGGCGTCGGCGAGCACCAGCATGGCGTTCTTGCCGCCGAGTTCGAGCGAGGCGCCGACCAGCCGGGCGGCGGCGCGCTGGGCGACCTCGCGACCGGTGCGGGTGGAGCCGGTGAACGAGACGTAGTCGGCGTGCTCGACGACGGCCGGCCCGACCACCGGGCCGTCACCGATCACGATCTGCCAGAGGTCGGCCGGCAGCCCGGCCTCGATCAGCAGCTCGCGGGCCCAGAGCGCGGTCAGCGCGGTCTGCGTGTCCGGCTTGTTGACCACCGCGTTGCCCGCCACGAAGGCGGGCAGCGCGTCGCCGATGGACAGCTCCAGCGGGTAGTTCCAGGGCGAGATGTGCCCGATCACGCCCTTGGCGCGGCGGGCCTCGACCGCCCGGGTGAGCACCGGCAGCGCCCCGCCGTGCCGCTTGTCGCGCAGGTACCCGTGCGCGGCGCGCCCGTAGTGCCGGGCCGCCATGGCGACGGCCAGCACCTCCTCGAAGGCGTGCAGCCGGGCCTTGCCGGTCTCCGCCTGGATGAGGTCCAGCACCTCGTCCTGGCGCTTGAGCAGCAGGTCGTGGAAGCGCAGCAGGACGGCGGCGCGGCGGCGGACCGGCAGCGCGGCCCAGACCGGCTGGGCACGCCGGGCCAGCTCGTAGGCGACCTCGACGTCGGCCGGGGTCGAGCGCGGCAGGGCGGCCAGCGGCTCACCGGTCAGCGGGGCGACGGTCTCCACCAGGTCCGGCTCGCCCGCCGCGGTGACCCCGGCGGCGAGGCGGGTGACCAGGGAGGGCGGAACGGCCGCGGCGACGGTACGGCCACCGCCGGGGGCGGCGGGGTTGCGGTCCGCGGCGCCGGCGCCGGGCTGCTCGGAGACCGTGGCATCTGCTGTGAGGTCCGTCATGGGGCGCAGCCTAGGCGCTCGACGGCCGGTTCGGTACCCGTCGGTAACAAGAATGTCGGCGCGCCGCAGCCCGGCCGGGAGCCCGCCGACCCGGTGGGGCGGGCTCAGCGGGTGGGCGTGAAGTCCTTGAGCACCGCGTTGAACCGCTGCTCCCCCTCCGGCCAGTCCTTGTCCGTGTCCGGACTGGAGAGGTAGATGGCGTAGCCCGTCCCGTCGCGGTCGATGAACTCCGCCTCTATCGCCCGCCGCCGGCCGCCCTCCTTGGCCGCGTAGCTGAACTCCCAGACCGCCGCGTCGTGGCCGTTCACCAGGACGCTGGTCAGCTTGTGCTGGCGGTACTCCTTCAGCTTCGAGACCGTGGTCTCCATCTGCCGCAGGTGCTCCAGCGGCTTGACCGACTGGCCGACGGTGACGGCGAACTGGAGGTAGTGGGTCTTGTTGTCCGGGCTGTAGAAGATCTGGTTCGCGGTGTCGGTGCTGCGCTGCCAGGCCGGGGTGGCCACCGGCAGCGGGAACCGGAAGCCCGCCGGGTCGTCCACCCAGCGGTAGCCGGTGGGCGGGGGATCGGTGTCGCCGGACGCGGTGGGCTGCGGCGTCCCGGAGCCGGTGGCGGTCGGGGAGGGACCGGGCTCCGGGGCTCCCCGGTCACGGGTCGCGAGGAAGGTCGCCCCGGCGGCCACCACCGCGACGGTCAGGGCGATCGCGGCGACCCGCAGCACGGCCCGGCGCCTGGCCGGGCCACGCGCGGGCGAAACGGAGTGCGCTCCCGGCGTGGGCGTGGCGGCGTGCGCTCCCGATATGGGCGTGGCGGCATGCGCCCCCGACATGGGCGTGGCGGCATGCGCCCCCGACATGGGCGTGGCGGCATGCGCCCCGGACAGCACGGCCGGTCCGGCGGGCCCCAGCGGCCCCGTACCCGGCCGCTCGGCGTCCCCCGCGGCGTGTACCGGTGGCTGCGGCGTGGTCGGCCCCTCGGAGTCGCCGGCCGGGACCGGCCCGGCCGGCGCGTCGGTGCGGTCGACCACCGGCACCGACTGGGTGGGCGTCTTGACCGGCGCGACGGGCTTGAAGCCCATGGTGTGCCCGGCCTTCACCTCGGCCAGCATCCGGGCCGCCTCGTCCGCGCTCGGCCGCTCGGCCGGGTCCTTGGCCATCAGCGCGGCCAGCACCGGCCCCAGCGCCCCGGATCGCTTCGGCTCCGGCAGCGGCTCGCCGACCACCGCGGCCAGCGTGGTCAGCGGCGAGGTCCGGCGAAACGGCGAGTCGCCCTCCACGGCCGCGTACAGCGTCGCCCCGAGGCCCCACAGGTCGGAGGCCGGGCCCGGCCGCTCGCCCTGGGCGCGCTCCGGCGCGAGGTAGTCCGGCGAGCCGACCAGGTCGCCCGGGCGGGTCAGCTCGGTCGAGCCCTCGAAGGTCGCGATGCCGAAGTCCAGCAGCACCACCCGCCCGGTGCCGCGCTCCAGCAGCACGTTGGCCGGCTTCACGTCCCGGTGCAGCACGCCCAGCTGGTGCCCGCGGTGCAGCGCGGCCAGCACCTGGCCGCCGACCTCGGCGGCGGCGCGCGGCGAGAGGGTGCCGTCCTGGCTGATCACATCGGCCAGCGAGCGGCCGTCGACCAGCTCCATCACGATCCACGGCTTGCCGTCCTGCTCCAGCACGTCGTGGACGGTGATCACGCCGGGGTGCTTGATCCGGGCGGCGGCGCTGGCCTCGCGCTTCATCCGGGCGTTCAGGATCTGCAGCTCCTCCTCGGGGAGGTGGCTGACGGTCAGCTCCTTGACCGCGACCTCGCGGTCCAGCATCCGGTCCCAGGCCCGCCAGACCGTGCCCATGCCGCCCCGGCCGAGCCGGTCACCAAGCTCGTAGCGCCCGGCCAGCAGCCGCTCACCCTCGGCCGTCCCCGGCCGGTCCTGCACGCCCATCGGCGACCGCTCCCCCTCCTCCACCTGCCGTCACCGCGACGGAGGGCCCGGTACAGACCACATTTCGAACAGCTCTCACGGCACACCCTAGGCGCACCGCCCGGCCCCCGGTAACCTCCCCCGGCCGCAGGAGGGACGGGGGCGGCCCGGCGGGCACCGTCAGCCTGCGAACATCACCACGGCGGCCACCCCGAGCACCAGCAGCAGGAACACCCCGCCGACCAGGACCGGGCCCAGCAGGGCGGGTGGCAGCAACGGCTTCCGGGCGGGCGGCGGACCGGCGTCGGGCGCCGCCTCCGGGCGCGGGGCGCCGCGGCCGCGCCGGCGCGGGTTCAGCGGTACCAGCGGTCCCTCCGGCCGGAGTTCGAGCGCCCGGGCCGCGCGCTCCTCGTCGACCGGCTCCGGGGCACCCGCCAGCAGGTCCGCCAGCTCCCGCCGGATCCCCTCCGCCCCCGGCCGCAGCGCCGGATCGGGCTGCAGCAGCCGCTCGACCAGTGGCGCCAGCGGCCCGCAGACCGTCGACGGCTCCCGCCGGCCGTCGCGCACCGCGGTCACCAACTCGGGCACCCCCTGGTCGGGGTACGGCGAGCGGCCCGTCACCAGCCGGTGCAGCAGCACGCCGAGCGCCCAGCAGTCCCCGGCCGGGCCGCCGTCCAGCGGCCAGCGCTCCGCCACCGCACCGACCAGGGTGGCCCGGACCTCGTACCGGCGGCGGCCGCCGGGCCCGCCCAGCTCCTCCGCCAGCGCCTCCTCGGCCACCCCCGGGAGCAGCCCGCCCAGCAGGGCCGCACCGTCCTCGCAGACCAGGACGGACTCGGCGGTCAGGTTGCCGTGCGTGAGCCCGGCCTCGTGCAGCGCCCGCAGCGCGCCGGCCAGGTCCGCCGCCAACTCGGCCGCCCGGTACGGCGCGACCGGTCCGGCGGCGGCCAGGTCGGCCAGCAGCACCCCGGCCGGCCACTCCTCGACCGTCCGGAGCAGGTCACCCTCGACGAACGCGCCGACGCCCTGCAGCAGCCTCGGGTGCACGGGCGCGGCCGAACCGACCTCGGCCACCCGGCGGACCAGCCGCTCGCTCTGCTCGGGCATCGGGCCGTCCGGATCGTCCGGGTCGTGACCGCTCGTCAGCAGCGCGGGAAGCTCCAGCGCGCGCAGCAGGACGGTGGCTCCCGTCCGCTCGTCCACCGCGAGTGCCCGCAGCGCCTCCGGACGGTCCGTCAGTCGGTAACGCCCCGCCAGTACCTGACCCGGACCCGCTCGCATGGGTGTTCCTCTCGCTCACCGCCCAGCCTAGGCCCTGACCGGCCGAACCTCGCCGGGTGCGCGGCGACCGGCCCAACGGGGCCGCGTCGACGACCGCATTACGCTCGTTCCATGGACTGGACCGATCTGATCGACGCGGCCTTCGACGTGGCCGGCAACAGCAACCGTGACAACCGGGCCGAGGCCCTGCGCACCGTCGAGGCGAACGTCGTGCCCGACGAGAAGCCGGTCGCCTCCACGGCCGGGCGCCACCCCGACCACTTCCGCAAGGGCGTACTGGTCCTCACCACCCAGCGGCTGCTCTTCCTGAAGGACGGCAAGCCGCCGGTCCCGGTTCCGCTCTCCGCGGTGACGGACGCGACCGTCAGCCGGAGCAGGCTCAACGGCGAGGTGCTGCTGGTGGTCGCGCTCACCGGCTCGCACCGCTTCGAGGACGTGGTCAAGGCCGAGGTGTTCGCCGAGCAGATCCGGGCCACCGCCCGGCTGGTCCGCGAGGCCGCGGCGAAGGCCACGGCCGCACCCGCCGGCGCCCCGGCCGTCGCGCCGGCCGCCTCCGGCACCGAGCTGCTGGACCAGTTGGAGCGGCTGGCCGCCCTGCACACCGCGGGGGCGCTCACCGCCGAGGAGTTCAGCCGCGCCAAGCAGCGCCTGATCGGCTGACCAGCGCCGGCCGGGCCCGGCCTCGGGCCCGGCCGGCGGAGCCGCCTACGGCGCGGGCTGGAAGGTGTCGAAGGCGACCTGACGGGCCTGCACGCTCGCCGGCGTGCCCCAGTCCGCGTCCGGGGTGATCCAGTAGATCGAGTACCCGTACTTGGCCGGAGTGCCGGTCACGAAGCCCCGGTTGAGCGAGTGCATCCTGGGCGTGCCGTTGGTCCACTCCCAGTCGGCGGAGTTGGCCCAGTCCCGGTAGGTGATGGCCTGCAGCTGCACCCGCTGGTAGTTGCTGACCTGGGCGCGCAGCCCCGGCTCGGACTCCTGCCAGTCGGCGACCGCGCTCGCGCCCGGGGTGGTGGTCCACTCGATCTTCAGGGTGCTGCCGTTGCCCTTGAAGACCCGGCGGATGGACTCCGAGCCGGCGGGCTGCAGCCAGTCCGGCAGGACGATCGAGAAGCCGGTCGGGTCCTTGTACTCGTGGTACCCGGCGGGTACCGCCGCGCCGGGAGCCGCCGGGGCGGGCGGCACGGCGGCGGGCTGGGTCGCGGGCACGGCGGCCGGAGTGGTCTCGGCCGGAGCCGCCCCGTTCCCGGCCGGGGTCGTCGCGGCCGGTGCCCCCGGCGCCGGCGTACCGGGCGAGGCGCTGCCGGGCCCTGCGGTAGCGGCCGCCGGAGTGTCGGGTGCCGAGGAACCGGTCACGGCGGCCGGGGAGGTGGCGCCCGCGCCGTTGGCCGCGCCGCCGTCGGCGTCGCCGAAGGCCCGGACCATCGCCACCGCCCCGGCGATCAGCAGCAGCACCACCACGACGGTCACCACGGCGAGCCGTCGCCGGCCCTTGCGCGGATCGGCGCCGGCGGCCTGGGTCGCCCCGAGGGTCCACTCGCTGGTCACCGGCCGGATCGGCTCCGCCGCGGGCGCGGCGGCGGCCCCGGTGGCGGGCTTCGCGGTGTCCTCGGCGGGCTCGGCGTCCTTGGCCCGGCTGCCCACCCGGACGGTGCCGAGCAGCCCGCCGATCGTGCGCCGGGGGGTCTCCCCGCCCGTCGGCTTCGCCGTGGCGCCGCCCTCGGAGTCCCCTCCCGCGGCTTCGTCGGCCGCGGGCTCCCCGGCGGCCGCCTTCACCGGCATCGCGTGCTCGGTGGTCGACTCCGCCCGGGTGGTCGCGTCGGCCACCACCCGCTTGAGCAGCGAGCGGGTCTGCGAGGCGTCCAGCCGCTCGGCCGGGTCCTTCGCCAGCAGCCCCTCGATGACCGGCCGCAGCGGCCCGGCGTTGAACGGCGTGCCGAGCTCCTCCGTCATCACCGCCGTCAGGGTGGCGAGCGCCGAGCCCCGGTCGTACGGCGGCCGGCCCTCGACCATCGCGTACAGCGTGCCGCCCAGCGACCAGAGGTCGGCCGGCGGCCCGGGCTTCTGCCCGCGGGCCCGCTCCGGGGATATGTACGAGGGCGCGCCGACCAGCATGCCGGTCGAGGTCACCGAGGCGTCGCCCTCCACGCTGGCGATGCCGAAGTCGGTGAGCACCACCCGGCCGTCCTCGCCGATCAGCACGTTGGACGGCTTCACGTCACGGTGCAGGATGCCGTGCGCGTGCGCGGCGACGAGCACCCCCAGCACGTCCAGCGCGATCTCGGCGGCCCGGCCGGGCGACAGCGGCCCGTCCTCCTTGATCACGTCCGCCAGCGAGCGGGACTCCACCAGCTCCATGACGATCCACGGCCGGTCGTCCTCCTCGACGACGTCGAAGACGGTGACGGCGGAGCTGTGCCGGATCCGGGCGGTGGCCTTGGCCTCGCGCAGTGTCCGGACGATCAGCCGGTGCTTCTCGTCCTCGTCGACGCTGCCGTTCATCCGCAGTTCCTTGACCGCGACGATCCGGCCCAGCATCTCGTCCTCGGCACGCCACACGGTGCCCATGCCGCCGCGCCCGAGCACCGCGTCCAGCCGGTAGCGTCCGGCCAGGAGGCGGCCGGTGGAGCCCTGCGCCTGGGTCATTCGGAACGTTCCCCCATGTGCTGCTGGCGGTCGAGGTGACGGCGCGTCGGCCCGGCGCGGGCCCGAACGCCAAGCCTCCATCATCCCCTGTCCCGAGGGCCCGCGACCACCCGGCCCCCGGCCAGCCTGGTGACGGACCGGAACGGCCCCGGCGCTCCGTGCCCGATCTGTGATCGAAAACTCTGTCCGGCCGCCCCCGGGCGCTGCTAGCGTTCGGCAGCTCACCGTCTTTCCCGGGGGGATTCGACGCCCATGACCGCACCCGCACCGGGCACTGACGGCCGGTCGGACCGGCCGCGTACGGCCACGCACTACTCCGTCCCACCGGAACCGGAGACCCCCGAGGGCTATGTCGCCCCGGGCATGCCCGGGGCCCCGGTGGCCGGTTACCACCCCGCCCCCGCGCCCGAGCCCGCCCCGCAGGGCCGGCGGCGCCGGGGCCGCCGGGGCGGCCGCACCGCCGTCGCGATCGCCCTCGCCGTCGCCGCGATGCTGGCCGGCGCGCTGGCCTACGGTCTCGCCCCGGCGCGGGCGGCGAGCACCGTCGGCTGGCTGGCCATCGCCCCGGCCGCCGCCGTCGCCCTGCCGCTCGGCCGGCTCGGCGGCCGCGGCCACGCCCTGCCCCCGCTGGGCGCGCTGCTCGCCGCCGGCGCGCTCTTCCTCGGCCAGCTGATCGGCGAGGCCCGCCGGCTGCCCGGGCCGACCGGTCCGTACGACGCGCTGCTCCGGGACGCCCTCGCCCACTGGCGTGCCGACCGCCACCCGCTGGACGCCGTCTTCTACGGCATCGCGCTCATCGGCGGCTTCCTGCTCACCCGCCGCGCGGCCGCCCGGGACTGAACGCGGGAGGCCCCCGCCGGAACGCGTCCGGCGGGGGCCTCCGCACAGCGGGCGGCTCAGCGGTGGTTGAGCGCCGGGTTGACCGTCACCTCGACCCGCTGGAACTCCTTGAGCTCCGTGTAGCCGGTGGTGGCCATCGCGCGGCGCAGCGCGCCGAACAGGTTCATGGTGCCGTCGGGGGTGTGCGACGGACCGGTGAGGATCTCCTCGGTGGTGCCGACCGTGCCGAGGTTGACCCGCTTGCCGCGCGGCAGCTCCTCGTGGACGGCCTCCATGCCCCAGTGGAAGCCCTTGCCCGGGGCGTCCGTGGCGCGGGCCAGCGCCGCGCCGATCATCACCGCGTCGGCACCGCAGGCGACGGCCTTGGGGATGTCGCCGCTGTAGCCGACCCCACCGTCCGCGATCACGTGCACGTAGCGGCCGCCGGACTCGTCCATGTAGTCGCGGCGGGCGGCCGCGACGTCGGCGACGGCGGTGGCCATCGGCACCTGGATGCCGAGGACGCCACGGGTGGTGTGGGCGGCGCCGCCGCCGAAGCCGACCAGCACGCCGGCCGCACCGGTGCGCATCAGGTGCAGCGCGGCCGTGTAGGTGGCGCAGCCGCCGACGATGACCGGGACGTCCAGCTCGTAGATGAACTGCTTGAGGTTCAGCGGCTCGGCGCCGCTGGAGACGTGCTCCGCGGAGACGGTGGTGCCGCGGATGACGAAGACGTCGACACCGGCGTCCACGACGGCCTTCGAGAACTCGGCGGTGCGCTGCGGGGAGAGCGCGGCGGCGGTGACCACGCCGGAGTCGCGCACCTCCTGGATCCGCTGCTTGATCAGGTCGGCCTGGATCGGCGCGGCGTAGATCTCCTGCAGGCGGCGGGTGGCGGCGGCCTCGTCGGTGAACGTGGCGATCTCGTCCAGCAGCGGCTGCGGGTCCTCGTAGCGGGTCCAGAGGCCTTCCAGGTTGAGCACGCCCAGACCGCCGAGGCGGCCGATCGCGATGGCCTGCTGCGGGGAGACCACGCTGTCCATCGGGGCGGCCAGGAACGGCAGGTCGAAGCGGTAGGCATCGATCTGCCAGGCGATCGAGACCTCCTTCGGGTCCCGGGTGCGGCGGCTGGGGACGACGGCGATGTCGTCGAATGCGTACGCCCGGCGGCCGCGCTTGCCTCGCCCGATCTCGATCTCAGTCACTTCGTTCGAGCCCTTCTGGTTTGTTGCTCATACCCGCCGGGTCACCCCGGCCGCCCCCAGTATCCCGCACGCTGTGCTGGTCGCGCGCTCGCCTCCGGGGCGCTCGACCCGGCGCCGACACTCGTCACTCCAACGCCCTCGTACCTCGGTCGTCCTCGCTCCTCCCTTTCGGCACCGGCGCGCCCCTTCGGCTCGGCGCGGGTCGGGTCCGCCAGGCCTCGGGCAGGCAGCACCGGTCCGGGCCCCTTCGGCTCGGGACGGGTCGGGTCCGCCGGGCCTCGGGCAGGCAGCACCGGTGCGCGCCCCTTCGGCTCGGCGCGGGCCCCGATCTGGCTCCGCGGGTCGGGTCGTCCTCGCTTCCTCCCCTACGGCACCGGTCCGCACCCCGGACAAGCGCGAGGGACCCACCGCCGGGTGGCGGGGGGTCCCTCGGCGTCGGGCGGTGTCAGCGGCTGGTGTAGTTCGGCGCCTCGACGGTCATCTGGATGTCGTGCGGGTGGCTCTCCTTGAGGCCCGCCGAGGTGATCCGGACGAACCGGCCCTTGCTCTCCATCTCGGCGATGGTGGCCGCCCCGACGTAGCCCATGGTCTGGCGCAGGCCGCCGACCAGCTGGTGCAGCACCGCGGACAGCGGCCCGCGGTAGGGCACCTGGCCCTCGATGCCCTCGGGGACGAGCTTGTCGTCCGAGGCCACCTCGGCCTGGAAGTAGCGGTCCTTGGAGTACGAGCGGCCCTGGCCGCGGGACTGCATGGCGCCCAGCGAGCCCATGCCGCGGTAGGACTTGAACTGCTTGCCGTTGATGAACAGCAGCTCGCCCGGGGACTCCTCGCAGCCGGCCAGCAGCGAGCCCAGCATCACGGTGTCGGCACCGGCGGCGAGCGCCTTGCCGATGTCGCCGGAGTACTGCAGGCCGCCGTCACCGATCACCGGCACGCCGGCCGCCTGGCACGCGACCGCAGCCTCGTAGATGGCGGTGACCTGCGGGACGCCGATGCCGGCGACCACGCGGGTGGTGCAGATGGAACCGGGGCCGACGCCGACCTTGACGCCGTCCACGCCTGCGTCGATCAGCGCCTGGGCGCCGTCACGGGTGGCGACGTTGCCGCCGACCACGTCGATGCCGACGGCGGCCTTGATCTTGGCGATCCAGGCCAGCGCGTTGTGGCTGTGGCCGTGCGAGGTGTCCACGACCAGGAAGTCCGCGCCGGCCTCGACCAGGGCCTGGGCCCGGTCGAACGCCTCGGCGCTGGCGCCGACGGCGGCACCGACCAGCAGCCGGCCCTCGGCGTCCTTGGCGGCGTTCGGGTACTTCTCGGCCTTGACGAAGTCCTTGACGGTGATCAGGCCCTTGATCCGGCCCTCGTCGTCGACCAGCGGGAGCTTCTCGATCTTGTGCCGGCGCAGCAGCCCGATCGCGTCCTCGCCGGAGATGCCGACCTTGCCGGTGATCAGCGGCATCGGGGTCATGATCTCGCGGACCTGGCGGGTGCGGTCCGACTCGAAGGCCATGTCACGGTTGGTGACGATGCCGAGGAGCCGGCCCGACTCGTCCGCGATCGGCACGCCGCTGATCCGGAACTTGGCACAGAGCGCGTCCGCCTCGGCCAGGGTGGTCTCCGGGCCGACCGTGATCGGGTCGGTGACCATGCCGGACTCGGACCGCTTCACCAGGTCGACCTGGTTGGCCTGGTCCTCGACCGAGAGGTTGCGGTGCAGGACGCCGACGCCGCCCTGCCGGGCCATCGCGATCGCCATCCGCGCCTCGGTGACCTTGTCCATCGCCGCGGACAGCAGCGGGATGTTGACGCGCACGTTCCGGGAGACCCGCGAGGAGGTGTCGACCTGGTTCGGCAGCACCTCGGAGGCCCCGGGCAGCAGCAGCACGTCGTCGTACGTGAGCCCGAGCATCGCGAACTTCTCGGGTACGCCTGCGGCGTTGTAGGACATTTGGGGGTACCTTCCGTGGCCGGCCTAATCCGCTCGCGCCCTGAGGGTGGGGGCGCACTCCATCGCTCACTCGCTCAGGCCGCCGAAAGCTCGGTGCCATTGGAGGAACCTCCAGGGAAACCCCGCTCGCACCCACGGAACTTTGGCGACCCGCCCAGGCGCCGATACCCCATGGTACTGGCACCGCGAATGTGTCCTCGTGTGCCCTTGACAACACCGACCGCCCATGGGCCATTCCGGCCCCCCACCAGGGCGGACGATCAGGAGGACTCCTCCGCGAGCGCCCGCAGCCGGCTGAGCGCCCGGTGCTGGGCGACCCGGACCGCGCCGGGCGACATCCCGAGCATCTCGCCGGTCTCCTCCGCCGACAGCCCGGCGGCCACCCGCAGCAGCACCAGCTCACGCTGACGGGCCGGCAGGTTGGAGAGCAGCTCCTTGGCCCAGGCCGCGTCGCTGCTGAGCAGCGCCCGCTCCTCGGGGCCGAGCGCCTCGTCCGGCACCTCCGGCAGGTCGTCCTGCGGGACGACCGTCGAGCCGGGGCCGCGCATCGCGGCCCGCTGCAGATCGGCGATCTTGTGCGCGGCGATGCCGTAGACGAAGGCCTCGAACGGGCGGCCCTGGTCCCGGTAGCGCGGCAGTGCGCAGAGCACCGCGACGCAGACCTCCTGGGCGACGTCGTCCACGTGGTGCCGGGCCCCGCCCGGCAGTCGGACCAGCCGGCCGCGGCAGTAGCGCAGGGCCAGCGGGTGGACGTAGGCGAGCAGCGCGTCGATCGCCGGGCCCTCGCCCCGGACTGCGGCCGCGACCAGCTCGCCGACCAACGGGGAGCTGCCGGTGCCGAGCACCGGGGGGCGGCCGGGGCCGATGTCGTCGGGGCCGTGTTCGGGGCCCTGGTCGGAGCCGTGGTCCGGCTCGCCG
Source organism: Kitasatospora sp. NPDC028961 (assembly GCF_055564815.1). Taxonomy (NCBI): domain Bacteria; kingdom Bacillati; phylum Actinomycetota; class Actinomycetes; order Kitasatosporales; family Streptomycetaceae; genus Kitasatospora; species Kitasatospora sp. NPDC028961. The sequence continues at coordinate 858,584 of NZ_JBVHVO010000001.1, read as the reverse complement.
CCACCGAGATCCGCGTACGACGGACCGCGGCCCGGACCGGAGGGCTCGGCCTCCACCGGGTCAGCCTCGCCGGGAGTACCGGCAACGTCGTCACGCATCGGTCCATGGTGCCTGGTCGAACGGGAAAACGCGGCACCGCGTCCGGAGTTGTGCACCGGAACGTTATGCGGTGCGACGCCGGGCACCGGGCCGTCGCGCACCACCGGCCCCTCCTGCACCGTGCCACCTCCCGCCCCGCTGCCGTCGGTGGTCCCGTCCGTCGCGCCGTCCGCCGAATGCGCTGCGGCTCCGTGGTTCGCCGCAGTGCCTGTCCGCTGGTCCCCGAGGTGCTCCACACCTCCATGGTGCAACCTCGGGACCGTAACGTCACACGCCCCTGCGGGGGGAACCGCGACGAGCGCGCCGCAGCCGGCGGAGCCGGCGGTGGTCAGCGGACCAGGCCCCACCGGAAGCCCAGGGCCACCGCGTGCGCGCGGTCCGAGGCGCCGAGCTTCTTGAACAGCCGTCGGGCGTGGGTCTTCACGGTGTCCTCGGAGAGGAAGAGCTCGCGGCCGATCTCGGCGTTGCTGCGGCCGTGGCTCATGCCCTCCAGCACCTGGATCTCACGCGCCGTCAGCGTCGGCGCGGCGCCCATGTCGGGGCTGCGCAGCCGGCGCGGGGCGAGCCGCCAGGTCGGGTCGGCGAGGGCCTGGGTGACGGTCGCCCGCAGCTCGGCGCGCGAGGCGTCCTTGTGCAGGTACCCGCGGGCACCGGCGGCCACCGCGAGGGCGACGCCGTCGAGGTCCTCGGCGACGGTGAGCATGATGATCCGCGCGCCCGGGTCGGCGGACAGCAGCCGCCGGACCGTCTCGACCCCGCCGAGGCCGGGCATCCGGACGTCCATCAGAACGAGATCGGAGCGGTCGGCCACCCAGCGGCGGAGGACCTCCTCCCCGTTCGTCGCGGTGGTGACCCGGTCGACGCCGGGTACGGTCGCGACCGCGCGGCGAAGCGCCTCGCGGGCGAGCGGGGAATCGTCGCAAACGAGAACGGAAGTCATGACCGTCGTCCTCCGCAGCTGATCCGCGTCACGTTGAGCCTCCTGGCTGGTACGAATCTCTCCGACACGGCCGATTGGCGACGGACTCCGTGCCGATCGCCTGAACTTCCCCGCGATCGTTCCCGACGTCCGGCGCCCGCTAACCGCCTCCGCACTTCCAACGACCGTCACTCGAATGAGTTACGGCTTTCAGGGCCATCTCCACCACTGTACGTGGCCAACCCGTTACCGATCAGCTACCTCGCGGTGCACACGCCGCTCTTTTGTGCAGCTCGCGCGCGGTGGGCGCACCACCCGCACACCGGTACGGATCGTCGCGCGCCCGTCGGCCACCCGATTGCCACGTCTGCGCCTGCCGAACTCCATGCCCACTTTGCCCGTTTTTATAGCTTTTGTATGGTCATTGACTGTTGTGCCACTCTGTGGGTGACTTGTCCATGGAGTTGCCGTAAGTCATATTTCCAGGTGTCCACACCAGCGCATCGATGCCTCGCCGTGCCGTGCAGCCCCGCCCGCCGATGGCCGGTCCGCGGCCGCGAGCCTCTGAAGGGAATGAGCCATGGCAGATTTCTCCCGCCTCCCCGGCCCCAACGCCGATCTCTGGGACTGGCAGCTCTCCGCGGCCTGCCGCGGCGTGGACAGCTCGCTCTTCTTCCACCCCGAAGGGGAGCGCGGCGCCGCGCGGAGTTCGCGTGAGGCGAGCGCCAAGGAGGTCTGCATGCGCTGCCCGGTACGCACCGAATGCGCGGCGCACGCACTGGCCGTCCGCGAGCCGTACGGCGTCTGGGGAGGCCTGACCGAGGATGAGCGCGAGGAGATGATGGGCCGCTCGCGCAACCGCCTCGTGGAAGTACCGCTGGTCGCGCCGACGGGGCTGCCGCGCTAGGCACGCATCCGCTCCGCGCCATGAAGAAACGTTTCTTCATGGCGCTTCGAGCCGCCGGTCCGCCCGGGCGAACGCCCGGTCAGCGCCCGGCCGCCGCACCCGCCAGCCGCTCCAGCATCAGCGCCACCGCCGGCACCTCGGCGAGGTCCGGCAGGGTCAGGGCGACCACCTGCCGCACCGCCGGCGCCCCCGAGGCGGTCCGCACCGGCACCGCCGACACGCCGTCGGGGCGCACCGACTCCAGCGCCAGCCCCGGCAGCACCGCCACCCCGAGCCCGGCCGCCACCAGGCCGACCACCGCCGGGTAGTCGTCGGTCGCGAAGTCGATCCGGGGCTCGAAGCCCGCCCCCGCGCAGAGTTCCACCAGGTGCCCCCGGCACTGCGGGCAGCCCGCGATCCACTGCTCCCCCGCCAGTTCGGCGAGTTCCACCGGCCCGCGCCCGTCGCCGCGCCCCGACAGCGGGTGCGCGGCGGGCAGCAGGCCGACCATCGGGTCGTCGAGCAGCGGGGTGACCACCAGATCGGACCAGTCGGTGGTGGCGCTGAGCTGCTGGGCCTCCAGATTGGCCTCGGCCCGCGCCTCGCGCGGCGTGCCGTGCCCGGGAGCGGACGCCGGAAGGGGCGCCGGCGCGCCGCCGGGGGCCTGCGGATACCTGAAGGCCAGCGCGATCTCGCACTCGCCGCCGCGCAGCATCGCCAGCGACTCCGGCGGTTCGGCCTCGACCAGCGACACGCGCACCCCCGGATGGCTGTCCCGCAGCCGGGCGACGGCCGGCGGCACCAGGGTGGAACTCGCGGTGGGGAAGGAGACCAGCCGCACCCGCCCGGCCCGCAGTCCGGCGATCGCCGCGACCTCCTCCTCGGCGGCGGAGAGCCCGGCCAGGATGCCGGTGGCATGCTTGAGGAGCACCCGCCCGGCCTCGCTCAGCTGCATGCCGCGCCCCGAACGGACCACCAGCGGGGTGTCGACGGACTTCTCCAGGGCCTTCATCTGCTGGCTGATGGCGGGCTGCGTACAGCCCAGCTCACGAGCGGCGGCGGAGAAGGAGCCGGTGCGGGCGACGGCACGCAGAACGCGCAGGTGGCGGGCCTCGATCATGCCTCAGTTATAAGGCAATCTTTGCTTTATGCAAAATTCAACTGATAGTTGAAGAGTCAAACGCCCCACACGCCGCAGGCCCGGCCCGTACCCCGAGGGGCGCGGACCGGGCCTGCGGTCACTGATCAGGCGTCAGTGGGAGTGGCCGTGGCCGCCGTGCGAGTGGCCGTTGTCGGCCTCCTCTTCCTTCTTCTCCACCACGAGGGTCTCGGTGGTGAGCAGCAGGGAGGCGATCGACGCGGCGTTCTCCAGCGCGGAGCGGGTGACCTTGACCGGGTCGATGACGCCGGCCTTCAGCAGGTCGCCGTACTCACCGGTGGCGGCGTTGAAGCCGTGACCGGCCTCCAGCTCGGCGACCTTGTGGGTGATGACGTAGCCCTCGAGGCCGGCGTTCTGGGCGATCCAGCGCAGCGGCTCGGCGAGCGCCTTGCGGACGACCGCGACACCGGTCGCCTCGTCGCCCGACAGGCCCAGGCCGCCCTCCAGCACCTTGGCGGCGTGGACGAGGGAGGCGCCACCGCCGGCGACGATGCCCTCCTCGACCGCGGCACGGGTCGCCGAGATGGCGTCCTCCAGGCGGTGCTTGCGCTCCTTCAGCTCCACCTCGGTGGCGGCGCCGACCTTGATGACGCAGACGCCGCCGGCCAGCTTGGCCAGGCGCTCCTGCAGCTTCTCGCGGTCCCAGTCGGAGTCCGTGTTGGCGATCTCGCCCTTGATCTGGGCGACGCGGCCGGCGACGGCCTCGGTGTCACCGGCACCGTCGACGACGGTGGTCTCGTCCTTGGTGATGGTCACGCGGCGGGCGGTGCCCAGCACGTCCAGACCGGCCTGGTCGAGCTTGAGGCCGACCTCCTCGGAGATGACGGTGGCACCGGTCAGGGTGGCCAGGTCGCCCAGGATCGCCTTGCGGCGGTCACCGAAGCCCGGGGCCTTGACGGCGACCGCGTTGAAGGTGCCGCGGATCTTGTTCACCACGAGGGTGGACAGCGCCTCGCCGTCGACGTCCTCGGCGATGATCAGCAGCGGCTTCGAGGCACCGCCCTGCAGGATCTTCTCCAGCAGCGGGAGCAGCTCCTGGATGGAGGAGATCTTGCCCTGGTTGATCAGGATGTACGGGTCCTCCAGGACCGCCTCCTGCCGCTCCGCGTCGGTGACGAAGTACGGCGACAGGTAACCCTTGTCGAACTGCATGCCCTCGGTGAAGTCCAGCTCCACGCCGAAGGTGTTGGACTCCTCGACGGTGATGACACCGTCCTTGCCGACCTTGTCGATCGCCTCGGCGATGAGCTCGCCGACCTGGGTGTCCTGCGCGGAGAGGGACGCGACGGCGGCGACGTCGTCCTTGCCCTCGATCTCGCGGGCGATGGACAGCAGGTGCTCGGAGACCGCGGCGACGGCCTTGTCGATGCCCTTCTTCAGGGCGGCCGGGCCGGCGCCGGCGGCGACGTTGCGCAGGCCCTCGTTGACCAGGGCCTGGGCCAGCACGGTGGCGGTGGTGGTGCCGTCGCCCGCGACGTCGTTGGTCTTGGTGGCGACCTCCTTGACGAGCTGCGCGCCAAGGTTCTCGTACGGGTCGTCGAGCTCGACCTCACGGGCGATGGTGACACCGTCGTTGGTGATGGTCGGCGCGCCGAACTTCTTGTCGATGACGACGTTGCGGCCCTTGGGGCCGATGGTCACCTTGACGGTGTCGGCCAGCTTGTTGACACCGCGCTCCAGCGAGCGGCGGGCGTCCTCGTCGAACTGCAGGATCTTCGCCATGTTCCCTATTCCCTCGGGGCTGCGACCGGCACGCCGGCCACCGGACTACGTGAACCAACAACCACGCCCCGGGCCCCTGTCACTGGGACACGGATCCGGGGCGGGCTGGAACGTCTTACTTCTCGGTGCTGCTTACTTCTCGATGATGGCGAGAACGTCGCGCGCCGAGAGGACGAGGTACTCCTCGCCCTGGTACTTCACCTCGGTGCCGCCGTACTTCGAGTACAGGACGATGTCACCGACGGCGACGTCGAGCGGCAGACGCTGGCCGTCCTCGAAGCGGCCCGGGCCGACAGCCAGGACGACGCCCTCCTGGGGCTTCTCCTTGGCGGTGTCCGGGATAACCAGGCCGGAGGCCGTGGTGGTCTCGGCGTCGAGCGGCTGGACCACGATGCGGTCCTCGAGCGGCTTGATGGCAACCTTGCTGCTGGTGGTCACGTCCGAGCTCCCCTTCGGAGATTACGGGGTTGTCTAACGGGTAGTGGCGAACCTACGGGCCTGCCGTCGCGGGGGTCAGACACGCTTCTTCGCGTTAGCACTCTCCTGGTGGAGAGTGCCAAGGACGACCATAGGCCGCGGTTAGCACTCAGTCAACCAGAGTGCCAACGGCGCGCCCGAAACGGTTCTCGCGGGCGGCTGCCGGGCCGCACTCCCGTACGACGCCGCCGACGATCCGCACGCGTGTGCGTCCGATCAGGGCCCACTCCACCAGTGCGCTCGCCCATCCGCCCCGGGCGGCCCGGCGCGCCGACCGGGGAGAATGAGCGGGTGGAGACCGAGAACCTGCAGCCCCTGCTGACCCCCGAGGGGCAGTCCCTGCTCGCCGAGCTGCGCGAGTTCGCGCCCGAGGAGGAGCTGGCGCTGGCGACCAGGCTGCGCCGGGAGTACTCGGCGGAGCTGGTCTCGGCGGCGTTCGGGCAGGCCCGGCTGCGGCAGCGGGCGCGGGCGAAGTTCGGCGCGGACGCCGACCTGATGTACTTCACGCCCAACGGCGTCGAGCAGTCCACCCGGCGCAGCGTCGCCGAGTGGCGGGCACGGCGCTTCGCCGAGCTGGGCGTGCGGCGGCTGGCCGACCTCTGCTGCGGGATCGGCGGCGACGTCCTCGCGCTGGCCCGGGCCGGCATCGAGGTGCTCGCCGTGGACCGGGACCCGGCGGCCTGCGCGGCCACCGCCGCCAACGCCGCCGCACTGGGCCTGGCGGACCTGGTCGAGGTGCGCTGCGCGGACGTCGCCGACGTCGACGTCACCGGCTACGACGCGGTCTTCACCGACCCGGCCCGCCGCACCTCGCGCGGCCGGGTGTTCGACCCCGAGGCGTACGCCCCTCCGCTGTCCTGGGCGATCGAGGCCGGCCGGCGCACCCCGATCGGCGCGCTCAAGGTGGCCCCCGGCATCCCGCACACGGCCGTGCCGGGCGACGCGGAGGCCGAGTGGGTCTCCGACCACGGCGACGTCAAGGAGGCGGTGCTCTGGTTCGGCACCGGGGCCGACCGCCCGCACCGCGCCACCCTGCTGCCGCACGGCGACTCGCTGACCGGCGGCGACCTGCCCGACCCGCCGGCCGGACCGGTCGGCCGCTACCTCTACGAGCCGGACGGCGCGGTGATCCGGGCCCACCTGGTCGCCGAGGTGGCCGAGCAGGTGCACGGCCGGCTGATCGACCCGAAGATCGCCTACCTCACCTCGGACCGGCTGGTCGCCACCCCGTACGCGCACGCCTTCGAGCTGACCGATGTGCTGCCGTTCCACATCAAGAAGCTGAAGGCGCTGCTGCGCGAGCGGGCCGTCGGCACCGTGGTGATCAAGAAGCGGGGGATGGCGATCACCCCGGAGGAGCTGCGCCGCCAGCTGAAGCCGAGCGGGCCGAACAGCGTCACCGTGATCCTCTGCCGCACCGACCAGGGCCCGCTGATGATGCTCGGCCGGCCGGTGGCGCTCCCGTAGGCGGACTCCCGGTCAGCCGGCGGGCGGCCGGATGTAGTCCTCCAGCCGGGCCACCGCGAAACCCTGCTCCTGGATGCGGGCCAGCAGCTCCCCGAACATCTGCGTCATCGTCTCGCCCTTGAGGTCCTTGGGCCCCCGGAAGTGGGCGAGGACGATGTCGCCGGGCCGCAGCTTCTTGTCGGCCGCCTGGTACTGCATGTCGTGGATCTGCATCGACTCGCGCCAGAGCACGATCGCGCGCGGCCCGCACTGCTGCACCGAGGTGTTCAGCGCCGGGGTGTTGGCGCCGTCCCCGTACGGCGGGCGGAACAGCAGCGGCGCGGTGCCGTACTGCTGGGTCAGCGCGGACTGGGCGTCGCAGATCTCGGACTTCTGCTTCTCCGGCGCGACCTTGCTCATCTGGGCGTGGTCGACGGTGTGGTTGTGGATGTGGTTGCCGAGCGCCTGGAGCGGCTTGAAGTAGCCGTAGTTGTCCTTGACGATGTCCCGGGTCAGGAACATCGAGACCGGCACCTTGAGGTCGGTCAGCATCTCGACGAACTTCGGGTCCTTCTCGGCGCCGTCGTCGATGGTCACGAAGACGACCTTGTCGGTGGTCTTCACCTCGCTGAACACCGGTACGGGGCCGGTCCGTTCGAGCTTGACCGGCTTGTCGGCCGGCGCCGGCGGGGCGGGCGGCAGCGGCTTGAGGTTCCACTTCGCCCAGGCCGCCGCCTCCCCGGCGGCGGGCACCGCGGCGGGTGTCGCCGTGGGCGACGGACTCGCCGCGGCGGACGGCCGCTGCCCGGCCGCCGGCGTCGTCGCGGCGGTCGCCGCGGGCCCGGCGCCCGTGCCGCCGCTGCCACAGCCGGTGGCGGCGGCCAGCAGGGCCAGCGCCCCCACCGCGTACGTCCTCGTCCTGCCCCGCCCGTACCGCTCCACCGCGCCGCGCTCCCAGCTACCGTCCAGCATGCTCTCAGCTATGCACGGTAGTGGCCGGCCGTTCGGTTCCCGGACAGGCCCGGCAGCTCGCTACTCCGGGTCCGCCCCGGACGCCGGGTTCACGCAGGTCTCCGGGCCCGCCCCGGTCTCCGGGGACTCGCTGGACTCCGGGTGCTCGCTGGACTCCAGGTGCTCGCTGGCGAAGGACCAGCGGTGCACCGGGCGGCCGATCAGTGCGGCGGGCGGCTCGGGGACGGGCACCGGCTCCGCCGTCCACCAGGTGATCAGCAGCACCCGGTCGCCCGGCGCACCGAACAGCTCGGCGCGGACCAGGCCGGCCGAGCCGCGCAGCGCGGGCAGCACGACCTCGCGGACCCAGGCCGACAGCTCGGCCCCGCGGCCGTCGGCGGCCCGCGCCTCCCACATCGCGGCGGTGGTGGTCACCGACCGCCGCCCAGCGCCTGGTACGCCTGGCCGTGCACGTCCGTGTGCGGGACGTGCACCTCGGTGACGGGCAGCGAGGAGTCGGCCGACAGGTCGAAGGACGAGGGCGCGCGGTCGCGCCAGACCATCTCGGACCCCAGCGCGGCGACCATCGCCCCGTTGTCGGTGCACAGGCCCGGACGCGGCACCCGCAGCCGGATGCCCGCCTTGTCGCAGCGCTGCTGGGCCATCTCGCGCAGCCGGGAGTTGGCCGCCACGCCACCGCCGATCATCAGGTGGTCGACGCCGTTCTCCTTGCAGGCCTTGACCGCCTTCCGGGTCAGCACATCGGTCACCGCCTCCTGGAACGAGGCCGCGACGTCCGCGATCGGCACCTCCTCGCCGGCCCGGCGCTTGGCCTCCACCCAGCGGGCGACGGCGGTCTTCAGGCCGGAGAACGAGAAGTCGTACGCCGGGTCCTTCGGGCCGCTCAGGCCCCGGGGGAAGGCGATCGCCTTGGGGTCGCCCTCACGGGCGGTGCGGTCCACCACCGGACCGCCGGGGAAGCCGAGGCCGAGCACCCGGGCGACCTTGTCGAAGGCCTCGCCGGCCGCGTCGTCGATGGTCGCACCGAGCGGGCGGACGTCACGGGTGATGTCCTCGCTGAGCAGCAGCGAGGAGTGCCCGCCGGAGACCAGCAGGGCCATCGTCGGCGAGGGCAGGCGGCCGTGCTCCAGCTGGTCCACGCAGATGTGCGAGGCCAGGTGGTTGACCCCGTAGAGCGGCTTGTCCAGCGCCCAGGCGTAGGCCTTGGCGGCGCTCACGCCGACGAGCAGCGCACCCGCCAGGCCGGGGCCCGCGGTGACGGCGATGCCGTCGAGGTCGCTCGCCTTGATGCCGGCGGTGTCCAGGGCGCGCTGGATGGTCGGGACCATCGCCTCCAGGTGCGCGCGGCTGGCGATCTCGGGCACCACACCGCCGAACCGGGCGTGGTCGTTGACGCTGGAGGCCACCGCGTCGGCGAGCAGGGTGGTGCCGCGCACGATGCCGACGCCGGTCTCGTCGCAGGAGGTCTCGATGCCGAGGACGAGCGGTTCGTCAGCCATGGCGGTCTTCCTTCAGGTCCTTCGGGTCAGTACTGGGGTGGTCGAGGCGCATCACCAGCGCGTCGATGCCGGCCGGCTGGTAGTAGTTGCGCCGGATGCCGACGGGTTCGAAGCCGAAGCGCTCGTAGAGCCGCTGGGCGCGCGGGTTGTCCACCCGCACCTCCAGCAGCAGTTCCGCGCAGTCGCGCCGGGCGGCCTCCCGGATCAGGTCGGTGAGCAGCAGCGCGCCGAGGCCGGTGCCCTGGTGCCGCGTGTCGACGGCGATGGTCTGCACATCGCCCTCGCCGGCCACCGCCATCAGCCCGGCGTAGCCGACGATCGCGCCGTCCGGGGTGGTGGCCACGGTGTAGTGGCGGGTACCGCCGCGATGGGCCTCGGCCAGCTCGGACCAGTACATCCCGGTCGACCAGGCGTCCTCGGGGAAGAGCGCCAGCTCCAGCTCCATCACCGGCGCGATGTCCCACCAGCGCATCGGGCGCAGCGTGGTGCCGTGGCCCGGTCCGTCGGGGCCGTGCGCGCCGTTCGGGCTGGTCGGGCTGGTCGGGCTGGTCGGGCCGTGCGCGCCGTTCGGGCCGGTCACGCCGGGAGCACCGCCTTGTAGCCGGCGGGCACCTGGGCGTCCGGGCGGCGCAGGTACAGCGGCACGTTGGGCAGCAGCTCCCGCCCGGCGGCCAGCTCGGCGGCGGCGAAGTCGGCCAGTGCGCCGGCGGAGACGTGCTCGGGCCCGTGCGCGCCGGGGAAGGCCTCCGGGTACAGCAGCGCACCGGCGCCGACGGCCCGCGGCCGCGGCGTCAGCTCGGCCGGGCGGTCCACGGCGGGGCCCTCGGTGCGACGGCCGTCCGCGTCGTACGAGGCCCAGTAGACCTCCTTGCGGCGCGCGTCGGTGGCCACCGTGAACGGCTGCCCGGCGAGGCCCTCGGCGCGCGCCCGGTGGGCGATCGCGTCCAGGGTGCAGACGCCGTGCACCGGGACGCCCAGCGCGTGGCCGAGCGCGGCGGCGGTCACCAGGCCGACCCGCAGGCCCGTGTAGGGGCCGGGGCCGACGCCCACCGCGATGCCGGTCAGCCGGTGCTTGTCGACACCGGCCTCCCGCAGCACCCGGTCGATGGCGGGGAGGAGCAGTTCACCGTGGCGCCTGGCGTCGACCTGGTCGGTCTCGGCGAGGACGGCCGTGCCGTCGTGGACGGCGGCGGTGACGGCGGGGGTAGCGGTGTCGAACGCGAGCAGCAGCACGGGTCAAGGTTAGACCGGTCGGAGCCGTGGACCGCCTCCGGTCCTGGTCCGCCCGATCGACAAGGCGTCCTGGTTCGGAACACACGTCCTACGGGGTGCGGGCGGGAACGAGCGGACCTGGCACGATGGGGCCGACGGGTTTTGGGACGGCGGTGGGAGCGACACGTGGCGAAGATGGGTCCTGGAGTGGTGGTCACGGGGCTGACCCTGGGGGCCCTGGCGGTGGTGAGCCTGCTGGCCTTCCAGGCCAACGGCGCACAGGACCGCGCAGGCGCCACCGGGCCGACCGCGAGCACCACCGCCTCGTCCGGCGGACCGTCCGCGTCGGCCACCCCGACCGCCTCGGCCACCCCGACCGTCCCCGCGCTCCCGACCACCTCGGGGGCCGGTCTGCGGGTCGTCTACTCGGCCGGCAGCCACTACGTCTGGCTGGTCGACCCCAAGAAGAACCCGCAGGTGGTGGCCTCCTTCGCGGTCACCCCGGGCTCGGTGGAGCCGACCCCCGGCAGCTACCCGGTGTACAGCCGGGCCGCCACCAGCACGGGCACGGACGGCCGGCAGATCGAGCACGTGGTGCGCTTCGCCCAGCAGAACGGCGTGGTGTTCGGCTTCAGCGCGGCCGTGGACGGCGCCACCCCGTCAGCCGACCCGAAGACCAAGACCGGCGGGATCCGCAGCGGTCGGGCGGAGGGGCAGCTGCTCTGGGACTTCGCGCCGAGCGGCACCAAGGTCGTCGTGATCGCCTGAGGACGCGCGACCCGCAGGCCCGGGGCGGGCGGCTGGCCCGCTTCGGGGGTATCCGGCTCGGGTGCGGTGCCCGGTTCGGGGCGGGTGTCGAGTGTCAGGCCGCGCGGGGCGTGTCGGCCACCGGTTCGGCCGGTGCCGTGCTCGCCCGGCGCTCCGGCGGAGTGGAGACCGCCTCCGCGGCCGCACACGCGGCCAGCAGGGCCCGCATCGGCGCGCCCTGGACGCTGCGGGCGGGCTCTCCGGCCCCGGTACCGCGCGGCGCGCGCTCCGGGGCGGGGGTGGTGCTCGACATGGCGCCTCCCTAGTTAGGCAGACCTAACCGCGACACCCATCCCATCACGCCCGGCACCCCGCCCGCAACACTTTGCCGACAGTCTGTCGGCAACCGTCGGTATCGGCCCGTGCCCGTGGGTATTCACTTGTGTCGGCCGACGTCCGTGCGTGCCCGCCGGCGCTCGTCGGCTCAGGCCAGCGCGGCCAGCTCCACCCCGGTCCAGCGCGACCCGATCCCGGTCAGCAGCACCCGGCGCGGGTCCAGGTCGTCGTCGTCCGCCTCGGCGCCGATGGCGCGCTCGATCCGGACCTCCAGCCGACTCTCGGCGAGCCGTTCGACCTTGCCCTCGCCCCACTCGACCACGACCACCGACTCCGGCAGCGAGACGTCCAGGTCGAGGTCCTCCATCTCGTCCAGGTCCCCGCCCAGCCGGTACGCGTCCACGTGCACCAGCGCCGGGCCGCCGACCAGCGACGGGTGCACCCGGGCGATCACGAAGGTCGGCGAGGTGACCGCCCCGCGCACCTGGAGGCCCTCCCCCAGGCCCCGGGTGAGCGTGGTCTTCCCGGCCCCCAGCTCCCCCGAGAGCAGCACCAGGTCCCCCGGCCGCAGCAGCGCGGCCAGCTCCCGGCCGAGTCGGCCCATCCGCTCGGGAGTGGCGACGGTGAGAGTGGCGTGCGAGCCCATGCGCGATTCAAGCCCTTCGATCCGTACTGCGGCGCACCGACCGCCGGGCGCCTCCGCTACGGTGCCACATCCCCGGCCGGGCGTGCGCCGGTGGCCCGGGCCGCTACGGCGTCTCGCCCACCGAGGAGGGCAGCGGCGCCGCGCCGCGGTAGTCGACCGCCTGTTTGAGCAGCGCGACCAGCCGCTGGTCGACGAGGTCCGGGCGCTCCAGCATCACCAGGTGCCCGGCGTCCTCCACCAGGAGCAGCTCGGCACCGGGCAGCTGCTCGGCCATCGCCTCGCTGTGCGCGGGCGGGGTCAGCAGGTCCTTGGTGCCGGCGAGCACCAGGGTGGGGATGCCCCGCAGGGCCGCCAGCGCGGCGGTCTTCTCGTGCGCGCCGAACACCGGGTAGAACTCGGCCACCACGTCGATCGGCGTGGCGTCGAGCAACTGTTCGGCGAACCGCACCACGCCCGGGTCGACGTCCTTCCCCCCGAAGGAGAACTTCCGGTAGAAGACGGCGCTGACGTCCGCGCCGAGCCGCCGGGTCGCCTCGACCAGCTCGACCTGGCGGCCGAGCAGCTTCATCACCCCGGGTGCGACCTTCTTGAACAGCTTGGCGCCGACCGCCGGCAGACCGAGCGTCACGGCCTCCCAGTCCCCTGCCAGCGTGCCGATCAGCGCGACCCCGGCGACCCGTTCCCGGAACAGCTCCGGCTCCTGGTCGGCGAGCGCCATCACCGTCATCCCACCCATCGAGTGGCCGACCAGGACCAGCGGGCCGGTCGGTGCGACGGCGTCGATCACCGCCTTGAGGTCCCCGCCCAGCTGGTCGATGCTCGCGAGTTCACCGGCCAGGAACGAGCGGGAGCGCTCGGACCGGCCGTGGCTGCGCTGGTCCCAGAAGACCAGGCGCATGCCCTCGCGCAGCGCGGCCCGCTGGAAGTGCCAGCTGTCCTGGTTGAGGCAGTAGCCGTGGCAGAACACCACGGTCAGCGGTTCGCGCCGCCCGACGGCGGCGGCGGGGCCGAGGCCCGAGCGTCGGCCGGCCCGCACCAGCGCCCCGGAGCCGCCCAGCAGACCGGGCAGCCCTCTCCGGTCGACCGGTCCGTCGCCGGTGCCGGTGCCAGAGCCGGTAGCGGTGCCGGGGCCGTCCGTCCGGCGGCGGACGAACCAGCCGCGGCGGGCGGCAGCACTGGTACCAGGGGCCGGGCCTGGGCCTGGGGCTGCGACGACCTCGTCGTCCGGGCGTTCTTCCGGGTGCTCTTCCGTGTGCTCCTCGGGCCGGACGCTGACGGGCTCGGGCCAGCCGGTGCCGTCCAGCTCGATGTACAGCTCGGTGCCGTCGGCGGCGGTCACCGTGCACGGGCGCCCGCGGAGCGAGCCGTACGGGGCGTTGGCGTCCAGCTCCGCGCGGGCCCGGCGGCGGGTGGCCCGGCCGACGGTCAGCCGCTCGATCGCCACACCGGCGGCCGCGCCGGCCGCGACCACGCCGACCGAGATCCCGATCAGACCGGCCCGGCTCACCCCGGAGGCCGCACCGGCCGCCTTGGCCACCGCCGCGACCGGACCGGAGCCGGCCTCCTCGCTCATACGCTCGCGCCCTCGGTCGCCGCGCCCGCGGCCGTCGGGGCCTCGGCGGTCGCGCCCAGGTAGCGGCGCGGCACCCGGGCACCGATCCGGGTCACGATCTCGTAGGAGATGGTGCCGCAGGCCCGGCCCCAGTCCTCGGCGGTCGGCTCGCCCTGCTCGCCGTTGCCGAACAGCAGCACCTCGTCGCCGACCGCGGGGGTGTCGCCGCCGAGGTCGACGACGAACTGGTCCATCGCCACCCGACCGGCCACCGTGCGCCACTTGCCCGCGATCTGCACCGGGCCGGTGCCGCTGGCGTGCCGGGGGATGCCGTCGCTGTAGCCCACCGGCACCAGACCCAGGGTGGTCGGGCCGGGCGTGGTGTAGTGGTGGCCGTAACTGACGCCGTGCCCGCCGGGCACGTGCTTGACCAGGGCCAGCCGGGCGGTCAGCGCCATCACCGGGCGCAGCCCGAAGTCGGCCGGCGAGCCGACCTCCGGGACAGGCGAGAGCCCGTACATCGCCAGGCCGGTACGGACCAGGTCGTAGTGCGACTGCGGGAGCAGCAGGGTGGCCGGGGAGTTGGCGAGGTGCCGCACCGCGGGGCGCAGCCCGGCCGCCTCCGCGTACGCGAGCGCCTCGCGGAACGCGTCCAGCTGGGCCTGGATGGACGGGTGGCCGGGCTCGTCCGCCGCCGCGAAGTGCGACCAGACGCCGACCACCGTGAGCAGGCCCTCGGCCTCGGCGCGGCGCGCCGCGCCGACCAGCTCCGGCCAGTCGTGCGGCTGGCAGCCGTTGCGGCCGAGGCCGGTGTCGGCCTTCAGGTGCACCCGGGCCGGGACACCGGTCGCGCGGACGGCGGCGAGCAGCTCGTCCAGCGCCCACTGGGCGCTGACGGAGACGTCGATGTCGGCGAGCAGCGCCTCGCGCCAGGGGCCGCCAGGCGTCCAGAGCCAGCAGAGGATGCGGGCCTGGTCGGGGCGGATCCCGGCGGCGCGCAGAGCCAGCGCCTCCTGCGGGAGGGCGGTGCCGAGCCAGCCGATGCCTGCGGCGACCGCCTCGCGGGCACAGCGGACCGCGCCGTGGCCGTAGGCGTCCGCCTTGACCGTGGCCATCACCGTGGCGGCGCCGACGCGCTCGCGCAACGCGGCGAGGTTGCCGCGCAGGGCGGCCAGATCGATGGTCGCCTCAGCCCGTACGCCGTCGGTGAGAGTGGCCGTGCCGGTCGTGTTCGCAGTTGTCATCAGGGTCAGTCTCCCAGACGTCTCATGGTCCTCGCCGAACGGCCCGTCGGCGCGGCGGCCCGGCCCCCACCCGCCGACCCGCCCCTACACCCCGCCACCTCGTCCCCGACGCCCCCGAAGCACCACCGGTTCCCACCGGGGCCGGAGCACCCGCGGCACCTGCGGCACCCACAGCACCGGGGCGCGGGCGCCGCCGGAGCACCCGCGGCACCTGCGGCACCCGCGGCACCGGGGCGCGGGCGCCGCCGGGGCGGCCGGGCCCGGGCCGGCGTGGGAGCAGGAAGTCGGCCCGGCCGACTTCCTGCTCCCCCGGCGGTCGCCGCCCGCCCCCGCACTCGCTACCGGGCGAATCACCACGGGCAAATATGTAGACCGGTCTACCTTCCGAGGCCGGCCCCGCCCCCCAGGACCAAACGCCGGAGTGGGAAGTCGACCTGTCCGACTTCCCACTCCGGCCTCTGCTCTTCAGAGGCTCACAGGCATCTGGCACCAAATATGTAGACCGGTCTACATCTTCAGTTGCTCTCCGCTGCCCCTGCACGAGAAGTCGGCCCGGCCGACTTCCCACTCCGCTCCGGGCGAGGCGAGCGCACGCAATCCACCCACTATGTAGACCGGTCGACCTATTCCTCGCCAGCCCCCACGGCCCCAGCGACCCCAGCGGACGCCCGCACATCGCGCCAGACCGCCGACAGGGCCCCCGCCACCTGCAACGCGGTGACCGGGGCACCCGGCACGCCCAGCGCCCCCTCGTCGCTCGCCACGCCAACACCCGCCGCCAAACCCGCGCCCGCTCCCCCCGCCAGCCCCGCTGCGCGGCGGCCGGCCAGGCCGTGCAGGTACGCCGCCACCGATGCCGCGTCCAGCGCGGTCAGGCCGGCCGCCAGCAGGGAGCCGGCCAGGCCGGCGAGGACGTCGCCGCTCCCGGCCGTCGCCAGCCACGGGGTGCCGGTCGGGTTGACCCGCACCGCGCCTCCCGGGTCCGCGATCACCGTGGTGGAGCCCTTCAGCAGCACCGTCGCCCGGTACGCGGCGGCGAGTCGGCGCGCGGTGGTCAGCCGGGCGGCGGCCAGGTCGTCGGCCGGCGGCGGTGCGGTGCCCCCAGCCCCCGCCCCTGCCAGGAGCCGGGCCGCCTCACCGGTGTGCGGGGTGAGCAGCGTGGGCGCCGTCCGCCCGGTCAGGGCCTGCGGGCCGAGTCGGCCCAGTTCGGTGAGCCCGTCCGCGTCCACCAGCACGGGCACGTCGCTCGCCAGCGCCTCGCCGAGCGTCTGCCGGGCTCCGTCCCCGCCGCCCGGGCCGACCACCCAGGCCTGCACCCGCCCGGCCCCGGCCGGTCCGCCCTCGGTGACCAGCACCTCGGGGAACCGTCGCACCACCTCCTCGGCCGCCGTGCCGACGTACCGCACCGCCCCCGCGCCACCGCGCAGCGCCCCGGCGACCGCCAGCAGTGCGGCCCCCGGATACGTCGCCGAGCCGGCCGCCACCCCGACGACGCCGCGCCGGTACTTGTCGCTCTCCGCTCCCGGGACCGGCAGCAGCGCCGCCACCTCGGCGTGCTGCAGGGCCTCCACGTCGGCCGTCGGCAGCTCCAACCCGATCTCCACCAGCTGCACCGCACCGGCGTAGGAGGCTCCTGGATCGATCAACAGTCCGGGCTTGTGGGTGCCGAAGCAGACCGTGACGTCCGCCCGCAGCGCCACTCCCGCCACCTCACCGGTGTCGGCGTCCACACCGCTGGGCACGTCCACCGCGACCACCACACCCCGACGCGCCGCCCGTGCGTACGGCTCCGCCTCCGGGCGCAGCCCGCCCCGGCCGCCGATGCCCACGATGCCGTCCAGCACCAGGTCCGCGCGCGAGAAGTCGGCCAGGCCGACTTCCTGCTCCCGTACGACCCGCCCGCGCGCGGCCCGCAGCGCGGCCAGCCCGTCCGCGTGCGCGCGCTCGGGCGCGAGCAGTACCGCCGTCACCCGCGCGCCCCGCCGGGCCAGTGCCGCGCCGGCGTACAGCGCGTCACCCCCGTTGTCCCCGCTGCCCGCGAGCACCACCACCCGGCTCCCGTAAACCCGGCCGCGACGGCGCGTCAGCAGTCGCGCGCAGGTGGCGGCGAGACCGGCGGCGGCCCGTTGCATCAGGGTGCCCTCGGGCAGCCGGGCCATCAGTTCGGCCTCGGCGGCCCGGACCTGTTCGACACGGTGAGCACGGCGCATGCGCAAGCCCCTAACCCTCGGCTGATCCTCGGCAACGACTACCGCCGACGCTACGCCCGCGTCGTGGCCGAGCGACACCTGCCACGAGCCGACGCCGCGGGCGGCCGCCCCGCAGACCCACCCACCCCAGTCCCCCCGCTTCGCGAACGCCTACCGTGTCGCCCACGAGGGCCGGTGGAAGCAAGGAGAGGCAGTAAGGAGAAGGGCCGGGGTCGCCACGCCGGCGGTCGAGCGCCCCGCCGGGCCCGGGGAAGCCCTCCGAGCGTCCCTGGGCGGGAACACCGCCGGCTTCAAGGCGTGCCGATCGGGGGCGACATCGTCCTGACGCCACGCCGGACGGAGCGCACGAGGCCGCGTCCGCGCCGCTCGACCGGCAGTTCGTCCGAAAGGCCGCGATCGAGTTCGACCTTCCGGGCCACCAGGGCCCCATCGCGCGGGGCCCCATCACGCGGGGCCCGATCGCGCGGGGCGTGGCCCAACCGAGCGGGGCCCGGCCGCGCCGACCGGACGGTTCACCCCCGGCGGCACCATCAGTCCGGTCGGGGCACTTCCCGAGCCCGAGCGCCGGCTCCCGGCCGCCGGCGGCCGACGGCCTCATGGTCTTCGAGGTGACGTCGCCCGCCCCGGTCAAGGACCGGTCGACCACGGCAGCCACCGCGACCGCGACGAGGTCCCGTTCAGCGAAGCTGATCGACCCGCCCCGTTCCCCCCGCCGCTCGACACAGTGCCCCTGCGGTAGGACGCAGCCACCGCAGGGGCACCACCCGAGTCAGAACGGCGATCGGCTACTCGACGGTGACCGACTTCGCCAGGTTGCGCGGCTGGTCGACCTCGTGGCCCTTGGCCGTGGCCAGCTCGCAGGCGAAGACCTGCAGCGGCACGGTGGAGACCAGCGGCTGCAGCAGGGTCGGCGTCACGGGGATGCGGATCAGGTGGTCCGCGTACGGGACGACCGCCTCGTCGCCCTCCTCCGCGATGACGATGGTGCGCGCACCGCGGGCCCGGATCTCCTGGATGTTGGAGACGATCTTGTCGTGCAGGATCGACCGCCCGCGCGGCGACGGCACGACCACCACGACCGGCAGCCCCTCCTCGATCAGCGCGATCGGCCCGTGCTTCAGCTCGCCCGCCGCGAAGCCCTCGGCGTGCATGTACGCCAGCTCCTTGAGCTTGAGCGCGCCCTCCAGGGCCACCGGGAAGCCGACGTGCCGGCCGAGGAACAGCACGGACTTGGCGTCGGCCAGCGAACGCGCCAGCTCGCGCACCGGCTCCATGGTCTGGAGCACCTGCTCGACCTGCTTGGGCGCGTCGCCGAGCTCCTTGATGACCGCGGAGATCTCGTCGCCCCACTTGGTGCCGCGCACCTGGCCCAGGTAGAGCGCGACCAGGTAGCAGGCGACCAGCTGGGTCAGGAACGCCTTGGTGGAGGCGACCGCCACCTCCGGGCCGGCGTGCGTGTAGAGCACCGCGTCCGACTCGCGCGGGATGGTCGAGCCGTTGGTGTTGCAGATCGCCAGCACCTTGGCGCCCTGCTCGCGCGCGTGCCGCAGCGCCATCAGGGTGTCCATGGTCTCGCCGGACTGCGAGATAGCGATGACCAGCGTGCCCGGGCCCATGATCGGGTCGCGGTAGCGGAACTCCGAGGCGACCTCGACCTCGCAGGGGATGCGGGTCCAGTGCTCGATCGCGTACTTGGCGATCATGCCGGCGTGGAAGGCCGTGCCACAGGCGACGATGACGACCTTGTCCACCGAGCGCAGGTCAGCGTCCGAGATCCGCAGCTCGTCGAGGGTGAGCCGGCCGTCGGTGCCGATCCGGCCGAGGAGGGTGTCGGCGACGGCCTTCGGCTGCTCGGCGATCTCCTTGAGCATGAAGTAGTCGTAGCCGCCCTTCTCGGCGGCCGAGGCGTCCCAGTCGACGTGGTACTCGCGCACCTCGGCCGGGTTGCCGTCGAAGTCGGTCACCGTGACGCCGTCCCGGCGCAGCTCGACGACCTGGTCCTGACCGAGCTCGATCGCCTCGCGGGTGTGGGCGATGAACGCGGCCACGTCCGAGGCGAGGAAGTTCTCGCCCTCGCCGCGCCCGACCACCAGCGGCGAGTTGCGGCGCGCGCCGACCACCACGTCCGGCGCGTCGGCGTGCACGGCGACGAGGGTGAACGCGCCGTCCAGCCGGCGGCAGACGACCCGCATGGCCTCCGCGAGGTCGCCCTCGTACACCTCGGCCAGCAGGTGCGCGACGACCTCGGTGTCCGTCTCGGAGCGCAGCGTGCGGCCGCGCTCGGTCAGCTCCGCCCGCAGCTGGGCGAAGTTCTCGATGATGCCGTTGTGGACCACGGCCACCCGGACGGCGTCGTCCAGGTGGGGGTGGGCATTGGCGTCCGTCGGGCCGCCGTGGGTGGCCCATCGGGTGTGGCCGATGCCGGTGGTGCCGCCGGGAAGAGGGGTCTCGGCGAGCGACTTCTCCAGGTTGGCGAGCTTGCCCGCCCGCTTGTCGGTGGCGAGGCTCCACTGCCCGTCGGAGCCCTGCACCTGCACCGCGACACCGGCCGAGTCGTAGCCCCGGTACTCCAGTCGCTGCAAGCCTGCGATTACTACATCAAGGGCGGGCTGAGAGCCCACGTATCCAACGATTCCGCACATGCGTGCCAGCATAAGGGCGCCCGGGACGCCCCATTCGCACCCTTCCCCCACCGTGCGTGACCGACACCACAGCCACCGTGAACGCCGCTACGGCCCACAATGGAGCATGTGCTGACCGAACTCTGTACGCGGGGCGCCGCCACGCCCGGCCCGTCGCCGTCCCCCTACGTGGACCTCAGCCGGGCCGAGTGGAGCGCGCTGCGCGAGCGTACGCCGCTGCCGCTGACCGCCGAGGAGGTGGAACGGCTGCGCGGTCTCGGTACCGCCCTCGACCTGGACGAGGTCCGTGACGTCTACCTGCCGCTGTCCCGCCTGCTGAACCTCTACATCCACGCCACCCACGACCTGCGGGGCGCGCTGGGCACCTTCCTGGACACGCCGGACACCGAACGCACCCGCACGCCGTTCATCATCGGCGTGGCCGGCTCCGTCGCGGTCGGCAAGTCCACCACCGCCCGTCTGCTCCAGGCGCTGCTGGCCCGCTGGCCCGAGCACCCCCGGGTCGAGCTGGTCACCACCGACGGGTTCCTGCTGCCCAACGCCGAGCTGCGCAGGCGCGGCCTGATGGCCCGCAAGGGCTTCCCGGAGTCCTACGACCGCCGTGCGCTGATGCGCTTCGTGGCGGACGTGAAGGCCGGCAAGGAGCTGGTCACCGCGCCGGTGTACTCGCACCTGGTGTACGACATCGTGCCCGGCGAGCGGCTGACCGTGGAGCGTCCGGACATCCTCATCGTCGAGGGCCTGAACGTGCTCCAGCCGGCCCTGCCCGGGACCGACGGCCGGACCAGGCTCGCGGTCACCGACTACTTCGACTTCTCCATCTACGTCGACGCCCGCACCGACGACATCGAGAACTGGTACCTGGACCGCTTCCGCAAGCTGCGGCAGACCGCCTTCCAGGACCCGAACTCCTACTTCCGCCGCTTCACCGAGGTGCCGGAGGAGGAGGCGATGGAGTACGGCCGCCAGGTCTGGCGCACCATCAACAAGCCGAACCTGCTGGAGAACGTGCTGCCCACCCGCGGCCGCGCGACCCTCGTCCTGCAGAAGGGCCAGGACCACAAGGTCCGCCGCGCGCTGCTGCGCAAGCTCTGACCCGGGCCGCCCCGCCAGAACGCCGCAGGGCCCCCGCCGTTCGTCACGGCGGGGGCCCTGCTCGCACGCTGAGCGGGCGTCAGCCCAGGTACGTGCGGACGGCCTCGGCCAGCCGCTCGGCGACGGCCTTGGCCTGCACCTGGTCGGCGGCCTCGACCATCACCCGGACCAGCGGCTCGGTGCCCGAGGGGCGCAGCAGCACCCGACCGGTGGAGCCCAGCTCGGCCTCGGCCTCGGCGACCGCCGCGGACAGCTCGACGCAGGAGTTCACCCGGCCCTTGTCCACGCCCTTGACGTTGATCAGCAGCTGCGGAAGCCGGGTCATCACGGCGGCCAGGTCGGCCAGCGGCTGCTTGGTGGCGGCCAGCCGGGCGCCCAGCATCAGACCGGTCAGGGTGCCGTCACCGGTGGTGGCGTGGTCCAGCAGGATGACGTGGCCGGACTGCTCGCCGCCGAGCGCGAAGCCGTGCTCCTTCATCGCCTCCAGCACGTAGCGGTCGCCAACCGCGGTCTGCACCAGCTCCACGCCCTCGCGCTCCATCGCCAGCTTGAAGCCCAGGTTGGACATCACGGTGGCGACGGCGGTGTTGCCGCGCAGGGTGCCGGCCTCCTTCATGGCGACGGCCAGGATCGCGATGATCTGGTCGCCGTCGACCTCGTTGCCCTCCGCGTCGGCGGCCAGGCAGCGGTCGGCGTCGCCGTCGAGCGCGATGCCGAGGTCGGCCCGGTACTCCTTCATCGCGGCCTGCAGCCGGTCCAGGTGGGTGGAGCCGACGCCGTCGTTGATGTTGAGACCGGTGGGCTCCGCCCCCAGGGTGTGGACGACCTCGGCGCCGGCCCGGGCGAACGCCTCGGGGGCGACGTAGGCGGCCGCGCCGTGCGCGCCGTCGATGACGACCCGGATGCCGTCCAGGCGGTTGGGCAGCACGCCGATCAGGTGGGCGACGTACTTGTCGAAGCCCTCGGTGTACTCGCGGACCCGGCCGACGGCCTCGCCGGTCGGGCGCTTCCACTCCTCGCCGCCGACGGCGTGGGCGCGGTAGTGCGCCTCGATGGCGTCCTCGATCCGGTCGTCCAGCTTGTGGCCGCCCCGGGCGAGGAACTTGATGCCGTTGTCCGGCATCGCGTTGTGGCTGGCGGAGAGCATCACGCCGAAGTCGGCGCCGAGGGCGCCGGTGAGGTAGGCCACCGCCGGGGTGGGCAGCACGCCGACCCGCAGTACGTCGACGCCCGCGCTCGCCAGGCCGGCGATGACCGCGGCCTCCAGGAACTCGCCCGAGGCGCGCGGGTCGCGGCCGACCACCGCGACCGGCCGGTGGCCGTCGAAGGCCCCCGCCTCACCGAGGACGTGCGCCGACGCGACGGACAGCCCGAGCGCGAGCTCCGCCGTCAGCCCCACGTTGGCCACACCGCGTACGCCGTCCGTACCGAAGAGTCGTCCCACTGTCCCGTCCTCCATCACCGCTGCTGGCAGGTAAACCCGGCAGTCCATTCGATCGAATCCCCGGCCTTCGCACCATGCGCGGGGAGCACGACGCCCCGGAGTACACGGGGTACTCCGGGGCGTGAGAGCGCAACCGGGGGTGTGCACCACCAGGGCGGCACACACCCCCTCGGGCGCGACTAGCGCTTGCTGTACTGCGGGGCCTTACGGGCCTTCTTGAGACCGGCCTTCTTGCGCTCGACGGCACGCGCGTCACGCATCAGGAAGCCGGCCTTCTTGAGGGCGGCGCGGTTGTTGTCCACGTCGGCCTCGTTCAGGGCGCGGGCCACGCCGAGGCGCAGCGCGTAGGCCTGACCGGAGGTGCCGCCACCCGAGATGCGGGCGACGACGTCGTAACGACCGTCCAGCTCCAGCAGCTTGAAGGGCTCGTTCACGGTCTGCTGGTGCACCTTGTTGGGGAAGTAGTTCTCCAGGGTGCGACCGTTGATCTTCCAGACGCCGGTGCCCGGGACGATGCGCACGCGGGCGATCGCCTCCTTGCGGCGGCCAAGGCCGGCGCCGGGGACGGCCTCGCCGAAGCGGCCGGCCAGCGACTCGGAGGTGTAGCTCTCCTCGGAGGTGAACTCGCCCTCGACGACGGTCTCGTCGAAGTCGACCTCAAGGGTTTCAGTGGTCTCGGCCACGGTGTTCCTCAGCTCTTTTCAGTGTTGGGGGGCTAGGTGGCCGGAGTTACTGCGCGACCTGGGTGATCTCGAACGGCACCGGCTGCTGCGCAGCGTGGGGGTGCTGGTCGCCCGAGTAGACCTTCAGCTTCGAGAGCATCTGGCGACCCAGGGTGTTCTTGGGGATCATGCCCTTGATGGCCTTCTCGACGGCCTTCTCCGGGTTGTTCGCCAGGAGGTCGTCGTAGCGGACCGAGCGGAGACCGCCCGGGAAGCCGCTGTGGCGGTACGCCAGCTTCTGGGTCTTCTTGTTACCCGACAGGTGCACCTTGTCCGCGTTGATGATGATGACGAAGTCACCGGTGTCAACGTGCGGCGCGTAGATCGCCTTGTGCTTACCCCGAAGGATGTTGGCGGCCTGGGAGGCCAGGCGGCCGAGCACGACGTCGGTCGCGTCGATGACGTGCCACTGACGCTGGACGTCGCCGGGCTTGGGGCTGTACGTACGCACGGTCGTAGCCTCTGCTTTTCAGTGAGTGAGTCCTGACAGGAGCACCCGGTCGAGGGCATCAGCCTGGCCGCCTTGGACGCAATTCAAGGGGAGCCGCTGGGTCGTCGACCTGATATCTCCGGCGTACCGACCTCTCACGTGAGATAGAGCGAGCCAATACGCACAACAAGCACCCAGGCTACCGGGCGCGCCGGGGTCGGTCAAAATCCCCCCTCGGCGGCCGGGCCGGAAAGCGGCCCGGACGGCCCCCGATCGGCGCTCCCGCACCGCCCGGGCAGGGCTCCGGTCAGCGCTCGCGCTCGACCCGGGTGACGTCCCAGACCGGGTCCGCGGACTCGTACACGCGGCCGTCCGCGCCGAAGACCAGGAAGCGGTCGAAGGTCTTGGCGAACCACCGGTCGTGCGTGACGCACAACACGGTGCCGTCGAAGGCCTCCAGGCCGGCCTGCAGCGCCTCGGCGCTCTCCAGGTCCAGGTTGTCGGTCGGCTCGTCCAGCAACAGCGCCGTCACGCCGTCCAGTTCGAGCTTGAGGATCATCAGCCGGGCCTGCTGGCCGCCGGACAGCGACTCGAACTTCTGCTCCTCCTGGCGGTCCAGCTCGTAGCGCCGCAGCGCCCCCATCGCGGCGCCGCGGCTGAGCGCGTGCTCCTCCTCGACGATCGAGCGCACCGTGCGGCCGAAGAGCTCCGGGTGGGCGTGGGTCTGCCGGAAGTGGCCCGGCACGACACGGGCGCCCAGCTTCCACTGGCCGGTGTGGGCGACCGTCCCGTCGCCGGCGAGCAGCCGCAGGAAGTGCGACTTGCCCGAGCCGTTGGAGCCCAGCACGCCGATCCGCTCGCCGTAGAAGACCTCCAGGTCGAACGGCTTCATCAGGCCGGTGAGCTCCAGCTGCTCCATGGTGAAGGCCCGGACGCCCGTCCGGCCGCCCTTGAGCCGCATGGTGATGTTCTGCTCGCGGGGCGGCTCCTCCGGGCGGCCCGCCTCCTCGAACTTCTTCAGCCTGGTCTGCGCCGCGGCGTAGCGGGTGGCCAGCGCGTGGCTGACCGAGGCGGCCTGGCGCAGGGTGACCACCAGCTTCTTGAGCTTGGCGTGCTCCTCGTCCCAGCGCCGGCCGAGTTCCTCGAAGCGGGCGAAGCGGTCCTTGCGGGCCTCGTGGAAGGAGTCGAAGCCGCCGCCGTGCACCCAGACGCTGCTGCCGGCCGCGCCCGACTCGACGCTGATGATCTTCTCGGCGGTGCGGGAGAGCAGTTCGCGGTCGTGCGAGATGTAGAGCACGGTCTTGGAGGTGGCCTTGATCGCCTCCTCCAGCCAGCGCTTGCCGGGGACGTCCAGGTAGTTGTCCGGCTCGTCCAGCAGCAGCACCTCTTCGGGGCCGCGCAGCAGGGCCTCCAGGACGAGCCGTTTCTGCTCCCCTCCGGAGAGCGTGTTCAGCCCGCGCCACTGGGCCTTGTCGAAGGGCATCCCGAGGGCCGCCGTGGTGCAGACGTCCCAGTCGGTCTCGTAGTCGTAGCCGCCGACGTCGGCCCAGTCGGAGAGCGCCTGGGCGTAGGCCATCTGCGTCTTCTCGTCGTCCTGGGCGATCATCGCCAGCTCGGCGGCGTCGACCGCGCGGGCGGCGACGGCGATCCGCTCGGGGGCCACCGAGACCAGCAGGTCGCGGACGGAGGCGTCGGCGGCCAGCGGGGCCGGGCCCTGCCGGTCCTCGTCGTCCTGCTTAGCCTCGCGCCCGGTGGTGCCGACGAACTGGCGCATCACGCCGAGGCCGCCGCTGATCGTGACCGAGCCGCCGTGCGGCTGGAGGTCGCCCGCGATCATGCGCAGCAGGGTGGTCTTGCCGGCGCCGTTGGCGCCCACCAGGGCGACCGCGGAGCCCTCGCCGACCCGGAAGGACGCGTCGTCGAACAGCACCCGCCCGTCCGGCAGGTAGTACTCAAGGTGCGAAATCTCGACGTGTCCCATGCGGACGATTCTCCCAAGCCGCGGCCCAGGACCAAAACGGATTAGCCGACCACCGGCTGTCCCGGCAGCGTCCTGATCCGGCGGGCCAGCCGGCTGCGCTCGGCGAGCTGGTCGTCGGCCGGGTAGCCGACCTCCTCCAGCGTCAGCCCGTACGGCCGGATCACGTTGACCGCGGAGTTGCGCACCCCGCCGGCCAGCACCTCGCCGGGGAACTCCACCGGCCGGTGCCCGTCGCCGACCAGCAGCATCGCGCCGACCAGGGCCCGCACCATGTTGTGGCAGAAGGCGTCGGCGCGGACGGTGGCGACCGCCAGCGAGCCCTCCTGCGAGGCGTAGGAGTCGACCGGGACGCGGTCCCAGCGCAGTTCCAGCAGCGTGCGGATGGTCGTCGCGCCCTCGCGCTTCTTGCAGTACGCGGCGAAGTCGTGCTCCCCCAGCAGCAGCGCGGCGGCCGCGTTCATCCGCTCGACGTCCAGCGGGCGGTCGTGCCAGAGCACATGGCCGCGCAGCAGCGGGTCCACCCCGCCGGGGTGGTCGGCGACGCGGTAGGCGTAGCGGCGCCAGATCGCCGAGAAGCGGGCGTCGAAGCCGGCCGGCGCCTCGCCGATCCGGTAGATCCGGACGTCCCCGGGCAGCCGCCCGGCCAGCCTGCGCAGCAGCTTCTCGCGGTGCGCGGCCCACAGCTCGGCCGGCAGGTCGACGTGGGCGACCTGGCCGCGCGCGTGCACGCCGGCGTCGGTCCGTCCGGCGACCGTCAGCGGGTACGGCTCGGTGCTGCGGGTGACGATCTGCAGCGCGCTCTCGATCTCCTCCTGCACCGTGCGGCGGCCACCGCGCTGGCGGGCCCAGCCGGAGAACTCCGCGCCCTGGTAGGCGAGGTCGAGCCGGACCCGGACGTACCCGTCGGCCGGGCCGTCCTTCACCGGCGGACGCTCGGCGCAATCGTCGATCACTGCTTCACTCCAGACAGAAGGAACGGGCCCGCTCCCCCACGGAATGGGAGAGCGGGCCCGCACTGCACCCAAAGGCGTCAGGCCTGCTCGGCCTCGGCCTCGTCGGCCTTGGTGTCCTCGACCTTGGTCTCCTCGACCTTGGCCTCGGCCTCCTTGACGGCGCGCTTGGTGGCACCCTCGGCCTCGCCGACGGCGGTCTGCGCGACGGTCAGCGCCTCGACCAGCTCGATCACGGCCATCGGGGCGTTGTCGCCACGACGGGGACCGATCTTGGTGATACGGGTGTAGCCACCCGGGCGGTTCTCGTAGCGCGGCGCGATCTCGGTGAAGAGGGTGTGCAGCACGGAGATGTCGGTGATCGTCTTGCGAACCAGACGACGGTTGTGGATGTCGCCCTTCTTCGCCTTGGTGATCAGCTTCTCCGCCAGCGGGCGCATCCGACGGGCCTTGGCCTCGGTCGTGGTGATGCGGCCGTACTGGAACAGCTCCCGGCACAGGCCGGCCAGCAGCAGCGGCTCGTGGTGGGGGCCGCCGCCGAGGCGGGCACCCTTGGTGGGACGCGGCATGGAATTACTCCTTGAATCTCCGACTGCGGCCGTACCAGGTACCGCAGCGGGCGTACGGACACGGTGCCCGTACGGCTTTCATGATGACGGGGGCGGCTCCGGGGAACCGCCCCCACCAGCAAACTCTTAGTACTGCTCGGTCTCCGCGTAACCCGCGTCGTCCAGGTCGTCGGCGCCGAAGGCGTCGGCGGCGGCGGTCGGGTCGAACCCGGGCGGGCTGTCCTTGAGGGCCAGGCCCATGCCGGCCAGCTTCGCCTTGACCTCGTCGATCGACTTCGCACCGAAGTTGCGGATGTCGAGCAGGTCGGCCTCGGAGCGGGCGACGAGCTCACCCACGGTGTGGATGCCCTCGCGCTTGAGGCAGTTGTACGACCGAACGGTGAGCTCGAGCTCCTCGATCGGCAGCGCCAGGTCGGCGGCCAGGGCGGCGTCCGTGGGGGACGGGCCCATGTCGATGCCCTCGGCGTCGATGTTCAGCTCGCGGGCGAGACCGAACAGCTCCACCAGGGTCTTGCCGGCCGAGGCCATGGCGTCACGCGGGCGCATGGCGGGCTTGGTCTCGACGTCGACGATCAGCTTGTCGAAGTCGGTCCGCTGCTCGACACGGGTCGCCTCGACCTTGTAGGTGACCTTCAGCACGGGGCTGTAGATCGAGTCGACCGGGATGCGGCCGATCTCCTGGCCGGAAGCCTTGTTCTGCACGGCGGAGACGTAGCCGCGACCGCGCTCGACGGTCAGCTCCATCTCCAGCTTGCCCTTGCCGTTCAGCGTGGCGAGGACCAGCTCGGGGTTGTGCACCTCGACACCGGCCGGCGGCGCGATGTCGGCGGCGGTGACCACACCCGGGCCCTGCTTGCGCAGGTACATCACGACCGGCTCGTCGTGCTCCGAGGAGACGACCAGCTGCTTGATGTTGAGGATGAGGTCGGTGACGTCCTCCTTGACGCCCGGCACGGTGGTGAACTCGTGCAGGACGCCGTCGACCCGGATGCTGGTGACAGCGGCACCGGGGATCGAGGAGAGGAGCGTGCGGCGAAGGGAGTTGCCGAGGGTGTAGCCGAAGCCCGGCTCCAGCGGCTCGATCACGAACCGCGAGCGGAATTCGTCGACGACCTCTTCGGTCAGCGAGGGACGCTGAGCGATCAGCATGTTTTCAGATCCTCCAGTTGTCTTCGGCACCCACTATTTGATGCCGAACAGAACCAGCGTACGGGGTCCCGGACCAACCGGGACCCCGTACGCGGTGTCAAGCGAACACCAGTGCCCGAAGGCGCTGCGTCAGACGCGGCGGCGCTTCGGCGGACGGCAGCCGTTGTGCGGGGTGGGGGTGACGTCCTGGATCGAGCCCACCTCCAGGCCGGTGGCCTGGAGCGAGCGGATCGCGGTCTCACGGCCGGAGCCCGGACCCTTGACGAAGACGTCGACCTTGCGCATGCCGTGCTCCTGCGCGCGACGGGCAGCGGCCTCGGCGGCCATCTGCGCGGCGAACGGGGTGGACTTGCGCGAGCCCTTGAAGCCGACGTGGCCGGCGGAGGCCCAGGAGATCACGTTGCCCGCGGGGTCGGTGATCGAAACGATGGTGTTGTTGAACGTGCTCTTGATGTGCGCGTGGCCGTGAGCGACGTTCTTCTTTTCCTTGCGGCGGATCTTCTTCGCGCCGGCAGCCTGACGACCCTTGGGGGGCATAAGTCTGTTCTCCTACTGAGGTGGTCGGTCCGCTGACCCGCGGGCCGGAGGGATGTCCGGTGACGGGACGGACTACTTCTTGCCCGGCTTCTTCTTGCCGGCGATCGCGCGACGCGGGCCCTTGCGGGTACGCGCGTTGGTGTGGGTGCGCTGACCGCGGACCGGCAGGCCGCGGCGGTGACGCAGACCCTCGTAGCAGCCGATCTCGACCTTGCGGCGGATGTCGGCGGCCACCTCACGGCGGAGGTCACCCTCGACCGTGTAGTTGGCGTCGATGTACTGACCCAGCTTGACGAGGTCTTCCTCGGAGATGTCGCGAACGCGGACATCCGGGCTGACACCGGTCTCGGCCAGGGTCTGCTGGGCGCGGGTACGACCGATGCCGTACACGTAGGTAAGGGCGATCTCGATCCGCTTCTCACGGGGGAGATCAACGCCGGCGAGGCGTGCCATTCAAGGCTCCTGTGTTTCTTCAGAGGTCTTGCGTGCTACCTACTCCGACACCTCACGGTGTGGGAGCCCCGGCCTCTGACCGGGGGTGGCAGTCCGCCCTGCGAAGGGCGGATCGGGTAGCCCGCTTATGACGTTTTCGCGTCGCGCGAAGTACTACGAGAAATGCTGGGGAGAACTGATCAGCCCTGGCGCTGCTTGTGGCGCAGGTTGTCGCAGATCACCATGACCCGGCCGTGACGGCGGATCACCTTGCACTTGTCGCAGATCTTCTTGACGCTCGGCTTGACCTTCATGCTTCAGGTTCTCCGGGTCTAGATCTGACGTTCTTACTTGTAGCGGTAGACGATCCGGCCACGCGTGAGGTCGTAGGGGCTGAGCTCCACCACGACCCGGTCGTCCGGCAGGATGCGGATGTAGTGCATGCGCATCTTGCCGCTGATGTGCGCGAGGACCTTGTGACCGTTCTGCAGCTCGACCTTGAACATCGCGTTCGGAAGAGACTCGATCACGGTGCCCTCGATCTCAATGGCGCCTTGCTTCTTAGCCATGAACTGCGAGATCCACCTTCCGGGACCGGCTACCGTATGCGGCACGCTCGTGCGAACCTGGGTCCACCCCGTCCCCCGAGAGGGAAGAGGGCGTGCTGGAGCACGCTACGAGTGAGCCGACGGTCCATCCTACGCCAGTGGGCCCGATGGGCCAAAACGAGGCCGCCGGACGCGGCGGGCGCCGCCCGTCCGGCCGTCACAGGCCGGGGCTGACCACCAGCGGCTCGACGTGGGCGGTGCAGGCGCTGCAGCGGCGCGCGGCCTGCGGTATCTCGGTCAGGCACTCGGGGCAGGGGCGCTTCGGGGACTTCGGCTTCTTCGGCAGGTAGCGGGCGGTGGCCTTGGTCACCGGCAGCACGACGCAGAAGTACAGCACCGCGGCGGTCATGAGGAACGCGATCAGCACGTTGAGGAACTGCCCCCACGGGAAGATGACCCCGCCCAGGTTGGCCTTGTAGGAGCTGAAGTCGCCGGCGGCACCGACCACCACGCCGACCAGCGGGGTGAGGAAGGCAGACACGAAGCCGGTCACCACGCCGGTGAAGGCCGCACCGATGACGACACCGACGGCCATGTCGACCACGTTGCCGCGCATCATGAAGTCGCGGAATCCCTTGAGCACTGCACTCTCCTGCTTGATCGAAGCCGCTGAAGCCAGTGAAGCCACTGCCAGCCGATAAAAATAGGACAAAAGCCCTGGAGGTCCAAACCCCCAGGGCTCTGATCCGTTGTCGGACGCGGTAGTTGACCGCCTCCGCGACTACCCGAGGGGGTCCGGAGCTGCGGTGATGCCCAGCTTCGCGAGTTCGGCGCGGCCGCCGTCGAAGGCCGTCAGGACCAGCGGGCCCTGCTCGGTCACAGCCACCGAGTGCTCCCAGTGCGAGGCCCAGGTGCCGTCGGTGGTCACGACGGTCCAGTCGTCCTCCAGCACGGTGGTGTGCGGGGTGCCCAGCGAGACCATCGGCTCGATCGCCAGCACGGTGCCGGGGATCAGCTTGGGGCCCTTGCCGCGCCCCCGCTCGACGTAGTTCAGCACGTGCGGCTCCATGTGCATCGCGGTGCCGATGCCGTGGCCGCCGTAGCCCTCGGTGATGCCCCACTTGCCCTTCGGCGGGAGCGGCTGGCGCCGGATGAAGCCCTCGATCGCCTTGGAGACGTCCGCCAGGCGGTTGCCCTTCTTCATCTGGGCGATGCCGGCCCACATCGAGCCCTCGGTGACCCGGCTGAGCATCTCCACCTCGGGGCGGACCTCGCCGACCGCCACGGTGATCGCCGCGTCGCCGTGCCAGCCGTCCACGATGGCGCCGCAGTCGATCGAGATGACGTCGCCCTCCTGGAGCACCCGGTCGCCGGGGATGCCGTGCACGACCTCGTTGTTCACCGAGGCGCAGATCACCCCGGGGAACCAGAGCCCGCCGTGGTCGGCGCGGAAGTTCGAGGTGGCGCCGTGGTCGGTGATGACCTTGTCCGCGATGTCGTTGAGCTCCTGGGTGGTCACCCCCGGAGCGACCGCCTCCCGGCAGGCCTTGAGCGCCTCGGCGACGACCAGCCCGGCCACTCGCATCTTCGCGATCTGCTCGGGGGTCTTGATCTCCACCATCTGGTCACGCCTTCCTAGGGTTCCCGCCCGGTCCTTGCCGGACGGCCGTGCACTCGTTCCACCGTACGACGCCGTACGGCCGCGCTGCCCCGGCGAGGGGCGGCGCGGCCGTACGGCGTCGCTCGGTAATGTCAGTTGTCCTGCTTCAGCGCCTCGATCGCGCGCTGGGTCACCTCGTCCACCTTGCCGAGCGCGGGGATCGTCGCCACCAGGCCCTGCTGGGCGTAGTAGTCGATGATCGGCTCGGTCTCGGTGTGGTAGACCTCCAGCCGCGTCCGCACCTTCTCCTCGGTGTCGTCCGAGCGCTGGTACAGCTCGCCGCCGCACTCGTCGCAGACGCCCTCGGCCTTCGGCGGGTTGTAGTCCACGTGGAACACGTGGCCCCCGTCGTTGCGGCACAGGCGACGGCCGGCGATCCGGCGGACGACCTCGTCCTCGGGAACCTCCAGGTCCAGCACGCCGTCCAGCGCGATGCCCTGCTCGGCCAGGAACTCGTCCAGCGCCTTGGCCTGGCCAAGGTTGCGCGGGAAGCCGTCGAGCAGGAAGCCGTTGCCGGCGTCGGGCTGGAGCATGCGGTCCTTGGCCATCCCGATGGTGACCTCATCCGGTACCAGGCGACCCGCGTCCATGAAGCTCTTGGCCTCGAGCCCCAGCGGGGTGCCCTGACCGATGTTGGCGCGGAACAGGTCGCCGGTGGAGATGTGGGGAATGGACAGGGTCTTGGCGAGCAGGTGCGCCTGAGTACCCTTCCCGGCCCCGGGAGGTCCGACGAGGACGATACGCATCAGCGGAGGAACCCTTCGTAATTGCGCTGCTGGAGCTGGCTCTCGATCTGCTTCACAGTTTCGAGTCCGACGCCGACGACGATGAGAACGCTGGTGCCGCCGAACGGGAAGTTGGTCTGCTGCCCGAAGGCCACCAGGGCGATCATCGGGATCAACGCGATCAGGCCCAGGTAGAGCGAACCCGGCCACGTGATGCGGGTGAGCACGTAGTTCAGGTACTCGGCCGTCGGCCGGCCGGCCCGGATGCCCGGGATGAACCCACCATACTTCTTCATATTGTCGGCAACTTCTTCGGGGTTGAAGGAGATGGCGACGTAGAAGAAGGCGAAGAAGACGATCAGCAGGAAGTAGGTGGCCATGTAGACCGGGTGGTCACCCTTGACGAAGTTGGTCCTGATCCACGTCGCCCAGCCGGCCTGGCTGCTGGTCAGCTGGACCACCAGGGCGGGGATGTACAGCAGCGACGAGGCGAAGATGACCGGGATGACACCGGCCTGGTTCACCTTGAGGGGGATGTAGGTCGAGGTGCCGCCGAAGGCGCGGCGCCCGATCATCCGCTTCGCGTACTGCACCGGGATCCGGCGCTGCGCCTGCTCCACGAAGATGACCAGCATCACAACGATGACGCCGACCGCGACCACGGAGAGGAACTCGACCCAGCCGCCGCCGATGGTGCCGGAGGTCTTGATCGCCCACATCGAGCCCGGGAAGCCCGAGGCGATCGAGGTGAAGATGAGGATCGACATGCCGTTGCCGATGCCGCGGTCGGTGATCAGCTCACCCAGCCACATGATGAACGTGGTGCCGGCGGTCATCGTGATCACCATGACGGCGATCCGGAACACCGACTGGTCCGGCACGATCTGGTTGGCGTAGACGCAACCCGAGAACAGCGCGCCGCTGGAGGCCGTCGCCACGATGCCGGTGCCCTGGAGCACGGCGAGCGCGATGGTCAGGTAGCGCGTGTACTGGGTGATCTTCGCGGTACCGGCCTGCCCCTCCTTCTTCAGCGCCTCGAGCCGCGGGATCACGACGGTGAGGAGCTGGAGGATGATGCTGGCCGTGATGTACGGCATGATGCCGAGCGCGAAGATCGTGAGCTGGAGGAGCGCGCCACCACTGAACAGGTTGACGAGCCCGAACAATCCGCTGCTCTTGGTGTCCTTCACACATTCGTTGACAGCTTGGAAGCTGACCCCGGGTACCGGGACGTGGGAGCCCAGCCGGAACAGCACCATGATGCCCAGCGTGAACAGCAGCTTCTTGCGCAGGTCGGGCGTCTGGAACGCCCGCGCGAACGCACTGAGCACGGTGCCTCCTGCGCCTCCCGCGCGTCGTCGGCGGGAGGGTCGGTCCTGAATGGGGAGTTTGCGGTTCGGGCCCCCGTACAGACGGCACAGGCGAGCCTACGCGCAGCCTACAAGGGAACTCCACGGACTCTAACAGTGCGCGGCCGCTCGAAAGAAGCGCGTACGGCCCCTCCCCCACTCACGGGGTACGGGATGCCCGGGTTTGCCACACAAAAGAACGAGGCCCGTACCCACTTGAGTGCGGCTACGGACCACCGGGACAACGCACGAGCCCCGCACCTCCGTGAAGGAGGTGCGGGGCTCGTGGGGAGTCAGCGGGCTCAGACGAGCTCGGTGACGGTACCGCCGGCGGCGGTGATCTTCTCGGCGGCGGAGCCGGAGACGGCGTCGACCGTCACCTGCAGCGCGACCGAGATCTCGCCGGTGCCGAGCACCTTGACGAGGGAGTTCTTGCGAACCGCGCCCTTGGCGATCAGGTCCTCGACAGTGACCTCGCCACCCTGCGGGTAGAGCTCGGCCAGCTTGTCGAGGTTGACAACCTGGAACGTGATCTTGAACGGGTTCTTGAAGCCCTTCAGCTTCGGCAGGCGCATGTGGAGCGGCATCTGGCCACCCTCGAAGCGCTGCGGAACCTGGTAGCGGGCCTTGGTGCCCTTGGTACCACGACCGGCGGTCTTACCCTTGGAGCCCTCACCACGACCGACACGGGTCTTGGCGGTCTTGGCACCCGGGGCGGGACGCAGGTTGTGAACCTTGATCGGCGAGTCGCCCATAATCAGTCCACCTCCTCGACCGTGACGAGGTGACGCACGGTCTGGGCCATCCCGCGGATCTCGGGACGGTCCTCCTTGACGACCACATCGTGCATGCGCTTCAGACCCAGCGAGCGCAGCGTCTCGCGGTGGTTCTGCTTGCTGCCGATGTAGGACTTGGTCTGCGTGATCTTCAGGCGAGCCATCAGGCACTCACCCCTGCAGCACGAGCCCGCAGCAGAGCGGCGGGAGCCACGTCCTCCAGCGGCAGGCCACGACGGGCGGCGATCTCCTCGGGGCGCACGAGGCCCTTCAGAGCGGCCACCGTGGCGTGCACGATGTTGATCGCGTTGTCGGAGCCGAGCGACTTCGACAGGATGTCGTGGATACCGGCGCACTCGAGCACGGCACGCACCGGGCCACCGGCGATAACACCGGTACCGGGGGCAGCCGGCTTCAGGAGCACGACGCCGGCAGCCTTCTCGCCCTGGATCGGGTGAGGGATGGTGCCCTGGATACGGGGGACCTTGAAGAAGTTCTTCTTGGCCTCCTCAACACCCTTGGCGATGGCGGCCGGAACCTCCTTCGCCTTCCCGTAACCGACACCTACGGTGCCGTCACCGTCGCCCACCACGACCAGCGCGGTGAAGCTGAAACGACGACCACCCTTGACAACCTTGGCGACACGGTTGATCGCAACGACGCGCTCGACGTAAGCGGTCTTCTCGACGGCGGGGGCATTGCCCCGGTCGTCACGCTTACGGTCACGCCGCTCGCCACCGCCGGTGCCGCCGCCGGCGCCGCTACCGCGGCGCTGGGGTCCAGCCATTGGAATTACCTCTCTCGATTACGTCCGTCGACTGAGCCGACGAGCGGCTTAGAAGTCGAGCCCGGCCTCACGGGCAGCATCGGCCAGAGCGGCGATGCGGCCTGCGTACCGGTTGCCCGCGCGGTCGAAGACGACCGACTCGATGCCGGCGGCCTTGGCGCGCTCGGCGACCAGGCTCCCGACCTTCTTGGCCAGCTCGGTCTTGTCGCCCTCGACGCCCTTGATGGACACGTCGAGGGTGGACGCCGACGCCAGGGTGTGACCCTTGGCGTCGTCGATGACCTGGGCGACCATGTGACGGTTCGAGCGCGTCACAACGAGGCGCGGACGCACCTCGGTGCCGACGACGCGCTTGCGAACGCGGATCGCGCGGCGCTTGCGAGCGGCGCTCTTGTAGGCGTTGCCCTTGCCGATCTTGACAGAGACGCTCATCGCTTACTTACCACTCTTTCCGACCTTGCGGCGGATGACCTCGCCCGCGTACTTGACGCCCTTGGCCTTGTACGGGTCGGGCTTGCGCAGCTTGCGGATCTTCGCGGCGACCTCGCCGACCTTCTGCTTGTCGATGCCGTCCACGTGGAACTTGGTGGCCGACTCGACGACGAAGGTGATGCCCTCCGGGGCCTCGACCAGGATCGGGTGGCTGTAGCCGAGCTGGAACTCCATGTTGGAGCCCTTCGCCAGGACTCGATAGCCAACACCGCTGATCTCCAGCGACTTGCGGTAGCCCGCGGTCACGCCGGTGATCATGTTCGCCACCAGCGTGCGGGAAAGGCCGTGCAGGGCCTTCGACAGACGCTCGTCGTTGGGGCGGGTGACGAGCAGCGTGCCGTCCTCGCCCTTGCCGATCTCGATCGGCGCGGCGACATGGTGGGTGAGGGAGCCCTTGGGGCCCTTCACCGAGACCGCCTGGCCATCGATGGTGACGTCCACGCCGGCGGGAACCGGGATGGGCAGCCGTCCAATGCGCGACATTGCTGTACCTCCGTTTCCCGAATTACCAGACGTAGGCGAGAACTTCTCCGCCTACGCCCTTCTTGGCTGCCTGCTTGTCGGTGAGGAGACCGGAGGACGTGGAGATGATCGCCACGCCCAGGCCGCCGAGCACCTTCGGCAGGTTGGTGGACTTTGCGTAGACCCGCAGGCCCGGCTTGCTGATCCGCTTGATGCCAGCGATCGAGCGCTCACGGTTGGGACCGAACTTGAGCTCGATGGTCAGCTTCTTGCCGACCTCGCCCTCGACGGGCTCCTCAACCTTGTAGGAGGAGATGTACCCCTCCTGCTGCAGGATCTGGGCGACGTGCGCCTTGATCTTGCTGGCCGGCATCGCCACGGAGTCGTGGTACGCCGAGTTAGCGTTACGCAGACGCGTGAGCATGTCTGCGATGGGGTCGGTCATGGTCATGATGGCCTCAGGCCTCTCTCGCCGTGGTTTCTCCGCACCAGGTCCCCCGTGTTCCTGAGGAACACGGGGCACAGGCGCAGGGGACCTGCGACGTAGTAAGTCTGGGTGCGAGCCCTCGAAGAGGGTCAGCGGCCGCTACGGAGCGACCGTGACAGGGGGCCCGACCCCACTACCTTACGGGATTCCGTACGGGAGCCCAAAAACGGGCGATGTGGGATCGGGCACCCTGCTTCGCGTGATGCGACTAGAGCGGTTGCCCTCTAAGGGAAGAGGACTACCAGGAGCTCTTGGTCACGCCCGGCAGCTCGCCGCGGTGCGCCATCTCACGGAGGCACACACGGCAGAGGCCGAACTTGCGGTACACCGAGTGCGGGCGACCGCAGCGCTGGCACCGGGTGTAGGCCCGGACGCCGAACTTCGGCTTCCGCTCGGCCTTTGCGATGAGGGACTTCTTCGCCATTGGCTCACGCCTCCTTGAACGGGAAGCCCAGAGCGCGCAGGAGCGCCCGGCCCTCGTCGTCGGTCTGAGCGGTGGTCACGACGGTGATGTCCATACCGCGCTGACGGTCGACCTTGTCCTGGTCGATCTCGTGGAACATAACCTGCTCGGTCAGACCGAAGGTGTAGTTGCCACGGCCGTCGAACTGCTTGGGGGAGAGACCACGGAAGTCACGGATACGCGGCAGAGCCAGCGACACCAGACGGTCCAGGAACTCCCACATGCGGTCACCACGAAGGGTGACGTGGGTGCCGATCGGCTGGCCCTCGCGCAGCTTGAACTGCGCGATGGACTTACGAGCCTTGGTCACGGCCGGCTTCTGACCGGTGATCGCGGTCAGGTCGCGGATCGCGCCCTCGATCAGCTTGCTGTCACGGGCGGCCTCGCCGACACCCATGTTGACGACGACCTTGACCAGGCCGGGCGTCAGCATGACGTTCTCGTACGAGAACTGCTCCTGCAGCTGACCCTTGATCTCGGAGTTGTAACGCTCCTTGAGACGGGGGGTCACCTTCTCAACAGACGTCTCAGACATCAGATGTCCTCACCGGTTCGCTTGGCAACGCGGATCTTGTTGCCCTCGTCGTCGAAGCGGTAGCCAACGCGGGTGACGACCTTCTTGCCGTCCTTCTCCACGACCAGCTGGACGTTGGAGACGTGCACCGGGGCCTCGACGGTGACAATGCCACCCTGAGTACCCGGGCCCGGCTTGGTGTGCTTCTTGACCCGGTTGACACCCTCGACCAGGACCTTGTTCTCGGCGGGCATGGCCTGGATGACCTTGCCCTGCTTGCCGCGGTCCTTGCCGGTGATGACCTGGACCAGGTCACCCTTCTTGATCTTCATGCTGTTCGCCATGGGTTAGAGCACCTCCGGCGCCAGCGAGATGATCTTCATGAACTTCTTGTCGCGCAGCTCGCGGCCCACCGGGCCGAAGATGCGGGTACCGCGGGGGTCACCATCGGTGTTCTTGAGAACCACGGCGGCGTTCTCGTCGAACCGGATGTACGAACCGTCGGGACGGCGGCGCGACTTCACGGTACGGACGACGACGCACTTGACGACGTCACCCTTCTTGACCGAACCGCCGGGGATCGCGTCCTTGACGGTCGCGACGATGACGTCCCCGATACCGGCGTAGCGGCGACCGGAACCACCGAGAACGCGGATGCAAAGGATTTCCTTCGCGCCCGTGTTGTCGGCGACACGCAGTCGCGACTCCTGCTGGATCACAGCTTTCTCCTGATCGTCAACGAGAGCTGACGGGCCGGCCGCTGCTCACACCGGCGCCCGCGAGGGACCCGTTGCACATACGGCCGTACCACATCGACTTCGTTACTTGGCCTTCTCGAGGATCTCGACGACGCGCCAGCGCTTCGTCGCGGACAGCGGGCGGGTCTCCGCGAGGAGGACCCGGTCGCCGATGCCGCAGGCGTTCGCCTCGTCGTGCGCCTTCAGCTTGTTCGTACGGCGGATGACCTTGCCGTACAGAGCGTGCTTGACGCGGTCCTCGACGGCGACGACGACGGTCTTGTCCATCTTGTCGCTGACGACGAGGCCCTCACGGGTCTTGCGGAAACCGCGCGTCTCGTTGGTGTTCTCAGTCATCAGGCGTTCTCCACCGTCTCGATGCCCAGCTCGCGCTCGCGCATCAGGGTGTAGATCCGCGCGATGTCCTTACGGACGAGCTTGAGCCGTCCGTGGTTGTCGAGCTGCCCGGTCGCCGCCTGGAAGCGGAGGTTGAACAGCTCCTCCTTGGCCTCACGGAGCTTGGCAACGAGACCCTCGTTGTCCAGCTCGCGGAGGTCAGCAGCCTTGGTGCCGGCCGACATCAGCTCTCACCTGCCTCGCGCCGGATGATCCGGCACTTCATCGGGAGCTTGTGAGCTGCGCGGGTCAGCGCCTCACGAGCCACCTTCTCGTTGGGGTACGACAGCTCGAACATGACCCGACCCGGGTGCACGTTCGCGATCCACCACTCGGGCGAACCCTTACCGGAACCCATGCGGGTCTCGGCCGGCTTCTTGGTGAGCGGACGGTCCGGGTAGATGTTGATCCAGACCTTGCCGCCACGCTTGATGTGACGGGTGACGGCGATACGAGCGGACTCGATCTGCCGGTTCGTCACGTAGGCCGGGGTAACGGCCTGGATGCCGTACTCGCCGAAGGCGAGCTCGGTGCCACCCTTGGAGGCGCCGCGGCGCTTCGGGTGGTGCTGCTTGCGGTGCTTGACCCGACGGGGGATCAGCATTTGGGTCAGGCCTCCGTTCCGGTGTTCTCGGCAGCCGGGGTCTCGGCGGCGACCGGGGCCTGAGCCTCGGTGCCGGCGGGACGACGGCCACGGCCACCGCGCTCGCCACCACGGCGCTCGCCACCGCGGGCGGGACGACCACCCTCGGGACGGGCCGGACGGTTGCCCGAGCGGGCAGCGGCGTTCTCAGCGCGGACCTCGGCGATGTTCTTGACGTCGCCCTTGTAGATCCAGACCTTCACGCCGATACGGCCGAAGGTCGTCTTGGCCTCGAAGAAGCCGTAGTCGACGTTCGCGCGCAGGGTGTGCAGCGGCACACGGCCCTCGCGGTAGAACTCCGAACGGCTCATCTCGGCGCCGCCGAGACGACCGGAGCACTGGACCTTGATGCCCTTGGCGCCGGACTTCATGGTGCCCTGCATCGACTTGCGCATGGCACGGCGGAAGGAGACGCGGGAGGACAGCTGCTCCGCGACGCCCTGAGCCACGAGCTGGGCGTCCAGCTCGGGGTTCTTGACCTCGAGGATGTTCAGCTGGACCTGCTTGCCGGTCAGCTTCTCCAGGTCGCCGCGGATGCGGTCGGCCTCGGTGCCACGGCGACCGATGACGATGCCGGGGCGCGCGGTGTGGATGTCGACGCGGACGCGGTCGCGGGTGCGCTCGATCTCAACCTTCGAGATGCCGGCGCGCTCCATGCCCTTCGTCATCATGCGACGAATGGCGACGTCTTCCTTGACGTAGTCCTTGTACAGCTTGTCGGCGTACCAGCGGGACTTGAAGTCCGTGCTGATGCCGAGGCGGAACCCGTGCGGGTTAACCTTCTGGCCCATTACCGGGTCCCTTCCTTGCTGCTGACGACCACGGTGATGTGGCTGGTCCGCTTGCGGATCCGGTAGGCACGGCCCTGGGCACGCGGACGGAACCGCTTCAGGGTCGGGCCCTCGTCAACGTACGCCTCGCTGATGACGAGGTCGTCCACGTTGGAGTGGTTGTAGTTGTGCGCGGCGTTGGCAATGGCGCTGTTGAGCACCTTGCTGACCGGCACGGTAGCGGCCTGCGGAGCGAAACGCAGGACCGCCTGGGCCTCCGTGGCGTTCAGGCCACGGATGAGGTCCACCACGCGGCGGGCCTTCATGGGCGTGACGCGGATGTACCGCGCCTGGGCCCTGGCTTCCATGGTTGTCCCCTTGCTGGTGTAAGTCATTGAGTCGGTAATCTCGCTGGCGACTAGCGACGCTTCGACTTGCGGTCGTCCTTGACGTGACCGCGGAAGGTACGCGTCGGCGCGAACTCGCCGAGCTTGTGGCCGACCATCGACTCGGTGACGAACACCGGGACGTGCTTGCGGCCATCGTGCACCGCGATCGTGTGGCCGAGCATGGCCGGGAAGATCACGGAGCGACGGGACCAGGTCTTGATGACGTTCTGGGTACCCGCCTCGTTCTGAGCGTCCACCTTCTTGAGAAGGTGGCCGTCAATGAAGGGGCCCTTCTTGAGACTGCGCGGCATCTGACCTGCTCCTAGCGCTTCTTGTTGGTCTTGCGGCGGCGCACGATGAGAGCGTCCGACGCCTTCTTCGGGCGACGGGTACGACCCTCCTTCTGGCCCCACGGCGAGACCGGGTGGCGACCACCGGAGGTCTTACCCTCACCACCACCGTGCGGGTGGTCGATCGGGTTCATGGCCACACCACGCACGGTCGGGCGAACGCCCTTCCAGCGCATACGGCCGGCCTTGCCCCAGTTGATGTTCGACTGCTCGGCGTTGCCGACCTCGCCGACCGTCGCGCGGCAGCGCGCGTCGACCAGGCGGATCTCACCGGAGGGCATGCGCAGGTGCGCCATCTTGCCCTCACGCGCCAGCAGCTGGATGCCGGCACCGGCGGAGCGGGCCATCTTGGCACCGCCGCCGGGACGCAGCTCCACCGCGTGGATGGTGGTACCGACCGGGATGTTGCGAAGCGGCAGGTTGTTGCCGGGCTTGATGTCGGCGCCAGGGCCGTTCTCGACCCGGTCGCCCTGCGCGATGCCGCGCGGCGCGATGATGTAGCGCTTCTCGCCGTCCGCGTAGTGCAGGAGCGCGATGCGCGCGGTGCGGTTCGGGTCGTACTCGATGTGCGCGACCTTGGCCGGCACGCCGTCCTTGTCGTGACGACGGAAGTCGATCACGCGGTAGGCGCGCTTGTGACCGCCACCCTGGTGGCGAACGGTGATCCGACCGGCGTTGTTACGGCCGCCCTTGCTGTGCAGGGGGCGAACCAGCGACTTCTCCGGCGTGGACCGCGTGATCTCTACGAAGTCGGCCACGCTGGAGCCACGACGGCCCGGCGTAGTCGGCTTGTACTTGCGGATGCCCATTTGGCTCTCTCGTCCTCGTCCTTATCGACGATCACGATCTCCGTTAGGAGACCGGACCACCGAAGATGTCGATGCGGTTGCCCTCAGCCAGCGTCACGATGGCGCGCTTGGTGTCCTTGCGCTTGCCAAAGCCCGTCTTGGAGCGCTTGCGCTTGCCCTGACGGTTGAGCGTGTTGACGGACTCGACCTTGACCGAGAAGACCGTCTCGACGGCCTGCTTGATCTGGGTCTTGTTGGCACCGGGCGACACGACGAACGTGTACTTGTTCTCGTCGAGGAGCGAGTAGCTCTTCTCCGAGATGACCGGCTTCACCAGGACGTCACGGGGGTCCGTGAACGTCTTGCTCGTGATCTCTGCAGCCATCAGGCGGCGCTCCCTTCGAGCTCGCCCTCAGCAGCCACGGCCTTGGCGGACGCGGCGGGACCCGCCACGAAACGCTCGAAGGCGGCCTGGGTGAAGACCACATCGTCGGAGACGAGCACGTCGTAGGTGTTCAGCTGGCCGGCGTCCAGGATGTGCACGTGCGGCAGGTTACGAGCGGACTTGAGGCCCAGCTCGTCCGCGCGCTCGACGACCAGGAGGACGTTCTTGCGCTCGGTGATCTTGCCGAACAGGCTCTTCGCGGCCTTGGTCGACGGCGCCTCGGTCGCGGTCACGTCGGTGATGACGTGGATGCGGTTGTGGCGGGCCCGGTCGGTGAGCGCACCGCGCAGGGCGGCGGCGATCATCTTCTTCGGGGTCCGCTGCGAGTAGTCGCGCGGCACGGGACCGTGCACGACGCCACCGCCGGCGAACTGCGGCGCGCGGGTCGAGCCCTGACGGGCGCGGCCGGTGCCCTTCTGGCGGTACGGCTTCTTGCCGCCACCGCGGACCTCGCCACGCGTCTTGGTCTTGTGGGTGCCCTGACGGGCCGCAGCGAGCTGCGCCACGACGACCTGGTGCATCAGCGGAACGCTGACCTTCGCGTCGAAGATCTCGGCCGGCAGCTCGAGGCTGCCGGTCTTGTCGCCCGAGGGCGACAGGATGTCAATGGTGCTCATATCCTCACAGCCCCTTCGCCGCGGTGCGGACGAGGACGAGGCCGCCGTTCGGGCCCGGGATTGCGCCCTTGATCAGGAGCAGCCCCTTCTCCGCGTCAACGGCATGGATGGTCAGGTTCTGGGTGGTCACGCGCTCGTGGCCCATCCGGCCGGCCATCCGTACGCCCTTGAACACACGACCCGGGGTGGCGCAGCCACCGATCGAGCCGGGCGAGCGGTGCTTGCGCTGCACACCGTGACCGGCGCCGAGGCCCCGGAAGTTGTGGCGCTTCATGACACCGGC
The DNA here is from genome assembly GCF_055564815.1 of Kitasatospora sp. NPDC028961. Lineage (NCBI taxonomy): Bacteria > Bacillati > Actinomycetota > Actinomycetes > Kitasatosporales > Streptomycetaceae > Kitasatospora > Kitasatospora sp. NPDC028961. Next base: position 815,826 of record NZ_JBVHVO010000001.1, on the reverse strand, counting down.
GAAGCCCTTGCCCTTGGAGGTGCCGGTCACATCGACCTTGACACCCGCCTCGAACAGCTCGGCGGTGATCTCCTGGCCCAGCGTGTACTCGGACGCGTCCGTGGTACGCAGCTCGACCAGGTGCCGGCGCGGGGTGACACCGGCCTTGGCGAAGTGACCCGCGAGGGGCTTGTTCACCTTGCGGGGGTCGATCTCGCCGAAGCCGATCTGGACGGCGTCGTAGCCGGCCGGGCTGTCGGCGGTGTGGACCTGGGTCACGACATTGGGCCCAGCCTTGACGACGGTCACCGGAACGATCCGGTTGTTCTCGTCCCAGACCTGGGTCATGCCGAGCTTCTCGCCCAGGATGCCCTTAATCTGCTTAGCCATCTTCGGTGTGCCTCTCAGAGCTTGATCTCGATGTCGACACCAGCCGGCAGGTCGAGACGCATCAGCGAGTCAACCGTCTTCGGCGTGGGGTCGAGGATGTCGATCAGACGCTTGTGAGTGCGCATCTCGAAGTGCTCGCGCGAGTCCTTGTACTTGTGCGGCGAGCGGATGACGCAGTACACGTTCTTCTCAGTGGGCAGCGGCACCGGGCCCGCGACCTGCGCACCAGTGCGAATGACGGTCTCGACGATCTTCTTCGCCGAGGAGTCAATCACCTCGTGGTCGTAGGCCTTGAGCCGGATGCGGATCTTCTGTCCCGCCATGGCTACTCAGTAGTCCTTTGTGTCGTCTGCTGCTTCTACGGCCGGATTCATCCAGGTGGACTGTGTCCGGTGGTGCCTGTGGATGGTTTCCTCCGACCCACGCGGTCGGGCGTGTCGCCCTGTCGCTTGCAAAAAGTCCGCGAAGAGGTTTCCCTCTGCGGATTTCCTACGGATCGGTGAGGTCTTGCATCCACCAGGCGCCGGATCGAGGCCCCGCCCACGCTTCCCGGAAGATTCCCGTACGTCCGCCCCGCAGCTGCCGCGGTGTCGCCTTCACACCACTGCGTCCACATACCTCACGTGAACACATGAACGGCCATCACGGGAACGACGAGTACATGGGACTCGCTTCCAGTCCTCCCGGCGGGAGGCGCGTAGCATCGGCACTCAACCGAGCAACTTGGACATACTGCCACATGGAGCAGCGACAAAGCCAATCGGGGCCGGCGGGGATCTCCCCCGCCGGCCCCGATGGGGTCCGTCCCGGTCAACCGGCGCATCCGGTCACCCGGGGCGCCCGGTCAACCGGCGCGTCCGGTCGCTCAGCGCTTGCGCCAGATCATCCAGCCCTGCTGCTTGTTGGTCCGCTCCACGTACCACTCGTCCGGATGTTCCTTCCAGTAGGACTCCGGCGCCTTCCCCTCCTCGGCGAGCGGGGTGACGATCGCGGTCGCCGCGGCGGGGACGGGCTGCCAGCGCGGGTCCAGGTACCAGACCCGGCCGTCGTAGACCTCGAAGGCCTGGGCCATCCGCAGGCTGCCGTCGAGGTCCCAGGCGAGCACCAGGTTGTCCTTGGGCTTGATCCCGGCGGCCTTGGTGAAGCCCGTCGCGAGCGGCTTGCGCCAGTCCGAGTGCGGGTAGGCGACCTGCTCGGTGATGGTCGCGGTGGCGAACCCGGCGAACAGCGCGAGCGAGAGGCCGACCGCCCAGAGCACCCGGCGCCCGCCGGCCACCAGCATCAGGGCGACGGCGCCGAGGATGATGAACGCCGCGGCGGTCGAGCGCATCATGTTCAGCCTGGACCAGTCGGCGGCCAGGAAGGTCACGTCCGGCATGCCCCAGCCGATGAAGACCTGGGTGTGGAGCAGCTTGCCGGCGGACCAGATCACCAGCTTGGCGAGGACGAGGGTGAGCACCACCGAGCCCGCCACCGTCAGGACGACGTTGCGCAGGCTGAACCGGGCGAGCACCGCGACCCCGGCCACGAAGGCCACCGGGACGAGGTAGGCCACGTAGCGGGCGTAGACCCAGTTGTCGATGCGGGCGTCGTCCGGCAGGGCGGCGGCCGAGGCGAGCGCGGTGCCGACGAGCAGGGCCACCATCACGCCGCCGACGATCCGGTGCGGGCGCGGGAAGCGGCCGCTGAACAGCGCGAACAGGCAGACCACGACCGCCAGGCCGCCGATCCCCCAGGTGGAGACGATGAAGTACCAGATCTGCCCGGTGGTCCTGGTCAGCGTGCGCTGCAGGATGTCGGGGTTCTTCAGGCCGTCGATCAGGTAGCTGCCGACCTTGCTCGGCTCGACGGTGAACTGGCGGTCGAGCCACCAGGAGAGCGCCTTGGCGCCGACCGAACCGACGGCGAGCGCGCCCAGGCCGACCAGCGTGGTGCGCCACGGGGCCCAGCGCAGCACCAGGACGCCGACGAGGACCACTCCGGTGAGCGCCACCACGACACCGCCGCGGTCGTGCGTGGCCATCGTGTACGCGGCGGCCGCGCCGGTGCCGGCCGCGTACCAGTAGCGGTGCTTGACCGGGCCCTCGCTCAGCCAGCCGTGCATGCAGAGCAGCCAGGCCAGGATCAGCACCGGCAGCACGGTGTCCGACATGACGAACTCGGAGTAGAAGATCACCGGCGGCAGCAGCGCGGTGGCCCCGGCGAAGACGTACGCCAGCAGCCGGCGCAGACCGAGCCGGCGCAGCGCCAGGTAGGCCAGCGGGAAGACCAGCGCGTTCAGCAGCGCGTTGATCCCCATGATCAGGTGGTAGGCCATGACCGGGTCGTCGGCGATCCGGAACGCCGGGGAGATCAGCAGCGGGTAGCCGCCCGGGATCACCACGCCGACCGGCATCTCGGTGGTCGGCCGGCCGGCCAGCACGCGGGCCAGTACCAGGTACCCGTCCTCGTCCGCGTGGACGGAGGGGTAGCTCATGTGCCGGACGAGGACGAGCCGGAAGAGCACCTCCGCGGCGTACCCGGCCACCAGCGCGGCCGGCCAGAACCAGCGCCGCCCGCGGGCCTCCTCGAACCGCCGCACCGCCCGGGCCGCCAGACCCGCCGACCGCGAGGCGCCGACCCGTCTCGTCCCCTGGACACCGTCCAGCTGCTCGTCGACGGTCTCTGCTGAAGTCTGCACTGGAGCTCCGAACCTTCCCCTGGTCACCCGGCCGGGCATACGATCCGGCATGCCGACGGGCCGTTCACGGTCCACCCGGCAGCACACCGCGCCGTTCGGACAGACCAGTTGTGAAGGTCACGCTAACAAGTCACCCAGACTCGACCTTCCCGCGCACATACCACGTGCGGCGCGCCGCTCATGGTAGCGATAGCCCCCAGGGCCTGTCACAGCCCGATCAAGCGGTGCCGACGCCCTCCGGGTGCGATCCGACAGCCCGGCTAAAGTGTCCAACGTCATTTGCGTCCCGTCCGCCGGTCCAGCCTTTCGACCAGTTGAGGCAGACCTGCTCCCCTACCAGGCCCGGAGCCCTCCAGACATGTCTCGCACTTCGCGCAAGCGGCCTGCTTTCCTGGCCGCTCCACCCTTGGCGGAGGCCCTCGGGCGGAAGAACGGCTTCGGACTGCTCCGCCTGGTCCTCGCCGTCGCGGTCATCTTCGCGCACGCGATGCCGCTCGGCATGAGCAAGCCGGACCTCGGCCTGCTGCAGTCCCGCGGCCAGACCAACGTCGGCGCCATCGCGGTGGCCGGGTTCTTCGTGCTCTCCGGCCTGCTGATCACCCGCAGCGGCATGCGTCTCTCCACCGGCCGCTTCCTCTGGAACCGCGCGATCCGCCTGCTGCCCGCGCTCTGGGTCTGCATCCTGCTGACGGCGTTCGTAATAGCCCCCCTGGTGGCCCGGCACCAGGGCCGGCTGGACGGCTTCTGGTCGCACCCAGAGGGCCCGTTCGAGTACCTGAAAGCCAACTGGGCGATCGGCGTCAACCAGTGGGGCATCTCCGGCCTGCTGGACCACAACCCGCACGTCGGCGCCTTCAACGGGTCGATCTGGTCGCTCGGCACCGAGGTGTTCTGCTACCTGGTCGTCGCCCTCTTCGCCGCCATCGGCATCCTGCGCAGCGCGCGGTGGGCCGTGGCGCTCATGATCGGCGGCATGTACGCGTTCATGGTCTACCTGGCGCTGGACTACGACTTCCTCCGCGCGCCGATCTACGCGACCACCGGCCTGCCCACCTGGCGGCTGCCGTTCCTCTCCTGGATCGCGCCCGAGCAGCTGCTGCCGGTCGGGTTCATGTTCGGCCTCGGCGCGCTCGCCGAGCTGTACCGCAAGAAGCTGCCGATCAACGACGTCGCCGGTGTGCTGGCGTTCGTGGTGTTCCTCGCCAGCACGCGGTACGGGGCCTTCACCGTCGTGGGACTGCCCGCCTTCGCCTACGGGCTGCTCTGGCTGGCCGCCCGGATGCCCGACCCGCTGACCAAGATCGGTACCAAGGTCGACGTGTCGTACGGCGTGTACATCTACGCCTTCCCGATCCAGCAGTGCCTGACGCTCTGGCAGGTCCCGCGGCACGGCTACGCCGTCTACACCGGACTGTCCGTCCTGCTCGCGGTCATCGCGGCCCTCTTCTCCTGGCACCTGGTGGAGAAGCCCGCGCTGAAGCTCAAGGACCTCGGACTGCCCCGCAAGCAGGAGACGGCACCGGCCCCCAGCCGCCCGGTGGACGTCCCGGTGGCGGTCGGCGCGCCGGTGCCTGTCGCTGCGGAGGCGACCGCCGACCGGTAGGAACCCTTGGGGACGAAGGCCGAGGGCCGGTACGCGGTGCGTACCGGCCCTCGGCGTTTCCCGGAGGACGGGCGGGGTCGGGTCCCGCCGCACCGCACCCGTGCCCCGGCGGAGGTCCCTGCGACGAAGCGAAGCCGCTCCACGCCCGTCGGCGGGCGTGGAGCGGCTTCGAGAAACGGGCGGCGGGCTCCGAAGTGCCCCGCCCCTGACGTCCGGTACGAGCGTCAGGACCGTCCGGCCAGCTCGGGGCGGCGGGCCTGCTGCTTGCTCGCGGGCTCGATGGTCTTCAGGTGCTTGGGCATCCGGCGGATCATCGCGAGCAGGAGCACCAGGCCGGCGCGGGCCAGGTAGATCGTCGCCTTGATCGGGGAGGCGCTGGGCGTACCGGTGGTCCGCTCGCGCATCGCCACCGGGACCTGCCGGATGACGAAGCCGCAGCGGGCGGCGCCGACCATGCTCTCGATGGTGTCGCCCAGGTACTCGACCGGGTACCACTGCGAGAAGAACTCGATCATCGGCTTGTTGCAGGCCTTGAAGCCCGAGGTGGTGTCGGTGAGGCGGGTCCGGGTGACCCTCGACAGCACCACCGAGAGCAGCTTCATCGCCCAGCTGCGCGGGCCGCGCACCTTGTAGCTGCCCTGGCCGGCGAACCGGGCGCCGATGACCAGGTCGGCTTCCTGGAGCTTCTCCAGCAGCGCCGGCACGTACGCGGGGTCGTGCTGGCCGTCGGCGTCGCACTGGATGGCGACGTCGTAGCCGTGCAGGTGCGCGTAGCGGTAGCCGAACCGCATGGCGCCGCCGACGCCGAGGTTGTACGGCAGCTGCGCGACCCGGGAGCCGGCCGCGGCGGCCACGGCCGCGGTGTTGTCCACGGAGCCGTCGTCGACCACCAGGGTGTCCACGCCGGGGAGCTTCTGCTGGATCTCGTGGAGGATCTTGGGCAGACCCTCCGCCTCGTTCCAGGCGGGGAGGATGATCAGAACCCGCTTGCCGTCGATCATGCCGTCACCCCGGAGTCCGTCGCCTTGCCGGCGTCGTTGCTGCTGCGTGCGATCGGGTACCCGTGGTGCTCGGCCAGGTGGGCCCGCATCATGGCGACGTCCTCGGCCAGGGTCCGGGTCTCCGCCTCCAGCCGGGAGGCCTCCCAGCTCAGGTGCAGCGAGACCATCAGGACCAGGACGAAGCCCGCGAAGAGCACGAGGCTCACGCCGGAGGCGATGCCGAGCCGGCGGGCGGTCGAGTCGAGGATCGTCGGGAAGAACCCGAGCGGCGCCACGACGACGCCGATCGCGAGCCAGATAGCCGCGTACTTCTCCCGGAGTTGCTGTCGGCGCAGCAACTCCAGGATGTAGACGAGCACCAGCACGCCGGTGATCGAAGTGATGACGGTGAGATGCACGACTGGAGGCGCCTTTCAGCGGCAGTGGCGTGGCCAAGGGTAATCACATATTAAAGGCGTGGCGTGAACGTCCCGCCACCGCCGGCTGTGCCAGGCCCTAAGAACGGGCGTCATACCTCCGACGACTGGTGTGCCGCCAGTGGTGCCCGGTGTTCCGCCACGGGCCGGGCCGGGGCGGACAGCGAGCGGGCCAGCGCCCACAGCATGGCAGCAGCGCTCACGGCCGCACCAGCCAGGTAGGCGAGTTCGACCCTCGTCGCGATGTCTCCGGGCACCAGCGTGACGGCCACCAGCACCACGGAACCGGCCAGCCACGAGAGCAGCTGGCGCTGGTGGCGCCCGAGTGCGAGCAGGGCCTGGCCGAACACGGTCGCCAGCATGTAGCAGAGGGTGCCGAGGGCCAGCCAGAGGAAGTCCACCGAACCCAGCACGTCCTGCGCCTTGAAGAACAGCCGGATCGCCCAGGGGCCGAGGATCACCGTCGGCAGGCCGGCGGCGGCGCTCATCAGCACCACGATGCCGCCGGTGCGCAGCAGGACCTTGCGGAACTCCCCGTGGTTGCCGGCCGCGGCGGCGCCGGAGAGCGAGGAGACCAGGGAGGCCTGGATCGCCGCGTAGGCGAAGAGCGGCACCCGGGCCAGCACCACGGCGTTCAGCAGGGCGGCGATCAGCGCCTTGGAGGACGGCGAGAGCACGCCGACGCTGACCACGGCCGCGTTGACCATCAGCTGGGCCAGCAGCGTCGAACCGGTCAGCAGGCCGAGCCCGGTCACCACGTCGCGCCAGACCGGGGCCGGCCCGCCGCGCCGGTCCGCGAGGACCGAGCGCATCCCGATCGCCGAGGCGGCGAGCGGTGCGGCGACCAGGATCAGCGCGAACGCGAACGCGGAGTGCGCGCCGAACACCGGGATCAGCGCGGCGAGCCCGATCCGCAGCCCGCCGTCGACGGCGAGCTGCATGCCGTACGCGCCGAAGTTGCCCAGGCCGGCCAGCGCCCCGCGGGCCACCGAGCTCACGGCCAGGCCGACCAGGGCGCCGCCCAGGCCGGCCACCAGGCCGAGGTCGCCGGAGAAGAAGCGGTCCGCGATCGGCCGGGCGGCGGCCGCGATCACGGCCAGCACCGCCACCAGGACCCCGGCGGTGACCAGCAGGACCCGCCGGACCGCCGGTCCGGGGCCCTGTCCGGCCACGTCACGGGCGGCCACCAGGCGGGTCAGCTCCAGCTCGACCGGGGAGAACAGCCCGTACCCGACGGACATGACCACGGTCCAGAGCATCGAGACGCCGGCGACCTGGGTGGTGTCCAAGCTGTGCCCGGCCAGGGCCAGGAAGATGTACGAGGAGACACCGAGGACCACGGTGCCCCCCGCGACGAGCCGCACACCGGGGGGCAGCGCCCCCAGCAGCTTGGCCACCGGGTTCGTCATCGCAGGGTGGCCTTGGCCTTCAGCGGCTCCCACCAGGCGCGGTTCTCGCGGTACCAGGCGATGGTGGCGGCGAGGCCGTCCTCGAAGCGGACCTGCGGGGCGTAGCCGAGCTCCTCGCTGATCTTGGTGATGTCCAGCGAGTAGCGCAGGTCGTGGCCCTTGCGGTCGGCGACCGGCTCGACCATCGACCAGTCGGCGCCGGCCGCCTGGAGCAGCAGCTCGGTGAGCTCCTTGTTGGTGATCTCGGTGCCGCCGCCGATGTTGTAGACCTCGCCGGAGCGGCCCTTGCGCATGGCCAGCTCGATGCCGCGGCAGTGGTCGGAGACGTGCAGCCAGTCCCGGATGTTGCCGCCGGTGCCGTAGAGCGGCACCTTCCTGCCGTCCAGCAGGTTGGTGGTGAACAGCGGGATGACCTTCTCCGGGAACTGGTAGTGCCCGTAGTTGTTGGAGCAGCGGGTGACCACCACGTCCATGCCGTGGGTGCGGTGGTAGGCGAGCGCCAGCAGGTCCGAGCCGGCCTTCGAGGCCGAGTAGGGGGAGTTGGGCGCCAGCGGCCACTCCTCGGTCCACGAGCCCTCGGAGATGGAGCCGTAGACCTCGTCGGTGGAGACGTGGACGAAGCGGCCGACGCCGTGCTTCTTGGCCGAGTCCAGCAGCACCTGGGTGCCCAGGACGTTGGTGACCACGAACGGGCCGGCGCCCTCGATGGAGCGGTCCACGTGGGACTCGGCCGCGAAGTGGACGACCACGTCGTGGCCGGGCATGACCTGGTCGACGGCCTCCGCGTCACAGATGTCGCCACGCACGAAGGAGTAGCCGCTGTGACCGGCGACGGGCGCCAGGTTGGCCTCGACGCCCGAGTAGGTGAGCTTGTCGAAGACGGTGATCTGATCCGTTGCGTCGGCGCCGAGCAGCTGGCGGACGAACTCTGAACCGATGAAGCCGGCGCCGCCGGTGACGAGGATGCGCATAGTGCGGGCAGTCTACCGGTGTGCCCCGGGGCCCTCGCCCCGGGTCAGCGGCGGGCTCCGAACCTCACATAAGCTGCGCGCATGCGTGGAATCCTCTTGGCGGGCGGCACCGGGTCACGACTGTGGCCGCTGACCCGAGCAGTCTCGAAGCAGCTCCTCCCCGTCTTCGACAAGCCGATGATCTACTACCCGCTGTCGACCCTGGTCATGGCGGGCATCAGCGAGATCCTGATCATTACCACCCCGCAGGACCAGGAGCAGTTCCAGCGGCTGCTCGGCGACGGCTCCCAGTTCGGCCTCAAGCTGGAGTACGCCGTCCAGGAGAAGCCGGAGGGCATCGCCCAGGCCTTCGTGCTCGGCGCCGACTTCATCGGTGACGAGCCCGTCGCGCTGATCCTCGGCGACAACATCTTCCACGGCAGCGGCCTCGGCACCCGGCTCGCGCAGCGCACCGCGCCGCAGGGCGGCATGGTGTTCGCCTACCCGGTCGCCGACCCGACCGCGTACGGCGTGGTGGAGTTCGACGACAACGGCCAGGTCATCTCCATCGAGGAGAAGCCCACCCAGCCCAAGTCCCGCTACGCGGTGCCCGGCCTGTACTTCTACGACAACCGCGTGGTCAAGATCGCGGCCGGCCTGCGCCCGAGCGCGCGCGGCGAGCTGGAGATCACCGCGGTCAACGAGGAGTACCTCAAGACCGGCGAGCTGCACGTCACCATCCTCGACCGCGGTACCGCCTGGCTCGACACCGGCACGTTCGTGTCGATGGTGCAGGCCTCCGAGTTCGTCCGGGTCATCGAGGAGCGCCAGGGCTTCAAGATCGGCTGCATCGAGGAGGCGGCCTGGCGGGCCGGCCTGATCGACGACGCGCAGCTGCGCGAGCTGGCCGAGCCGCTGTGCAAGAGCGGCTACGGCGACTACCTGATCGCGCTGCTCGAAGAGGAGGCGGCCCGGTGAAGTTCCGTGAGCTCTCGATCCCCGGCGCCTTCGAGGTCACCCCGCAGCAGCACGGCGACCCGCGCGGCCTGTTCATGGAGTGGTACCGCTTCGACCGGCTCGAAGAGGTGGTCGGCCACCCGCTGAAGTTCGCCCAGGGCAACCTCTCGGTGTCCGCCAAGGACGTCGTGCGCGGCATCCACTTCGCCGACGTCCCGCCCGGCCAGGCCAAGTACGTCAGCTGCGTGCGCGGCGCCGTGCTCGACGTGATCGTGGACCTGCGGGTGGGCTCCCCCGCCTTCGGCCGCTGGGAGTTCGTCCGGCTGGACGACGCCGAGCGCAGGTCGGTCTACATCCCCGAGGGCCTCGGCCACGGTTTCTGCGCGCTGACCGACGACGCCACGCTGTCCTACGTCTGCTCCGAGACCTACAACCCGACCGGTGAGCACGCGGTGCACCCGCTGGACCCGGACCTCGGGATCGAGTGGCCCACCGACGCCCCGCAGCTGTCCGCCCGGGACGACGCCGCGCCCTCGCTGGCCGAGGCGCTCGCCACCGGCCTGCTGCCGGACTACGAGAAGTGCCTCGCCTTCACCGAGAGCCTGCGCACCCGCTGAACCGCCCGATGCCCGGGCCCGCCGCCCTCCGGCGCGGGCCCGGGCATCGTCGTCCGCCCCGGCGGGAGCCGCCGACCGGCTCAGTATGATGGGCCCGCCGCGGGGTCCTCGCCCCGCACCCGGCCCCGACTCAGACCAGCGGATGTGCCCTCCACCATGACCACTCTGGAAATCCTGCTTCCGTACTACGGCGACGTCGCGCTGATGCAGGCCGCGGTCCGCAGCGTGCTGGCGCAGAGCGATCCCGACTGGCGGCTGACCGTCGTCGACGACGGCCGGGAGCCCGGCGTCCCGGAGTGGTTCGCCGAGCTCGGCGACCCGCGGGTGCGGTACTTCCGGAACGAGCAGAACCTCGGCGTCACCGGCAACTACCGCAAGTGCCTGGGCATGGCCGAGTACGAGTACATGATGTTCATGGGCACCGACGACATCATGCTGCCCAACTACGTCGCCACCATCCGCTCGATCCTGGCCCAGTACCCCGGCGTCGCGATGATCCAGCCGGGCGTCCAGGTGATCGACGGCGACGGGAAGCCGACCAGCTCGCTGGCCGACGAGGCCAAGCGCCGGATCTACGCGCCCAAGCAGCAGGGCCGCACCCTGCGGGGCGGCGAGGAGCTCGCGGTCAGCCTGCTCAAGGGCAACTGGCTGTACTTCCCGTCGATCTGCTGGCGCACCGAGGCCGTGCGGACCACCGGTTTCCGCGACAACCTGGAGATCATCCAGGACCTCGCGCTCGTCATCGACCTGCTCCAGGCCGGCGAGCACATGGTCGTCGACGACGTCCGGGCGTTCCAGTACCGCCGGCACACCGTCAGCATCTCCTCGAAGTCCGCCTACAGCGGCACCCGGTTCACCGAGGCCCGCCGGTACTTCCTGGACGCCGCCGACCGCCTGGACGCGCACGGCTGGCCGCGGGCCGCCAAGGCCTCCCGGATGCACCTCTCGGCCCGGATCCACGCCCTCACCCTGGTGCCCGGCGCGATGCGCGCCGGCCAGTGGGACGGGGCGAAGGCCCTGCTGCGCAACGCCACCAGCACCGCCGCCCGCCCCCGCTGACCCAGCCGCCACCGTCCCGGGCCGTCCACCGTCCGGGCCCCATCACCGTCCCAGGGAGTCACCGCACATGACCGCACCGCACCCGGCCCCCTCCCGGGTCGCCGTCCTCGGCGGCACCGGCTTCATCGGCCGCGTGGTCGGCGCCCGCCTGCTGGAGCAGGGCGCCGAGGTCGTCAGCCTCGCCCGCAAGGCCCCGGCCGTGCCGGCGCCCGGCCGGTTCGTCGCCTTCGACATCTCCTCCGACGCCGCCGCCGACCTCACCGCGCTGCTCGACCGCGAGCGGATCGACACCGTCGTCAACGCGGCCGGCGGCATGTGGGGCCTGAACGACGAGCAGATGTACCAGGCCAACGTGGTCCTGGTGGACCGGCTGATCGAGGCCGTCTGCGCGATGGCCTCCCCCGCTCGCCTGGTCCACCTCGGCACCGTGCACGAGTACGGCATGGCGCCGGTCGGCACCAGCCAGCGCGAGAGCGACCCCGCCGCGCCGGTGATGGAGTACGGCAAGCTCAAGCTCACCGCCACCGAGGCCGTCGTCCGCGCCGTCGAGGCCGGCCGGCTGGACGCGGTGTCGCTGCGGCTCGGCAACGTGGTCGGCGCCGGCCAGCCCGGTCACAGCCTGCTCGGGGTGATGGCCGCCAAGCTGGACGCCGCCCGCCGGGCCGGCGAGACCGCTCAGCTCTCGCTGCAGCCGCTCACCGCCCAGCGCGACTTCGTCGACCTCGGCGACACCCTGGACGCCGTGCTGCTCGCCGCCGTCCGCCCGGACGTGCCGCCGGTCGTCAACATCGGCACCGGCGCCGCGTCCTCCGCCCGGCTGCTGGTCGAGCTGCTGATCGAGGAGAGCGGGGTGCCCACCGAGATCACCGAGGTCCCCGCGCCGGACGGCACCGGCCCGGAGACGGAGTGGCAGCAGCTCGACATCACCGTCGCCCGCGAGCGGCTCGGCTGGGAGCCCCGGCGCACCCTGCGCGAGGCCGTCCGCGACCTCTGGGAGGCCCAGATCGCCGCTCCGCAGGCGTAAGCAGGGCCGGGCCCCGGGGACCGCGCGGTCTGCCCGACGCGCGGCTCCCGGGGCCGGCTCCGATCCAGCCCTCGAGGACCTCATGAGACCCCGCAGTCTGTTCCACTCCCGGGGCACACTGGCCGAGTTGTTCTCCGGCCGTGCCAACAGCTTCGGCCTGCTGCGGCTGTTGCTGGCCACCTCCGTGGTCGTCTCGCACGTCTATCCGCTCGCCTGGGGCCATCTGGACCCGCTGTGGAAGCAGAGCGGCGAGCAGACCGACATCGGGAAGATGGCCGTGGTCGGCTTCTTCGTCCTGTCCGGCTTCATGATCACGGGCAGCGGGCGGCGGACCACCGTCGGCCGCTTCGGCTGGCACCGGCTGCTGCGGATCCTGCCCGGCCTCTGGGGCTCGCTGCTGATCTCCACCCTGGTCATCATGCCGCTGCTGTACCAGTGGCAGCACCACACCCTGGACGGGTTCTGGGGCCACCCCAACGGCCCGAAGACCTACCTCACCGGCACCTGGAACACCTCGCTGACCGGCGGCTGGGACGTCTCGGGCGTGATGGCGGAGGGCGTCCGGCGCGGCACCAACTTCGACGGCAGCGTCAACGGTGCGCTGTGGTCGCTCAAGTACGAGCTCCTCTGCTACCTCGTCGTCGCGACGCTGGCGGCCGGCGGAGTCCTGCTGCGGGCCCGCCGCTTCGTACCCTTGGCCGCGGCCGGGCTCTGGGTGCTGATCCTGAACGACTGGCTGGACGCACCCGGCTGGCGGGGCATCCCGGGGGACCTGGGCTCCGGCGTGAACGTCCCGTTCCTGGGCTCGCTGAGCGTCCACTTCATCGTCCACCTGACCTTCGTCTTCCTGATCGGCGCGACCTTCCAGCTCTACCGGGAGCGGGTACCGGTCCACGACGGCCTGGCGCTGCTGGCCGCGCTGACCCTCCTGGCCACGCTGCGCTGGGGCGGGGTCTTCGTGATCGGCTACCCGGCCTTCGCCTACCTGCTGCTCTGGCTCGCGATCAGGCTCCCCGCGCCGTTCCAGCGGGTCGGCCGCAGGGCGGACTACTCGTACGGGATCTACATCTACGGCTTCACGGTCGAGCAGGCGCTCGCGATGCTCGGCTACGCGAGGTACGGCACCGTGGGCTTCCTCGCCTGCGCACTGGCCGGCACGCTCGTCCTGGCCGCGCTCTCCTGGCACCTGGTCGAGTCGCCGGCGATGCGCCTCAAGGACTGGACGCCCGGGCCGGTCGCCCGGCTCAAGGACCGTCGCCGGCGCGACGGTACCCCGGACGCCCCGGCGGAGCCGAAGCCCGTCCGCTCGACCTGAGCGGGAACCGGTGCCGGGCCCCCGACCAGGGGCCCGGCACCGAGAGCCACCGGCCCGGGGCGCGCCCGGTCAGTCCTTGAACACCCAGACCTTCATCAGCAGGAAGCGGACGACGGTGGCGAGGCCGTTGGCCACGATGAGACCGCCCACCTCCACCACCTTCGTCGCGTGCGGCGCCACGACGTCCAGCAGGGCCAGCACCCCGCTGCTCAGCCCCAGCCCGATCAGGAACGCCACCGCGCCCTGGAGCTGGTGGCGCAGTGCCCCCTCGGAGCCGGTGATCCCGAAGGTGAAGCGCCGATTGGCCGCGGTGTTGGCCACCGCGCTCACCGCCAGGGCGATCAGGTTCGCCGCCTGGGGGTTCACGAGCTGCCGCGCGCCCACGTACAGGCCCAGGTAGAAGAGCGTGCTCAGCACGCCGATCACCAGGAAGGACGGGACCTGGCGCTTGGCCGAGCCGCCCGGCTGCTCCGCGGCCCGACCGTCCTGTGTCGGCACGGTCGGCTTGTCGGTGGAGACCATCTGGATGCCCATGATTCGATCGTCGGGTCAGGAGAGCTCGTACACGGCCACCCGGCCGTTGTCGAACACCTGCTTGGCCAGGTCCTTGAGGAGCGGCGACTCGACGCCGGCCTTGCGCTCGACCACGAGGTAGCGGACCCCGTGGTCGTCGTTCAGACGGCGCAGGACATCCGGTGTGGGGTGGTAGAAGGCGTCCTCGTTGAGCTTGAACAGCGCCTCGTCCCAGAAGGGGGCCGTGGTCGCCGCCTGGCCCCCCGCCGTCGCCATGAGCCGGGGTGCGTACGCCCAGCCCTCGATCAGCACCGAGCGTTCGGAGTAGGCGCCCAGCCAGTGCGAGCGGTAGTTGTCGCACCAGGGGCCGTTGGCGTAGTCGTCGAACTGCCAGCAGTGGCTGTTGGTGGCCACCACATCGCTGGGATCACTGTGGCTCCGCACCCAGCGCGCCCCGTCGACCTGGGTGGCGGGCAGGATCCACGTCCCCTCCCAGACGACGTTTCGCGCCTGCAGGACGTCCAGGGCCAGCCCCGGCACACCGACGGCCAGCGTCATGGTCAGCAGGACGATGCCGCCCCGACGCCGCAACGACGGGACGACCCGCGCCAGACCCCACCAGACCGAGGCGCAGACCAGGGCGAGAACTGCCAGGCCGCCCGCCGCGACCAGGGCCGGCACCAGCGGGGAGTACGACTTCCAACCGCCCGTTCCGCCGAGGACCCGGTAGGCGAACGCCGACCAGTCGGCGGCATGGCGGTAGAACACGAAGGTCAGCACCGCGATCAGCACCAGCACACCGGCGCCCAGCACGACCTTGGCCCGGCCCCGGAGAGCGGCCCGGTCAAACGCCTCGCAGTAGCCCCAGGCCGAGAGCAGGGCCCCGAAGGGCAGACCCGCCAGGGTGAAGTAGCTGGCGTTGAATCCGAAGACGGCCAGATAGGCGGCCGGCCCGGCCAGCGCGCCACCGAGCAGGAACCACTGCACCGGGTCCAGCCTGAGCCGCCTGCGCCACATCAGCGGCACGATGCCCGCCAGCTTGAGCTGATGGTTCAACACGAACATGATCAGCGTCGCGCCGACCACCGCCGCCTGCGCCGTCGCCGTCCGGTTGTGCTGCGGGTCGGCCCAGTAGGCCTGGATGTTCCCGAAGGGGATGACCTCCAGGCCGTAGCTCTCGAAGTTGAAGATCGCAGCCGTCGCGAAGATCTGCGCCGCGGCCACGACGGCACCGAGACCGACGATGGTCCAGGGGACGCGCCGGGTGCCGATCAGGACCATGAGCCCGGCGAAGGCCAGGCCGGCGAGCGTGACCGGAAGGGAGCTCGCCTTGGCAGCGCTCGAAGCCAGCGCAAACAGCGCGGTCAGCACGAAGGCACCGCGGCCGAGTGCCGGGATGCCCCCGTCGGCCCCCTCCCTACCCCGCCTCAGCGCGTCGCCGACGACCCCGATCAGCGCGATCAGCAGCGGCTGGCTGTACGCCAGCGACAGGCTCGCGAAGGACATCAGCCGCACGGCCGGAGCACCGAAGGTCCAGCTGCTGACGTTGTTCGGGTACGCCGCGGTGAACTCGCCCACCGCGAAGACCAGTACGGCCGCCACCGGCCCCGCCCAGGCCCTGCCGCTGAGCCGCTGGGCGACCACCGCGGTGATCAGGACACCCAGTGCACTGAGGGCCGGAACCATCAAGCGCATCTCGATCACCGGCAGGTCGATGTGCCCGACCAGGTCACCCATCGCCATGTGGGCGAAGGTGAACCAGTGGTAGTGCAGGGGCTCGCCCGCCGCCTGAGGCAGAGTCAGCGGAAAGTTCTGCTTGGCGTTCCCCGCGAGCGAAAGCAGGTAGGGCAGGTCGCCGTACTGACGGGTGGTCTCGTCCTGCGGCAGGATCGGGAACCGGGAGAGGAACACTTCGTAGTAGTAGACCGAGGTGAGCGCGACCGCGCCCGCCATCGCCCACGACCAGCCCTCCGTCTGCCGGCGATAGCCGGTCGGCCGCCAGTGCCGGCGCAGTGCGGGAACCGCCGCGAAGGGCACGACCACGAGCAGCGGCCAGGCGATCGCCAGGTCCTGCAAGCCGCACGAGACCAGCAGAGCCCAGGCGCCGAGTTCGAGGACGAGTCCGGTGGCGGCGCCGAGGACGAGGTCCTCGACCAAGGTGTGGGGGCGCCGCCGCAGCGCCCGGAACACCAGGGTGCCGGGCAGCAGCACGGCCCAGACCGCGTAGCCGGTGTAGCGGGCGACGTCGGCCGGCGAGGTATCCGCGGCCAGCAGCAGGGCGGCGAACACCAGGTAGGCCGCCACGGCCGGTGCGAACTGCCGCAGTCGCCGCAGGACCGGCTCGACCGCCTGATCGACCGTCAGCGGTACAGGCCCGCCGGGTCTACCGGGCCGGTCTCCGCCGGACTCCTGCGTCGGGGTTGCGGTTCGTTCCGTGCCCATGCTGTCCGTTCTGTCGTGCCGACTCTGCCAACGTGCCGCGACCACGCGCGACACGGCTCCGTCAGTGGTCGTGCCGCCGCCGCTGACCGAGCGTCTGTCAGCCTGCGTACGAGGCCTCGCTCGGGCGGGCGGTGGCCGGGGCGCCCTCTTCCGCGGAGTCGAAGCCGACGAAGTAGGCCGGCCGGGCTTGCGCCGCCGAGTAGATCCGGCCGACGTACTCGCCGAGCAACCCGATGCAGACCAGTTGGACGGCGCCGAGGAAGAGCATGCCGACGAACAGCGAGGACCAGCCGGGCACGGTCTTGCCGAGCGCGTACTCGACCGTGGTGTAGATCCCCAGGCAGAAGCAGAGCACGAAGCTCAGCAGGCCGAGCCAGGTGGCGAGCCGCAGCGGGCTGGCGGAGAAGTTGGTGATGCTGTCGATGGCGAGACGGACCATCTTGGACAGCGGGTAATGCGTGCTGCCCGCGACCCGCTCCTCGCGGACGTAGACGACCTCGCCGCTGGGGAAGCCCAGCCACGGGACCAGCAGGCGGTAGACCGGCTGGTGCTCGGGCATCGCCTTGAGCGCGTCCACCGCGGCGCGGCTGAGCAGGCGGAAGTCACCGGCCTGGTTCGGCATGTTCTTGCCGACCAGCTTGCGCATCAGCCAGTAGTAGGCGCCGGCCGTACGCCGCTTGAAGAAGGTGTCGGTGCCGCGGTCGCCGCGCACGCCGTAGACGATGTCGAGGTTCTTCTCGCGGGCGAGCGCGAGCATCTCGGGGATCTTCTCCGGCGGGTCCTGCAGGTCGGCGTCGATGGACACCACGTAGTCGCCGTGGGCGCGGTGGATGCCCGCGGTCAGCGCCGCCTGGTGACCGGAGTTGCGCGCGAAGCGGACGATCCGGAACTCCGGCCAGTCCTGGTGGATCTTCTGCATGATCGCCGGCGTGGCGTCGGTGCTGCCGTCGTCGATGCCGACGACCTCGTAGTCGATCCCCAGCTCGTCCAGGATCGGGCGCAGGCGCTGGACCGTCAGCGGCAGGGCCTCCTGCTCGTTGTAGATCGGCATCACGACCGAGAGCAGCGGGACCGGTCGGACCGCCGGGCCATCTGCCCCGGCTGTTGAGTTGAACATTGTTGTTCGCCTGTCCCCTATGTGTCCGAGAGCGACCGTGAAGGTATGACCCGTGCTGGGACGACACACCAGCGGGAATTCTTCTCCCTCCGTACCCGGAGGATCATGGACAGCGAGGAGGGAGAAATCAGTGAGGGGCCAGGATAGCAGCACGATCCAGACAACCAATGAAGGGCCCTGCCACTTGATCCACACGGTGCGGACACATCTGACACGCCGAAGGGCCCCGCACACCGAGGTGTGCGGGGCCCTTCGGACTTCACCTGTGTGACACAGGCAGGTCCAGAGCCTCGATTACTTGAGGATCTTGGTGACCTGGCCGGCGCCGACGGTGCGGCCACCCTCACGGATGGCGAACTTCAGGCCCTCCTCCATGGCGATCGGCTGGATCAGCACGACCGTCATGGCGGTGTTGTCGCCCGGCATGACCATCTCGGTGCCCTCGGGGAGGGTCACGACGCCGGTCACGTCCGTGGTACGGAAGTAGAACTGCGGGCGGTAGTTGTTGAAGAAGGGGGTGTGACGGCCACCCTCGTCCTTCGACAGGATGTAGGACTGGGCCTCGAACTCGGTGTGCGGGGTGACCGAACCGGGCTTGATGATGACCTGGCCGCGCTCGACATCCTCGCGCTTGATGCCACGGAGGAGCAGACCGACGTTCTCACCGGCCTGGCCCTCGTCGAGCAGCTTGCGGAACATCTCGATACCGGTGACCGTGGTGGTGGTCTTGGTCTCCTTGATGCCGATGATGTCGACAGTCTCGTTGACCTTGAGGATGCCACGCTCGATACGACCGGTGACGACGGTGCCACGACCGGTGATCGTGAAGACGTCCTCGATCGGCATCAGGAACGGCTGGTCCACGGCGCGGGCCGGGGTCGGGATGGCCTCGTCGACCGCGTGCATCAGGCCGAGGAGCTTCTCGCCCCACTCCTTGTCGCCCTCCAGCGCCTTCAGCGCGGAGACGCGGACGACCGGCAGGTCGTCGCCCGGGAACTCGTACTCGGAGAGGAGCTCACGGACCTCGAGCTCGACGAGCTCCAGGATCTCCTCGTCGTCCACCATGTCGGCCTTGTTCAGGGCGACGACGATGTAGGGGACGCCGACCTGGCGGGCCAGGAGGACGTGCTCCTTGGTCTGCGGCATCGGGCCGTCGGTGGCGGCGACGACGAGGATCGCACCGTCCATCTGGGCCGCACCGGTGATCATGTTCTTGATGTAGTCCGCGTGACCCGGGCAGTCGACGTGGGCGTAGTGACGCGCCTCGGTCTGGTACTCGACGTGCGCGATCGAGATGGTGATACCGCGCTGCCGCTCCTCCGGCGCCTTGTCGATCTGGTCGAACGGCGTGAAGGGGTTGATCTCCGGGTACGCGTCGTGCAGCACCTTGGTGATGGCCGCGGTAAGGGTCGTCTTACCGTGGTCGATGTGACCGATGGTGCCGATGTTGACGTGGGGCTTCGTCCGCTCGAACTTCGCCTTCGCCACTGCAGTCCTCCTGAGGACAGTTCTGTACGCCGTGCTGACGTCAGTTGGTCTTTGATCGGGTTGGGTATGCGGCGCTGGAGTGCGCCCCATGCCGTCCCGCGGGTGGGGGCGGAGGCCCCCGGGGGAATCCGAGTGGGTTCCCCCGGGTTCGCCTCCTAATAGCCTAAGGGTTCGCAATCGTCCCGAATGTCGGGATGTCCTGCGAGCTCGGGCAAGGACTCGGCTCGCGCCGGTCCTTACTCGCCCTTGGCCTTGGCGATGATGTCGTCCGCCACGTTCCGCGGAACCTCGGCGTACGAGTCGAACTGCATCGAGTAGCTTGCGCGACCAGAGGTCTTGCTGCGCAGGTCACCGACGTAGCCGAACATCTCGGAGAGGGGCACCAGCGCCGAAACGACGCGGGCACCGTAACGCTCGTCCATGGACCGGATCTGGCCACGGCGAGAGTTGATGTCGCCGATCACATCGCCCATGTAGTCCTCGGGCGTGGTGACCTCGACGGCCATCATCGGCTCCAGCAGGGTCGGAGAGGCCTTGCGGGCGCCCTCCTTGAATGCCATCGAGCCGGCGATCTTGAACGCGAGCTCGGAGGAGTCGACGTCGTGCGAGGCACCGTCGAGCAGCGTCACGCGGACACCCTGGAGCGGGTAGCCGGCGAGCACGCCGAACTCCATGGCCTCCTGGCAACCGGCGTCGACCGAAGGGATGTACTCCTTCGGCACGCGGCCACCGGTGACCTTGTTGACGAACTCGTAGCCCTCGCCGGACTCGATCGGCTCGATCGCGATCTGGATCTTCGCGAACTGGCCGGAGCCACCGGTCTGCTTCTTGTGCGTGAAGTCGATGCGCTCGACGGCCTTGCGGATCGTCTCGCGGTACGCGACCTGCGGCTTGCCGACGTTGGCCTCGACCTTGAACTCACGCTTCATACGGTCGACCAGCACCTCGAGGTGCAGCTCGCCCATACCCGCGATGATGGTCTGGCCGGTCTCCTCGTCCGTGTTGACCTGGAAGGACGGGTCCTCCTCGGCCAGGCGCTGGATGGCGGTACCGAGCCGCTCCTGGTCGCCCTTGGACTTCGGCTCGATCGCGACGCGGATGACCGGGGCCGGGAAGTCCATGGACTCCAGGATGACCGGGTGCTTCTCGTCGGACAGGGTCTCACCGGTGGTGGTCTGCTTGAGACCCATGACGGCGACGATGTCGCCGGCGCCCACCGACTCGATCTCCTCACGCTTGTTCGCGTGCATGCGGTAGATCTTGCCGATGCGCTCCTTGCGGCCCTTCACCGCGTTGAGGACGGCGGTGCCGGCCTCAAGGCGCCCGGAGTAGATCCGGACGAAGGTGAGCTTGCCCAGGTGCGGGTCGGACATGATCTTGAACGCCAGAGCCGCGAGCGGCTCGTCGTCCGACGCCTTGCGGGAGATCTTGACCGTGTCGTCGCCGGGCTTGGTGCCCTCGATGGACTCGATGTCCAGCGGCGACGGCAGGTAGTTGACGACCGCGTCGAGCAGGGGCTGAACGCCCTTGTTCTTGAAGGCGGTGCCGCAGAAGATCGGCGTGAAGTCCGAGTTCAGCGTGCCCTTGCGGATCGCGGCGATCAGCAGCTCCTCGGGGACGGCCTCGCCCTCCATGGCGAGCTCCATCACCTCGTCGCTGACGGTCGACACGGTGTCCAGCAGCTGCTCGCGGTACTCCTCGGCCTGGTCCACCAGGTCGGCCGGGATGTCGACGATGTCGTACATCTCGCCCTTGGCGGCCTCGGCCGTCCAGACCAGCGCCTTCATGCGGACCAGGTCGACAACGCCCTGGAAGTCCGCCTCGGCACCGATCGGGAGCTGCATCACCAGCGGGGTGGCGCCGAGGCGCTCCACGATGGTGTCGACGCAGAAGAAGAAGTTCGCGCCCGTGCGGTCCAGCTTGTTGATGAAGCAGATGCGCGGGACGCCGTAGCGGTCAGCCTGCCGCCACACGGTCTCGGACTGGGGCTCCACGCCGGCGACACCGTCGAACACCGTGACGGCACCGTCGAGGACGCGCAGCGAACGCTCCACCTCGACGGTGAAGTCGACGTGACCCGGGGTGTCGATGATGTTGATGGTGTTGTCGACGCCGTCGAGCGTCCAGTGACAGGTCGTCGCGGCCGACGTGATCGTGATGCCGCGCTCCTGCTCCTGCTCCATCCAGTCCATGGTGGCAGCGCCATCGTGGACCTCACCGATCTTGTACGAGACACCGGTGTAGAACAGGATCCGCTCGGTGGTGGTGGTCTTGCCCGCGTCGATGTGCGCCATGATCCCGATGTTGCGGACCCTGGCGAGGTCAAGGGAGGTTGCAGCCATGGTGGCTCGTTCTCTCTCTGTCTAGTGACGGGGTTCGGACTACCAGCGGTAGTGCGCGAAGGCCTTGTTGGACTCGGCCATCTTGTGGGTGTCCTCGCGACGCTTCACGGAAGCGCCCAGGCCGTTGCTGGCGTCGAGGATCTCGTTCATCAGGCGCTCGGTCATGGTCTTCTCGCGACGGGCGCGGGAGTAACCGACCATCCAGCGCAGCGCCAGGGTGCTGGCGCGGCCCGGACGGACCTCGACCGGAACCTGGTAGGTCGCGCCACCGACACGGCGGGACTTGACCTCAAGAGCCGGCTTGACGTTCTCCAGCGCGCGCTTCAGCGCCACGACGGGGTCGGAGCCGGTCTTCTCGCGGACGCCCTCGAGGGCGCCGTAGACGATCCGCTCGGCGGTGGAGCGCTTGCCGTGCAGCAGGATCTTGTTGACCAGCTGGGTGACGACCGGGGAGCCGTAAACCGGGTCGATGATGACCGGGCGCTTCGGGGCGGGGCCCTTACGAGGCATTCTTACTTCTCCTTCTTGGCGCCGTAGCGGCTGCGAGCCTGCTTGCGGTTCTTGACACCCTGGGTGTCGAGCGAACCGCGGATGATCTTGTAGCGGACACCAGGAAGGTCCTTCACACGACCACCGCGCACCAGCACGATGGAGTGCTCCTGCAGGTTGTGGCCCTCGCCCGGGATGTAAGCGGTGACCTCGATCCCGCTGGTGAGGCGCACACGGGCGACCTTACGAAGCGCCGAGTTCGGCTTCTTCGGGGTGGTCGTGTACACACGCGTGCAGACGCCGCGACGCTGGGGCGAGCCCTTCAGCGCGGGAGTCTTGTTCTTCTCGACCTTGTCCTGCCGGCCCTTTCGGACCAGCTGCTGGATCGTAGGCACCGTTTCTCCGTTTTCTGTGTGCCAAGGCTTGGTAAAACTAACCTGCGGTGTCTCCATCGCACACGACCCCGTGGTCGACCCACGCGGTCGGGTGTGTTGGGCTTATTCCGACACGGAATCCCATGAGCTGATGTACAGCGACGGCGCTCAACGCGCGGAGCGCTGGGAGGCGCTCCGGCTCGGCGCGGCGGCCGGTGTGCATGCACGCACAAGGACCCGGGGACACCCCAGGCACAAGGTCAGAGCGTACCTAGCGCATCGGGCTCGGTCAAAACAAATGCAACGCCGCAGGTCGCGGCGGTGGCCGGGCGGCGCCGGGGTGTCGCGCGCACGACTTCCCGGTGACGAACCGCTCTTCTGCCGCTCTACCACACCCCGGCGGGCGCCGCCACCGGGGCGGGCGCCCGCCGGGGGGCCGGGCGGGCGGGGGCGATCGGCCGGTCAGGCGCTCAGGTGCTGAGGCGCTCAGGCCATCAGGCGATCAGGCGATCAGGCGATCAGGCGATCAGGGCCAGCATCAGCAGGGTGTAGACGGCGCTGGCCAGGTAGCCGAAGACCAGGCCGACCGTGGCCATGGTGTCGCCCTCCTCGTTGCGCTCCCGGATCTGGGCCTTGGCGATGTGCCCGGTGATCACGGCCGGCAGCCCGAGCCCCATCAGGCCGAGCACCATCGACGCCACGGCCGTGCTGTTGGTCGGGCGGGTCGGCACCGGCGGGGGCGGCAGCAGGAAGGTCTGCGGCACCGGCTGGCCGACCGCCGTCATCGGCGGCATCGGCGTCACCATCGGGCCGGAGGGCAGATCGGCCACCAGCCGGGCCAGCTCGCCGTACGTCTGCGCGGCGCTCGCCGCGTCGAAGCGCTGGCCGTACTCGTCGGCGGAGAGCCGGCCCTCGGCGTACGCGGCCTTCAGCACGTCGACGGTGCGGTCCCGGTCGGTGTGGGCCGCCCGCATCGCCGACTGCGGCATCGGCGCCGGCTGCGCGTAGGACTGGGCGTACGGCTGCGGCTGCGCGTACGGCTTGGCCGGTACCTGGGGCGGCCGTCCTCCGTACCCGGGGCCCTGCTCGCCCCACGGTTGAACGGCCATCCGCCACCTCCGACACCCCGGCGCGCCGTGCGCGCTCACTGGCCTTCATAGTGCAGGACGAACAGGGGGCCTGAGTAGTTGCCACTTTCCGCGACCTGCCTCGGCGGCCCCCGAGGAGCGCCTCACACTCACCCGTTCGGCCCAGTCTCGCCCAAGATCATCAATCCGGACGACAGCCCGCCCCGGGCGATGGCAGGCTGGCCTGGACATTCACCCGTTTCCCAGCAGAGAAGGCCGCCATGCAGGCGTCAGCACCGCCGTCCCCGGTCCCCGCGTCCCCGGTCCCCGCCGCCGTCAGCATCCAGGGGCTGTGGAAGCACTTCGGCAGCCAGGCGGCGGTCGCCGGACTGAGCCTGGAGCTGCCGGCCGGCGCGTTCATCGGCCTGGTCGGCCCGAACGGCGCCGGCAAGACCACCACGCTCTCCATGGTCACCGGCCTGCTCCGACCCGACCAGGGCACCGTCCTGGTGCACGGCGCCGACGTCTGGGGCGACCCGGTCGCCGCCAAGGCCCGGATCGGCATCCTGCCCGAGGGCCTGCGGATGTTCGAACGGCTCAGCGGCCGCGAACTGCTGCAGTACAACGGCCGGCTGCGCGGCCTGCCCGGGGCCGAGGTGGACCGCCGCGCCGAGGAGCTGCTGGCCGTCCTGGACCTCGCCGGTGACGCCGACAAGCTGGTCGCCGACTACTCCACCGGGATGCGCAAGAAGATCGGCCTGGCCGCCGCGCTGCTGCACAACCCCGACGTGCTCTTCCTGGACGAGCCCTTCGAGGGCGTCGACCCGGTCTCCGCCCAGACCATCCGCGGCGTGCTCAAGCGCTACGCCGCGGCCGGCTCCACCGTCATCTTCTCCAGCCACGTCATGGAACTCGTCGAGCAGCTCTGCGACTGGGTCGCCGTGGTCAACGCCGGCCGGGTGATCGCCCAGGGCCCGCTGGACACCGTGCGCGGCGACCGCAGCCTGCACGAGGCGTTCCTGGACCTGATCGGCGTCCGCGAGGACGACGGCCAGGCCCTCGGCTGGCTCGGGGGCGAGCGGTGAGCTCCACCCGCGCCGACACCGGGGTCCGCACCGCCCGCGCGACCGTGCCCGACGGGCGCGTGGTCGTCCGCACCCTGGTGTCGCTCAAGCTGCGACTGCTCCGCAACGGCCTGCGGCGCAGCCGCGGACGCGCCGTGCTCTACGTCGTCGGCACGGTGGCCGGCCTGCTGTTCGCCTCGCTGATCGCGTTCCTGCTGGCCCTGCTGAACGGGCACGCCGGCGCCGGTGACGCGGGCGTGATGCTGGTCGGCGCCCTCACCATCAGCTGGGCCGCGCTGCCGCTGTTCCTCTTCGCCAGCGACGAGAGCGCCGACCCGACCCGCCTCACCATGCTGCCGCTGCGCCCCGGCCCGCTGCTGCGCGGCTCGGCGCTGGCCGCGCTGCTCGGGCCCGGCCCGCTGGTCGCCCTGGTGCTGGTCACCGGCGCGGCGCTGTCCGGCGCGGACGGCGCCGCCTCGGCGGCGGCCGCGGTGGTCGGCGTCCCGCTGACGGTGCTCACCCTGGTGACGCTCTCCCGCGCGGTCGCGGCGGGCAACGCCCGGCTGCTCTCCAGCCGGCGCGGCAAGGACTTCGCGATCTTCGGCGGTCTGCTCTTCGCGCTGCTGATCCAGGTCGCCAACGTCGGTTCGCAGAGCGTCTTCGGCAAGCCGGGGAAGGACGGCCTCGACCTCAGCCCGCTGGCACCGATCGCCTCGGTGCTGCGCTGGGTGCCGCCGGTCGGCGCGGCGGACGCCGGACGCACCGCCGGTGAGGGGCGGTACGGGCTGGCGCTGCTCCAGCTGGCCTCCACGGCCGTCGTGCTGGCCCTGCTGCTGCGCTGGTGGCGGGCCAGCCTCCAGCAGCTGATGGTCACCGCCGACGCCTCCACCCTGGAGGTGGCGCGCGGCGTGCAGGCCTCGCGCGGCTGGGGCTTCCTGCCCGCCGGCCGGACCGGCGCGGTGATGCAGCGCCACCTGCGCTACGCCTGGCGGGAGCCGCGTGCCAAGGCCGCCGTCTTCACCAGCATCGGGATGACGGTGGTGATCTGCGTGCTCTCGGTGGTCCAGGGCTGGTCGACCGTCTACCTGGTGGCCGCCACCGGGATGTTCCTCGGTCTGCAGATGCTCAACCTGTTCGGCATGGACGGCTCGGCGTTCTGGATGGTCGCCGCGACCCTGCTGACCCCCGCCGACGCCCGCGAGGAGCTGCGCGGGCGGGCGTTCGCGATCCTCTCCTACGCGGTGCCGGTCACCCTGGTGCTGGCGCTGCTGCTGGCCGCCGTCACCGGTGACTGGGCCGGTCTGGCGCCGGCGTTCGGCCTGGCGCTCGGCCTGCTCGGCTGCGGCATCGCGATCGGCGCGGTGCTCAGCGTGCTGGCCCCGTACACCATGCCGTCCGACAACAACCCGATGCGCAACGCCGCCCCCGGCCAGGGCGGGCTGGTGATGCTCAACAGCTTCGGCTCGATGTTCGGCGCCGCGCTGCTCAGCCTGCCGGTCTCCGGCTACCTCGGCTGGGCGCTGCTCTCCGACGGCCCGGCCTGGCCGGTGCTGGCGCTCGGCCCGCTGTACGGCGCGCTGGTCGCCTTCCTCGGCATCCGGCTGGCCGCCGGCCGCCTGCTGGAGCGTGCCCCGGAGATCCTGGCCAAGGCCGTCGAACGCTGACGGCCACCCCGTCGGGCACCCCCGCGAGCGCCCGGTCCCCGTCGTCGGGGCCGGGCGCTCCGGCATCATGGGCGGAGGCCGCCCCGACCGCGGGACGGGCACGACGAGAGCAGGCGACACCGTGGGCAAGCGCAGGCAGCAGGGCGGGACCGGGGCGGACGGGAGCGCCGGACCGCTACTGGAGCAGGCGGTGCGAGCGGTGCTGACCGCACCGGACGAGGGGCTGGACCTCGCCCTGGACACCGGCGCCTCGCTGCTGGCCGCCTCCCCCGCCCAGTGGCCGGCGGTGAGCCGGGCGCTGCTCGGGTACGCGGACACGGCGGTCGGGCGCTGCTGGTCGGCGGGCTGGCGGCCGGCCGACCTGGCCCGGGTGGTGCGGCGGGAGCTGAAGCCGGTGCACCTGGCCCTCGCGGTGGACCTCATCGCCGCCGAGAACCGCCGCCACCCGGCGGCCACCACCGACCGGCGCTGGCAGGAGCAGCTGCGCGAGCTGGAGACCGCGGTGTGGTGGCCGGCCGACGAGGCGTACCTGGGTGCCTTCGCCGACCGCCACCGGCTGGACCGGTTCGCGCTGGCCACCAACGTGCTGGAGCTGCTGCGCAGCTGGGGCCGGCTGCCCCCGATCGCCCCGGTCGGCCCGGGTCCCGGGCCGGGCGGGCAGGCCCCCCGGGCGGAGCGGCGGGCCGCGGGCCCGGTGCCGGGCGAGCCGCGGATGCTGTCCCGGATCCGGGCGCTGCTGGCGAAGGCCGAGTCCACCGAGTACCCGGAGGAGGCCGAGGCGCTGACCGCCAAGGCCCAGCAGCTGATGGCCCAGCACAGCATCGACGACGCGCTGCTGGCGGTCGGCGGCGAGGACCGCGACGCCCCGGCGGCGCTGCGGATCGGCGTGGACAACCCCTACGAGGTCCCGAAGACGATGCTGCTGGACGCGGTGGCGGCGGCGAACCGGTGCCGGGTGGTCTGGGCGAAGGAGTTCGGCTTCTGCACCATCATCGGCTTCGACGGCGACCTGGACGGCGTCGAGCTGCTCTACACCTCGCTGCTGGTGCAGGCGACGCACGCGATGAACAAGGCCGGTTCGCGCCAGCACCTGGACGGCGCCTCGCGCACCAAGGCGTTCCGGCACTCCTTCCTGGTCGCGTACGCGGCGCGGATCCGTGAGCGGCTGACCGCCGCGACCGAGCAGGCCACCAGCGACGCGGCGGCCGGGCGGCACCTGCGCGAGGACGGCACCGCTGAGCAGCTGGTGCCGGACGAGCGGCTGCTGCCGGCGCTGGCGGCCCGGACCGAGGCGGTCGACCAGCAGGTCGGGCGGATGTTCCCGAAGCTGGTCTCGCAGCGGGTCCGGGTGAGCGACGGCGAGGGCTGGGTGGCGGGCCGGGCGGCGGCCGACCGGGCCGCCCTGCACGGCCGGGCCGGGGAGATCCGGCGGTAGCGGTCGGGCCTGATAGAACGGACGTCGGCAGGGCCGGTCCGGCCGGTCCGGCCTCGGCCCGACCGGCCGGGCGGGCCCCGGGAGCAAGGGGGAGCGACGGTGGCGGTGACGGAGTCGGGGTATGCCGACCGGGTACGCGGGGCGCTGCTCGGCGGGGGCGTCGGCGACGCCCTGGGCTGGCCGGTGGAGTTCCAGCAGCTGCAGCAGATCCGGGAGCAGTACGGCCGGGCCGGGGTGACCGGGCTGCCCGGTGGCGGCCGGATCGCCGAGGTCACCGACGACACCCAGATGACGCTGTTCACCGCCGAGGGGCTGATCCGCGGCTTCGTCCGGGGCTGGTCGGGCGGCGGCGGATCGGTGCCGGAGGCCGTCCACGGCGCCTACCGGCGCTGGCTGCTGACGCAGCAGCAGGGCGCCCCGGACCAGAATCCGCTCCCCCGCCCGTACGACGGCTGGCTGCTGCGGCAGCCGTTCCTGTACGCGCGGCGGGCGCCGGGCAACGCCTGTCTGAGCGGGGTGTCGTACCACCCGGAGTTCCGGGCACCGGCGCCGTTCGGGCAGCCGGGGCCGATCAACGCGCACTCCAAGGGGTGCGGCACGGTGATGCGCTCGGCGCCGTTCGGGCTGGCCCGGCTGGGCGTCGAGCAGTCCTTCGGGCTGGCCGCGCAGTGCGCGCAGCTCACCCACGGGCACCCGACCGGCTACCTGGCGGCGGGCGCGTTCGCGTCGCTGGTCGAGCGGCTGGTGGACGGGGTCGAGCCGTGGACGGCGGTCGGGCAGGTCGTCGAGCAGACCCGGGACTGGCCGGGCTCCAAGGAGACCGTCCTGGCGCTGCACCGGGCGGTGCGGGTGGCCGAGGAGGCCGAGCCCTCGGCGGAGGCGGTGGAGCGGGTCGGGCTCGGCTGGATCGCCGAGGAGTGCCTGGCGATCGCGGTGTACTGCCTGCTGGCGGCCGCGTCCGGGCCGGACCCGGCCCGGACGGCGCTGCTGCTGTCGGTGAACCACTCCGGGGACAGCGACTCCACCGGCGCGGTCTGCGGCAACCTGGTCGGCGCGGCGTACGGCGCGGCGGCCCTGCCGACGGCCTGGACCGAGGCGGTCGAGGGCACGGAGACGCTGCTGCGGGTGGCGGACGACCTGCTGGTGCTGTTCGGCAGCCGCGAGCCGACCCACCCGGCCCTGGACGGGCGCTACCCGGCCTGGTGACCCGGGCGGGCCTGGTGGTCGGACGGGGCCGGGTGACCGGGCGGGTCGCCGGGGCGGGCCGCCGCACGGCCCCGGCGGCGCCGGTCACCCGGCCTGCGGGTCGGTGACCTGGCCGAGGAAGAGCGGGCGGCCGGTCGTGGTGTCCCTGATCAGGAACAGGAACGGCCGGTCGATGTGCAGTTCCTCGGCCCTCTTGGGGACCGCCCCGGCCGCCGCCTCGATCCCGACGCCGCTTCCGGCGGCGGCCACCGTGCCGTCCTCGTCCACCTGCACGGTGGCCTTCTGCACCACCGTGCCGACCTTCAGCCGCTCGTCCGTCCCCGGTCCGGGGATGCCGCCGAGGTCCGCGGCGTCGAAGGCCGCGGCGACCCCGAGCGCCCGCAGGGTCGGCGTCAGCTCGTTGGCGGTCTCGAAGTGGAAGCGCGGCAGGGTGAGGTCGACGGAGCGCTCGGTGAGCGAGTCGAGGATCGTCGTGAGCTGGGCCTGGTCCAGGCCCTTGCGGAAGGCCTCGAACCCGCCCTGGGCGGGCACCAGCAGGTCCATCGCCATCCCGCCGTCCGCGTAGGGCAGTTCGACGGCCTGCCAGGGCTGGCCGAGGATCCCGCCGGAGCCGTCGGCGTAGCGCAGGGTGCCGGTCCGGGCCATCGTGGCGACGGACGGGGTCGAGCCGTCCGGCCGGTGGAACGGCCGCTCGGAGGTCTGCGAGGCCTTGAACGGGGTGGCCCACCTCGCCTTCAGGTAGAGCGCGTCGGTGAGCGCCAGACGGGTGTCCTGGTTGATCGTCCGCTCGGCGAAGAGGTCCTTGATCCGGCCCTCGGTCGCCTTCTCCACCGTCGCGTTGACGGTCCTTCGGGCGCTCTCCGGGTCCTTGCGGAAGTCGGCGGTGTGCACGCCGGTGCCGAAGGCGGCGGCGAGGGTGGCCAGGTAGCCCTGGTCGAGCGGGAAGCCCTGCTGGACCCAGAGGTCGTCCGCCTGACGCAGGGTCAGGCCCTCGGTGGGCGGGCCGGTCCGGTTCAGGGCGCCGGTGGCGAGGGCGTACTGCTGCGGGGTGAGCTCGGTGTGCAGGGCCTTGGCGAGTTCGTCGGCGGTGGCGCCGCGGGCACCGGGCAGCACCATGGCGAGCACGGTGGCCAGGCCGGACGGCGAGAGCACGAGGTTGCGGCCGGCCCCGTCGGGCGTGGCGGTGAGGGTGTGCAGCAGGTCCAGGCCGAAGGCGTTGGTGGCGGCGGCGGTCGCCGCGACGTGGGCCGGGTCGGCCGGCGGGGCGGAGGTGGGTGCGGGGGCCCGGACGACCTGGTCCGCGACGCCGGTGCTGCCGCAGCCGGTGAGCAGCGGTGCGGCGAGCGCGGCGACGAGGACCGGGGCGAGGAGCGGGGCCGCCGGGCGGCGGCGGGTGCGACTGCGGGTGCTGCGCGTGCGACTCGTCATGGCGGTTCGACGCGGCGCCCGCCGGACCGGTTCCCCCGCCCGACCGGCTCCCCCGCCCCCGGGGCCGGGGTCAGTCCCAGAGCGCGCCGAGCGCGAGCAGCTCGTCCCGGTGCTCGATCCGCTCGACCCAGTCCGCCGGCCAGGCCGACGCGCCCAGGTGCGCGCCGGCGAAGGCGCCGGTCAGGCAGGCGAGGGAGTCGGAGTCGCCGGAGGAGTAGGCGGCCCGGCGCACGGCGGCCACCGGGTCGTCGGGCAGCAGCAGGAAGCAGAGCAGGCCGGTGGCGAGCGCCTCCTCGGCGATCCAGCCCTCGCCGGTGGCCAGGCACGGGTCCGCCTCGACGTCGGGCTCGGCGAGCGCCGCGTCCAGCCGGTCGAGGACGCCGAGGCACTCGTCCCAGCCGCGGGCGGCGAAGCGCTCGGGCGAGGGGTCCTGGGCGTGCGCCGCGAGGTCGCCGAGCCAGCACTCGTCGTACCGGGTGCGGGCGGCCCGCGCGTACGCGCGCAGCTCGGCGGTCAGGGCGGCCGGCGCCAGGCCGGCGGCGAGCCTGCGGACCGCGTAGGCGGTGAGGTCACTGGCCGCGAGCGCGGTCGGGTGGCCGTGGGTCAGCGCGGACTGCAGCTGGGCGGCGCCGGAGAGCTGGCGCGGCGTCAGCTCCCTGACCAGGCCGATCGGCGCGACCCGCATGTTGGCGCCGCAGCCCTTGGAGCCGAGGTCGCTCGCCTCCTGCCAGCGGCGGCCGTCGCTGAGCCGCTGGCAGGAGGCGAGGCAGGTCATCCCCGGCGCGCGGTTGTTCTCGGGCGAGCGCCACCAGTCGACGAACTCCTCGCGCAGCGGCCGCTCCAGCTGCGGCGGGCCGAGCGGGCCGAGCTCCAGGGCGGTGCGCAGGGCCCGTCCCAGAGCGAGCGTCATCTGGGTGTCGTCGGTGACCAGGGCCTTCTTCGGCAGCGGCAGTCGGCGCCAGTCGGGGTCGTGGGCGGCGATCAGCTCGATCGTGCGGAATTCGGTCATCCGCCCCAGGGCGTCGCCGAGCGCCAGGCCCAGCAGTGTTCCGGTCGCCTTGTCCACGGCTCCCCCTCAGATCTCGACCAGCAGTTCCTCCAGCCCCCGGATCACGTAGCCCGGGCGCCACCGCGGCTCGCGGACCAGCCGCAGGCCGGGCGCCCGGCGCAGCAGTGCGCCGTAGGACTCGGTGAGCTCCAGTCTGGCGAGCGGGGCGCCGAGGCAGAAGTGGATTCCGGCGCCGAAGGTGACGTGCGGGTTGTCGGCACGGCCGAGGTCGAGCCGGTCCGGGTCGGCGAACCGGGCCGGGTCCCGGTTGGCGGAGCCGAAGAGCAGCGCGACCTCGGAGCCGCGCGGGACGGTGACGCCGCGGACCTCGATGTCCTCCAGCACCCAGCGTTCGAACATCTGGAGCGGGGTGTCCCAGCGCATCAGTTCCTCGACCGCGGTGGGGAGCAGCTCGTCCACCGAGCCGCGCAGCCGGGCGAGTTCACCGGGGTTGCGGAACAGCGCCCACCAGCCGTTGCCGGTGGTGTTGACGGTCGCCTCGTGGCCGGCGTTCAGCAGCAGCACGCAGGTGGAGACCATCTCCTGCTCGCTGAGCGCGTCGGCGCCCTCCTGGGCCTGGATCAGCGCGCTGATCAGGTCGCCACCGGGCTCGGTCCGGCGCTCGCGGATCAGGGCGCGCAGGTAGTCCGAGAACTCGGTGCTCGCGGTGACGGCCCGGCGGGCGGCCTCCTCGGTCGGGTTGAGTTCGAACATGCCGGTGATGTCGGCGGACCACGGCCGCAGCAGGTGCCGGTCGCCCTCCGGTACGCCCAGCATCTCGGCGATCACCGCGACCGGCAGCGGCTCGGCGACGGCGGCGACCAGGTCGCCGCCGCCGGCCGCGAGCAGCCCGTCCACGAGCTCCGCGGCGAGCCGCCGGACGGTCGGGCGCAGCCCCTCGACCATGCGCGGGGTGAAGGCCTTGGAGACCAGCCGCCGGATCCGGGTGTGGTCCGGCGCCTCCAGGTCGAGCAGCCCGTGGTCGTTGAGCGTGTGGAACGGTTCGTGCGCCGGGTCGGGCGCGGGCCGGCCGAACTCCTCGTGGGTGAAGCGGTGGGTGTACGTCCGCCCCAGCCGCCGGTCCCGCAGCAGCGCGCTGACGTCCTCGTGGCGGGACACCAGCCACTGGCCGGTCGGCTCGTAGTACGTCACCGGGGCGTGCTCGCGCAGCTCGGTGTACGCGTCGTAGGGGTGGGCCACGAACGCCGCCGACCAGGGGTCGAACTTCGCCGTCGTCGTCATCGGTCGATCACTCCTGGCCGTGAGGGGGAGCCGGGGTGATCATCGTACGCAGCCGGCCGGTCCGGTCCACTAGGCCTGCTCGGCCACCAGCCGGCGGACCAGGGCCGGGAGCGCGGTGGAGATCGGCTCCCGGATCACCTCGTCCGCCGCCTCGTCGAACGGCGTGGGCTCGCCGTTGACGACGACCAGCCGGGCACCGGACTCCAGCGCGATCTGCGGGAGGGCGGCCACCGGGTACACCTGGAGGCTGGTCCCGACGGCGACGAACAGGTCGCAGGCCCGGGCCACCGCGTCGGCCCGCTGGAGCACCACCGGGTCCAGCGCCTCGCCGAACATCACCGTGCGGGGCTTGAGCACCCCGCCGCACGCCCGGCAGGCCGGGTCCGGCTCACCGGCGGCGACGCGTTCCAGCGCCTCGGCCGTCGGGCCGACGACGTGGCAGCGCACGCACTCCACCTCCCGTGCGGTGCCGTGCAGTTCGAGCACCTTGCGGGCGGGCAGCCCGGCCCGCTGGTGCAGGCCGTCCACGTTCTGAGTGAGCACCCGCACCGGCAGGCCGCTGCGCTCCAGCTCGACCAGCGCGAGGTGGCCGGCGTTCGGCTCGGCGGCCAGCGCGCCGGTGTCCCGGCGCAGCAGCCAGGCCCGGCGGCGGACGTCCGGATCGGCCAGGTAGGGGCCGATGGTGACGAGTTCCTGGGCCCGCGGATCGCGCTGCCAGAGGCCGTTCGGGCCGCGGTAGTCGGGGATGCCGGAGTCGGTGGAGACGCCGGCGCCGGTGAGAACGGCGATCAGCGGGCGCTTGGCGGTCATGCCCGGGACGTTACGGGCCCGCCGCCGCGCGCCGCCACCGGAATTCCCCGGGCACGACGGGCCGGCCGCCCACCCCCGTGCGAACGGCCCGCCCGCTCAGGCCGCGACCGGGCGACGCACCCCGCCGAACCCCGCCAGCGGTGCCAGCGCCGCCAGGTAGAGCGCGGCGGCCGGCGGGATCAGCGCCAGGTCGGCGGCCGTCATCGCCGTCCCGACCAGCACCAGCACCGGGCTCCACCACCGCAGCGCCCGGGTCGCCCCGGCCGAGGCGGCGACCAGCAGCGCCAGCAGGCCGACGTAGAACAGCAGCGGACCGACCGAGTAGAAGGCCGGCAGCACGCCCGGCCGGCTCTGGATGCCGTCGAACAGCCGGTGCTGGTCGGCCTT
Organism: Kitasatospora sp. NPDC028961; assembly: GCF_055564815.1. Classification (NCBI taxonomy): domain Bacteria; kingdom Bacillati; phylum Actinomycetota; class Actinomycetes; order Kitasatosporales; family Streptomycetaceae; genus Kitasatospora; species Kitasatospora sp. NPDC028961. The sequence continues at coordinate 782,310 of NZ_JBVHVO010000001.1, read as the reverse complement.
GTCCACGGCGACCGCCCCCACGTACAGGTCGATCCCGATCTGGACCACCGAGGCCGCCAGTCCCGCGAAGGCCACCGCCGTGGCCGCGTTCGCGGCGATCCGGCCGGCCGGACGGCGCGGCGCGAGCAGCCCGCGCAGCGCGGCGAGCAGCGGACCGAACAGCAGCAGCCCCGCCAGCATCAGGGCGTGGCCCACCGTCCAGCCGGGGCCGGGCTCCCGTGAGCCCTCCAGCAGCCGGACACCGCCGTACAGCGCCATCAGGACGGGGGCGCCGACGGCGGCGATCGGGGTGAGGCGGTCGAGCCTGGTGACGGTCATGGGTGTGCTCCGCTTCGTGAGTGCGTTTCCGACACTCCGGATGCTGTCCGCCGGGCCCCTCGTCGCGGATCACCCGCCCCGGCGATCCCGCCGGCTCCCCCGCGCGGGGGACTCCCCCGGGCCGGGCCGCGGTCAGCCCTCCCCCGCGACGACCGCCCCCGCCTCGTACGCGAACACCACCGCGTGCACCCGGTCCCGCAGCCCCAGCTTGCCCAGCACATTGCTGACGTGCGTCTTCACGGTGTGCTCGCTGACCACCAGCTCGGCGGCGATCTCCGCGTTGGAGAGCCCCCGGGCCAGCAGCCGCAGCGTCTCCCGCTCCCGCAGGGTCAGCTGCTCCAGCAGCCGGGACGGCGCCCGGACGCCCTGCGCGGGCGGCCTGGCCCCGCCCGGCCGGCGGGCGGCGAACTCGCCGATCAGCCGGCGGGTCACCGACGGCGCCAGCAGCGCCTCGCCCGAGGCCACCATCCGCACGCCGTGCGCCAGGTCGTCCCGGCGGACGTCCTTGAGCAGGAACCCGCTCGCCCCGGCGTAGAGCGCGTCGAAGACGTAGTCGTCGATGTCGAAGGTGGTCAGCATGATCACCTTGGTCTCCGGGTAATCCGCGCAGACCCGGCGGGCCGCCTCCAGGCCGTCCATCACCGGCATCCGGACGTCCAGCAGCAGGACGTCCGGGCCGTGCTCGCGCACCGCCTCGACCGCCTCGGCGCCGTCGCGCGCCTCCGCGACCACCTCGATGTCCGGCTGTGCGTCCAGGATCATCCCGAACCCGGCCCGCACCAGCTCCTGGTCGTCCGCGACGACCACCCGGATCGGCTTCACCGGCCCCCCCTCTCCCTCGACGCACCCTCGCCCAGCGGCAGCCTGGCACTCACCAGGAAGCCGTTCCCCTCCGGTCCCGGCCCGGCCTCGGCCCGCCCGCCGCAGGCCGCGGCCCGCTCCCGGATGCCGACCAGCCCGCGCCCGCCGGACCAGTCCGCCGCGCGGTCCGCCGGCCGGCGCACCCCGCGCCCGTTGTCGGACACCACGACCTCCAGCACCCCGCCCGAGCGGACCACCCGCACCGCCGCCCGGTCCGCCCCGGCGTGCTTGACCGTGTTGGTCAGCGCCTCCTGCACGATCCGGTAGGCGGCCGCCTCCACGTCCGCGGGCAGCGGGCCCGGCGTGCCTTCCGGGTCCAGCTCCAGCTCCACCCGCAGCCCCGCCCCGCGGACCCGCTCGACCAGGCCCGCGAGTTCGGCCAGCCGCGGCTGCGGCGCCAGCTCCGGAGCCGCGCCGTCCTCCTTCAGCACCCCGAGCACCCGCCGCAGCTGCACCATCGCGTCCCGGCCGGAGTCGGCGATGGTGTCGAAGGTCCTGATCGCCCGCTCCGGGTCCTTGTGCACCACCAGCGGGCCGGCCTCCGCCTGGATCACCATCAGCGACACGGCGTGCGCCAGGATGTCGTGCATCTCCCGGGCGATCCGGCCGCGCTCCTGCGCCACCGCGCGCGCCGCGTCGCTGGCCGCCCGCCGGCCGGCCTCCCGGGCCCGCTCCGCCTCCACCTGCGCCAGCCGGCGCAGTTCGCGCACCAGCGAGCCGAAGACGAAGGCACCGACCGAGGTCAGCAGCGAGAACAGCATGCCGTTGAGCGAGTGGGTCCCCACCACGTTAGCCGCCACCACCACGGCCAGCACCGCCCAGCGCTGCCGGTCCGGCGCGCGCTCGGCCACCGTGTACACGGTGATCACCGCGTACAGCGGCAGCTGCGGCATCACCGGGTGCGCCACCACCGAGAGCACCGCCGACACCCCGCCGCTGACGGCCATCACGGCGAGCGGGGCCCGCCGCCGCCAGGGCAGCGGAAGCGCGGTGCCGAGCGCCAGCAGATAGACCCACCAGGGCCGGGTGACGTCGTCGTGGTACACCGCCCAGAACGAGACCCCGGCCGATCCGACGGCCAGCAGGGTGTCCAGCACGTAGGGGCTCACCCCGGCGAACCGCGCCCGCCAGGCCCGCCCCGGCGCGAACCGGTCCTCGTCCACGTACCCCCCGTACCCGGGGACCCCGCCCCCGCGGAGAAGATCATGCCCTACCGGCAGCACCGTGGGCACCGGCCCGTCAGGCACCGCCGACCGTCACGCCGCCGGTCTCGGCCCGCGCCGTGATGCTGCGCGCCGCCCCCGCCGCGCGGGGCACCTCCACCGAGACGTCGCCCGTCCCGGCGCTCGCGTCCACCGCGTACGCCTGCCCCGCCGGCACCCGGACCCGGACCCCGCCCGTCCGCGCCCGGACCTCCACGGTGGTCGGGCTCCCCGCGAAGGAGGCCTCGATCCCGCCCGTCCCGGTGCTCAGCCGCACCACCGGCGAGGTCAGCCCGCTCGCCTCCACACCACCGGTGCCGGCCTTCACCTCCACCTCGGCGGCCAGCCCGGACAGCCGCACCCCGCCGGTCTCCGTGCCGACCCGCACCCGGGTGCCGGCCGGCACGTCCACCTCGTACCCGACCCCGCAGTTGTCGCAGTCGTAGCGCAGCGTCAGGGTGCCGTCCCGGACCTCGTGGCTGCTCGTCGGCGCCGCGCCCCGGTAGTTCTGGTGCTCGGTGACCCGCACCGCCTCCCCGCCGCCGCGGATCGTGACCCCGCCGGTGCGCCCCTCGACCACCAGCTCCCGCACCGGCCCGTCCACGCCGTAGCCGACGTCCCGCCGCTGCTCGTCGCCCGGCAGACAGCCCGACACCCCGGCCAGCACCGCCCCGGTGACCGCCATCGCACCCAGTACCCGCTTCATCGCCGACTCCCCTCCACGTCCGTCGTTCCGACGCCGCCCAGCCTCCCCCGCCGCCCCCGGCCGGCGCCTCGCCCTCCCGAGCGGTTCCCCCGGCTCCCCCGCGCGAGGGAGGCGCGCGACCCCGGGAACGCCGAAGGGCCCGGAGGCTGAATGCCTCCGGGCCCTTCACTGTGTAGCGGGGACAGGATTTGAACCTGCGACCTCTGGGTTATGAGCCCAGCGAGCTACCGAGCTGCTCCACCCCGCGTCGGTAAACACGACTCTACGCGACTTCGTCCGGGGAACCTAATCGGTTTGATATTCGCCCCCGCCAACGGCCCCGCGGAGCCGGTGCGGAGCCTGCGCCGCGTCCTCTCCGACCCCCCCCCGCCCGCCCTCGTTCGGACCCCGGAAGGCCCCGGGAACGCCGCCGGGCGGCCACCCCCGTGAGGGGTGACCGCCCGGCGGTTCAGGGACCGTCGACTCAGCCGGTGTAGGGGCCGTAGTCGTAGTCGTCCAGCGGGACCGCCTGGCCGGAGCCGGCGCCGAAGGGCGACAGGTCGTAGTCGTCGTAGCCGACGGCCGAGTACATCGCGGCCTTGGCCTCCTCGGTCGGCTCGACCCGGATGTTGCGGTAGCGGGGCAGACCCGTACCGGCCGGGATGAGCTTACCGAGGATGACGTTCTCCTTGAGGCCCAGCAGCGGGTCCGACTTGGCGTGGATCGCCGCGTCGGTGAGGACCCGGGTCGTCTCCTGGAAGGAGGCGGCCGACAGCCAGGACTCGGTGGCCAGCGAGGCCTTGGTGATACCCATCAGCTGCGGACGGCCGGAGGCGGGGTGACCGCCCTCGGAGACCACACGACGGTTCTCGGTCTCGAAGCGGCCGCGCTCGACGAGCTCGCCCGGGAGCAGCTCGGCGTCGCCCGACTCGATGATCGTCACGCGGCGCAGCATCTGCCGGATGATGATCTCGATGTGCTTGTCGTGGATCGACACGCCCTGCGAGTTGTAGACCTTCTGGACCTCGGCGACCAGGTGGATCTGGACGGCACGCTGGCCCATGATCCGCAGCACGTCGTGCGGGTTGGTGGCACCCATGGTCAGCTTCTGGCCGACCTCGACCGCCTCGCCCTCGCTGACGAGCAGCTTCACACGCTTCGAGACCGGGTAGGCGATCTCGTCGGTGCCGTCGTCCGGCGTGACGACCAGCTTGCGGGTCTTCTCGGTGTCCTCGATGCGGACCCGGCCCTGCGCCTCCGAGATCGGGGCCACACCCTTGGGGGTACGGGCCTCGAAGAGCTCGACGACACGGGGCAGACCCTGCGTGATGTCGTCACCGGCCACACCACCGGTGTGGAAGGTACGCATGGTCAGCTGGGTACCGGGCTCACCGATGGACTGGGCGGCGATGATGCCGACCGCCTCACCGATGTCGACCAGCTTGCCGGTGGCCAGCGAGCGGCCGTAGCAGAAGGCACAGGTGCCGACGGCCGACTCACAGGTCAGGATCGAGCGGGTCTTGACCTCGCTGATGCCGTGGCGGATCAGCTCGTCGATCAGCACGTCACCGAGGTCGGTGTTGGCGGTGGCGAGGAGCTTGCCGTCCACCGTGATGTCCTCGGCCAGCATGCGGGCGTAGACGCTGGTCTCGACGTCGTCCGTCTTGCGCAGGACGCCGTTCTCGACCGTGCCGATCGCCAGCTTGAGGCCGCGCTCGGTGCCGCAGTCCTCCTCGCGGATGATGACGTCCTGCGAGACGTCGACCAGACGACGGGTGAGGTAGCCGGAGTCGGCGGTACGCAGCGCGGTGTCGGCCAGACCCTTACGGGCACCGTGGGTCGAGATGAAGTACTCGAGAACGGTGAGGCCCTCACGGAACGACGCCTTGATGGGACGCGGGATCGTCTCGTTCTTGGCGTTGGACACCAGACCACGCATACCGGCGATCTGACGCATCTGCATCATGTTTCCACGAGCACCCGAGTCGACCATCATGAAGATGGGGTTCGTCTTCGGGAAGTTCGCGTTCATGGCCTCGGCGACCTCGTTGGTCGCCTGGGTCCAGATGCCGATGAGCTCCTGCTTGCGCTCGTCGTTGGTGATCAGGCCGCGCTCGTACTGACGCTGGACCTTCTCCGCCTTCGCCTCGTAGCCCTCGAGGATCTGGGGCTTGCTCGGCGGGACGACGACGTCGGAGATCGAGACCGTGACACCCGAGCGGGTGGCCCAGTGGAAGCCGGCCGCCTTCAGGTTGTCCAGGGTCGCCGCGACGACGACCTTGGGGTAGCGCTCCGCCAGGTCGTTGACGATCGCGGAGAGCTGCTTCTTGCCCACCTCGTAGTCGACGAACGGGTAGTCCTCGGGCAGCAGCTCGTTGAAGAGCGCGCGGCCCAGGGTGGTCTTCAGGCGGAAGGACTCGCCCTCGAACCAGTTCGACTGACCGTCCTCGTCGACCGGCGGGGTCCAGCCACGGGGCGGGACGGTGCCGATCGGCAGGCGGATGTCGATGACGGCCTGGACGTCCAGCTCCTTGGCGTCGAAGGCCATGACGGCCTCGGCGGTCGAGGAGAAGGAGCGGCCGGCGCCCTTGACGTTGTCGCGGTCCGAGGTCAGGAAGAACAGACCCAGCACCATGTCCTGGGTCGGCATGGTGACGGGGCGACCGTCGGCCGGCTTCAGGATGTTGTTCGAGGACAGCATCAGGATGCGGGCCTCGGCCTGCGCCTCCGCGGAGAGCGGCAGGTGGACGGCCATCTGGTCACCGTCGAAGTCCGCGTTGAACGCGGTGCAGACGAGCGGGTGGATCTGGATGGCCTTGCCCTCGACCAGCTGGGGCTCGAAGGCCTGGATGCCGAGGCGGTGCAGGGTGGGTGCGCGGTTCAGCAGCACCGGGTGCTCGGCGATGACCTCTTCGAGCACGTCCCACACGACCGGGCGGGCACGCTCGACCATGCGCTTGGCCGACTTGATGTTCTGCGCGTGGTTCAGGTCCACCAGGCGCTTCATCACGAACGGCTTGAAGAGCTCCAGCGCCATGGCCTTGGGCAGACCGCACTGGTGCAGCTTGAGCTGCGGGCCGACGACGATGACCGAACGGGCCGAGTAGTCGACTCGCTTGCCGAGCAGGTTCTGACGGAAACGACCCTGCTTGCCCTTCAGCATGTCGCTGAGGGACTTCAGCGGGCGGTTGCCGGGGCCCGTGACCGGGCGACCACGACGGCCGTTGTCGAACAGCGCGTCGACGGCCTCCTGGAGCATGCGCTTCTCGTTGTTCACGATGATCTCGGGGGCACCGAGGTCGAGAAGGCGCTTCAGGCGGTTGTTGCGGTTGATCACGCGGCGGTACAGGTCGTTCAGGTCGGAGGTCGCGAAGCGGCCACCGTCCAGCTGCACCATCGGACGCAGGTCCGGCGGGATGACCGGGACGCAGTCCAGCACCATGCCGTTGGGCTTGTTGGTGGTCTGCAGGAACGCGGAGACGACCTTGAGGCGCTTCAGCGCACGGGTCTTCTTCTGGCCCTTGCCGGTGCGGATGATCTCGCGCAGGCGCTCGGACTCCTCCGCCAGGTCGAAGGTCTCGAGGCGGTCCTTGAGGGCCGCCGCGCCCATCGAGCCGGAGAAGTAGGTGCCGAAGCGGTCGCGCAGCTCGCGGTAGAGCAGCTCGTCGCCCTCCAGGTCCTGGACCTTGAGGTTCTTGAAGCGGGCCCACACCTCGTCGAGGCGGTCGAGCTCGCGCTGCGCGCGGTCGCGCAGCTGCTTCATCTCGCGCTCGGCACCCTCGCGCACCTTGCGGCGCACGTCGGCCTTGGCGCCCTCGGCCTCCAGCTCGGCCAGGTCGGTCTCGGCCTTCTTGGCACGGGCTTCGAGGTCGGAGTCGCGGCGGTTCTCGATCTGCTGGCGCTCGACCGAGACGTGCGCCTCCAGGGACGGGAGGTCGCGCTGGCGACGCTCGTCGTCCACCCAGGTGATCATGTAGGCGGCGAAGTAGATGACCTTCTCGAGGTCCTTCGGCGCCAGGTCGAGCAGGTAGCCCAGGCGGGACGGGACACCCTTGAAGTACCAGATGTGGGTGACCGGGGCGGCCAGCTCGATGTGGCCCATCCGCTCACGGCGCACCTTGGCGCGGGTCACCTCGACGCCGCAGCGCTCACAGATGATGCCCTTGAAGCGGACGCGCTTGTACTTACCGCAGTAGCACTCCCAGTCCCGGGTCGGACCGAAGATCTTCTCGCAGAAGAGTCCGTCCTTTTCGGGCTTCAGGGTGCGGTAGTTGATGGTCTCCGGCTTCTTGACCTCGCCGTGCGACCACTGGCGGATGTCGTCGGCGGTGGCCAGGCCGATGCGGAGCTCGTCGAAGAAGTTGACGTCAAGCACTGGTCGTCAAGCCCTCTTTCGTAAGTCGAGAGTCGTTCATGTGGTCTGAGGGGGGCCTGGGGGCGGGCCGGCTCCCAGTGGTGAAGAGCCGGCCCTGCCTCCGTCAGACCTCTTCGACGCTGCTCGGCTCGCGCCGGGACAGGTCGATGCCGAGCTCCTCGGCGGCGCGGAACACGTCCTCGTCGGAGTCCCGCATCTCGATGGACTGGCCGTCCGAGGACAGCACCTCCACGTTGAGGCAGAGCGACTGCATTTCCTTGATGAGCACCTTGAAGGACTCGGGAATGCCGGGCTCGGGGATGTTCTCGCCCTTGACGATGGCCTCGTAGACCTTCACGCGGCCGAGAACGTCGTCGGACTTGATGGTGAGGAGTTCCTGCAGCGCGTAGGCGGCGCCGTACGCCTCAAGGGCCCACACCTCCATCTCACCGAAGCGCTGACCACCGAACTGCGCCTTACCACCCAGCGGCTGCTGGGTGATCATCGAGTACGGGCCGGTCGAACGGGCGTGCAGCTTGTCGTCGACCAGGTGGTGCAGCTTGAGGATGTACATGTAGCCGACCGAGACCGGCATCGGGAACGGCTCGCCGGAGCGGCCGTCGAACAGCCGGGCCTTACCGGTGGAGTTCACCAGGCGCTCACCGTCACGGGTGAGGGTGGTGTTGTCCAGCAGGCCGGTGATCTCGTCCTCGCGGGCGCCGTCGAAGACCGGGGTGGCGAGGTTGGTGCCGCCCTGGACGGTGTCGGCGCCGATCGCCTGGAGGCGCTGGGCCCACTCGTCGGCGAGGCCGGAGACGTCCCAGCCCTGCTTGGCGAGCCACCCGAGGTGGATCTCCAGGACCTGTCCCGGGTTCATTCGGGACGGGACACCCAGCGGGTTGAGGATGATGTCGACCGGGGTGCCGTCCTCCAGGAACGGCATGTCCTCGACCGGCAGGATCTTCGAGATGACGCCCTTGTTGCCGTGACGGCCGGCGAGCTTGTCACCGTTGGTGATCTTGCGCTTCTGGGCCACGTAGACGCGGACCAGCTGGTTGACGCCCGGGGGCAGCTCGTCGCCCTCTTCGCGGTCGAAGACGCGGACGCCGATGACCTTGCCGGACTCACCGTGCGGCACCTTCAGCGAGGTGTCGCGGACCTCGCGGGCCTTCTCACCGAAGATCGCGCGGAGCAGGCGCTCCTCCGGGGTCAGCTCGGTCTCGCCCTTGGGCGTGACCTTGCCGACCAGGATGTCACCGGTGACGACGTCGGCGCCGATCCGGATGATGCCGCGCTCGTCGAGGTCGGCGAGGACCTCCTCGGAGACGTTCGGGATGTCCCGGGTGATCTCCTCGGGGCCGAGCTTGGTGTCACGGGCGTCGACCTCGTGCTCCTCGATGTGGATCGAGGAGAGGACGTCGTCCTGCACGAGGCGCTGCGACAGGATGATCGCGTCCTCGTAGTTGTGACCCTCCCACGACATGAACGCCACGAGCAGGTTCTTGCCGAGGGCCATCTCGCCCTCGTCGGTGCACGGACCGTCGGCCAGCACCTGGTTGACCTCGACCCGGGCGCCCTCGTCCACGAGCACCTTCTGGTTGAAGGCGGTGCCCTGGTTGGAGCGGGTGAACTTGGCGGCGCGGTACGTGGTGTACGTGCCGTCGTCGTTGGCCACGGTGACGTAGTCGGCCGAGACCTCCTGGACGACACCGGCCTTCTCGGCGGTGATGACGTCCGCGGCGTCGACGGCGCAGCGGTACTCCATGCCGGTGCCGACCAGCGGAGCCTCGCTCTTCAGCAGCGGCACCGCCTGGCGCATCATGTTCGAGCCCATGAGCGCGCGGTTGGCGTCGTCGTGCTCGAGGAACGGGATCATGGCGGTCGCGACCGACACCATCTGGCGCGGCGAGACGTCCATGTAGTCGATCTCGGTGCCCGGGATGTAGTCGATCTCGCCGCCACGGCGGCGGACCAGGACACGCGGCTCGGCGAAGGTCAGCTCCGCCGTCAGCGGGGCGTTGGCCTGCGCGATGACGTAGCGGTCCTCCTCGTCGGCCGTGAGGTAGTCGACCTGCTCGGTGACGACACCCTCGATGACCTTGCGGTACGGGGTCTCGATGAAGCCGAACGCGTTGACCCGGCCGTACGAGGCCAGCGACCCGATCAGACCGATGTTCGGGCCTTCCGGGGTCTCGATCGGACACATGCGCCCGTAGTGCGAGGGGTGCACGTCACGGACCTCGAAGCCGGCGCGCTCACGGGAGAGACCACCGGGGCCGAGGGCGGACAGACGGCGCTTGTGGGTCAGGCCCGACAGCGGGTTCGTCTGGTCCATGAACTGCGACAGCTGGCTGGTGCCGAAGAACTCCTTGATGGAGGCGACGACCGGCCGGATGTTGATCAGGGTCTGCGGCGTGATCGCCTCGACGTCCTGGGTGGTCATGCGCTCGCGCACGACGCGCTCCATACGGGCGAGACCCGTACGGACCTGGTTCTGGATGAGCTCGCCGACGTTGCGCAGACGACGGTTGCCGAAGTGGTCGATGTCGTCGACCTCGACCACGATGTCGCGGCCCTCGGTGTCACGCCACTCGGTCTCGCCCGCGTGCAGCTTCACCAGGTACTTGATCGCACCGATGATGTCGGGCTCGGTGAGCACGCCGGAGTCCAGCGACTCCGCGTTGCCCAGCTTGCGGTTGACCTTGTAACGGCCGACCTTGGCGAGGTCGTAGCGCTTCGGGTTGAAGTAGAGGTTCTCCAGAAGCGTCTGCGCGGCCTCGCGCGTGGGCGGCTCGCCCGGGCGCAGCTTGCGGTAGATGTCGAGCAGCGCGTCGTCCTGGCCCTGGGTGTGGTCCTTCTCCAGGGTGGCGCGCATCGACTCGTACTCGCCGAACTCCTCGAGAATCATCTCGTTGGTCCAGCCGAGCGCCTTGAGCAGCACGGTGACGGACTGCTTGCGCTTGCGGTCGATGCGGACGCCGACCATGTCGCGCTTGTCGATCTCCATCTCCAGCCAGGCACCACGCGAGGGGATGACCTTGCAGGAGTAGATGTCCTTGTCGGACACCTTGTCCAGGGTGGAGTCGAAGTACACACCCGGGGAGCGGACGAGCTGCGAGACGACGACACGCTCGGTGCCGTTGATCACGAACGTGCCCTTGTGGGTCATGAGCGGGAAGTCGCCCATGAAGACCGTCTGAGACTTGATCTCACCGGTCTCGTTGTTGGTGAACTCGGCCGTGACGAAGAGCGGGGCCGCGAACGTGAAGTCGCGGTCCTTGCACTCGTCAATGGAGTTCTTCGGCGGCTCGAAACGGTGGTCGCGGAAGGTCAGCGACATCGACCCACTGAAGTCCTCGATCGGCGAGATCTCTTCGAAGATCTCCTCCAGACCGGACTTGGTGGGGACGTCCTGACCACTCTCCAGGGCCGCCTCGACCCGGGCCTTCCAGGCCGCGTTGCCGAGCAGCCAGTCAAAGCTCTCGGTCTGCAGGGCCAGGAGGTTCGGGACCTCGAGGGGCTCCTTGATCTTCGCGAACGAAACGCGGAGCGGGGCGGTGGATGCGGCGGAATTGTTCGAGGCGTTGCGCGGCGCGGCCAAGAGGGGGGTCCTTCCGAGGGCTCGGAGCTCACTGCGCGCGTACCGGCCGGGCCTGGAAAGGCTTGGTCCCACCTCCCTCGCCACTGGCCTCTGCCGGGTCGTGAAACCCGAGGTCAGAGCCGTTTTGCGGAGGCGGTGCCAGACCCCTTCAGGGCAACGCAAACTCCGGGCGACGAGTCACGGAGCAGCTAACAGGCAGCGCAAAGGGACAGTGTAGCCAAACGGCACACTGCTGTCCAGCTCTGATTCGGAAACCGAATCGGAGACTCCTCCCGGTAGCCGGCGGACGCGAACGCCCACCGGGTACTGCACTGGCCCGGACACCGCCGGGCCGCCTCGACTCACGTGGAGTCACTTCCCTCCGGAGCCGCTGGTTATGCATCCACCAGCGAACCAACCGGGGCGGACTCGCGCCACGAGAATCGCGCGCCGCGCCCGGTTCGTCAAGGGCCCGCCTCCGGCACGGACCTCGACCCGTCCATCGCCCTGGACCCGCCCGGCGTTACAGAAGCCGTGGTGAGGGCCACTCTCGATGACAGCGATCACCATACCCGCCCGCACCGACGGTGCCGAGTGCGCTCTCGGCCACTCCGGTGCCGCCGGGTCGCGGGGGCCGCCGCGGAGCCGCCACGGCCCGTCGGCGACCCGCTCCGGACGCCTCTGCCCGGCCCCCGGCGCCGGCGCCCGGTCCGGAGCCTCCCGGGGCCCGGGAGGGTCCGGGAACACGAAAAAGGCCGGGCCGACCACCCGCGAGGGTGATCGGCCCGGCCCGTGGCATCCTCCGCCCTCAGTGAGGGCGTGCGGCTGCCTCCCGGCCCTCAGGGCCGGGGAGGAGTCACTTGACGGTGACCTTGGCGCCAGCGGCCTCGAGGGCAGCCTTGGCCTTCTCGGCAACGTCCTTGGCAACCTTCTCCAGGACCTTGGCACCAGCGGTGTCAACGAGGTCCTTGGCCTCCTTCAGGCCGAGGGAGGTCAGGGTGCGCACCTCCTTGATGACCTGGATCTTCTTGTCGCCGGCACCGTCGAGGATGACGTCGAACTCGTCCTGCTCCTCAACAGCCTCGACCGGGGCAGCGCCACCGGCGGCGGCAACGGCGACCGGAGCGGCAGCGGTGACGTCGAACTTCTCCTCGAACGCCTTCACGAAGGCGGCGAGCTCGATGAGGGTGAGCTCCTCGAACTGCGCGAGCAGCTCGTCCTGGGTCAGCTTCGCCATGATTGGCGTCCTTCCACTAATTCGGCAGGTGGTGCCGTATGTACGGGTTGGCGGGCGTACGGGCCCGCAGCGAGGCGTGAGCCTGCGGAATTACTCCGCGGCCTCGTCCTCGGCGGCGGGAGCCGGCGTACCGGCACCGCCCTGCTCGACCTTGTCGCGCAGCGCGTCCACAGTGCGGACGAGCTTCGACGGCAGGGCCTGGAAGAGCGCGGCAGCCTGGGACTGCTTGCCCTTCAGCGCGCCGGCCAGCTTGGCGAGCAGCACCTCGCGGGACTCGAGGTCCGCGAGCTTCTTGATCTCATCGGCGGTCAGCGCCTTACCGTCAAGGACACCGCCCTTGATGATGAGAGCGGGGTTCTCCTTGGCGAAGTCACGCAGAGCCTTCGCCGACTCCACCGGGTCACCGGTGACGAAGGCGACAGCCGTCGGACCGGCGAACAGGTCGTCGAGCTCCGTGATCCCGGCCTCATTGGCCGCAATCTTGGTCAGCGTGTTCTTCACCACGGCGTACTGGGCGTTGTCACCCAGCGAGCGACGCAGGGTCTTAACCTGCTTCACCGTCAGACCGCGGTACTCGGTCAGCACGGCCGCGTTCGAGGCACGGAACTGCTCCGTGATCTCGGCGACGGCGGCAGCCTTGTCGGGCCTAGCCATAGGCTTACGCCTCCTTCCGTGATGTCGAAGTCAGGCCGACCGCGAAAGTCGACCATTCGAACCTCGGACCACCGGACGGAAGGAAAGCTCCTGCGGAAAAGCAGATGAGCCCCGGTGCGCAGGCGCACGGGGCTCAGTTCGACCTCGACGGGTCCACGTGCGAACACGGGGGTCCCGGAAGTCCAAGCTCCAAACAATCCTGCGCGGGCTGCCTGCGACGAATCGCAGATCCTTCGGTCTCCGCGCCCCTTGCGAGTGCACGGCGACAACCAGCGGTCTTTGGCTTCGGTAACACTAGCCGGACTCGGCCGTCCGGGGCAAATCGCCCACCCGGGGCCCTCAGCGGGCCAGCGGGGAGATGCTTCGGGTGCCCACGTCCACGGTGTCCGCCTCGGCCGGGGCCTGCACCGAGAGGGTGCCGGCGAAGTCGCTGTAGAGCACCGCGTCGTCCGCCCGGCCGCTCGCCCCGGTGCCCGTGCGCTGCAGCCGGACCAGCTGGTCCTTGTCGTTCAGCCACAGGTCCAGGGTCAGCGAGACCGAGCCGCCGGGGGCCAGCGCGGCCCGCAGGCCGTCCCGGCGGGCCTGGCCCAGCTGGACCTGGGCGGCCGCGTAGCGCTCGGCGTCGGTGGTGACCCGGAAGTGCTCGACCGCCGAGTCCTCGAACTTCTCCTCGCCGAGGTACTGCGCCTCGATCCCGTCGGCGGTCGCGGCGGCCAGCGCCTCGACCGGGTTCAGCAGGTCGATCAGCCCGGCGTAGGGGATCTCCCGGTGGCCGTCCGCGGTCGGCGCCACGGAGAACCGCTCCCAGTGCCGGCCGGCCTGCCGGGCCGCGGTGGCCGCGTCACCGCCCTGGTACGCCACGGTGTCCACGACGATCAGCTGCTCGGCCTCGGCCGAAGTGGACCGTTTGACCTGGAGCGCGGTCTTCGGCTGCCAGAACAGCGGGCCGGAGCCGGCGTCCGCCCCCAGCCGGTAGCTGACCTTGGCCCGGCGGGCGGTCTGCATGGTGAGCTGGGCGGAGAGCAGGACGCCGTGCGGCGACCGGTCGGTGGGCTTGGCCGGCCCGGTCGCGGCGACGGTGCTCGGCGACGGGGTGCCGGACGGCACCGGCGAGGCGCCCCCGCCGCTGCCGCACGCGGTGAGACCGCTCGCCAGGAGCACCGCGGCCGTGATGGCCGCCAGTCGCTGCCGCACCGCCATGCCCCCTCTCCTTCCGTCCGGTCACCACTGCGGCGGTCCCGCTGCGGGCCGCCCCGTCCCCGGCCGCCGTGGACCGGCCGTGCTGTTCCAGCCACCTTGCCACCAGGGACCGGACCGACCTGCGGCGACCCCCTCGGCCCGTCGGGCGGTGTCGCCGGCGCCCGGTGGGGTCAGCTGCGGAAGACCTTGGCGAAGTCGGCCCCCTTGCCGACGTCGCCCGCGGCCGGTGCCTCGATCTTGGGCGCGGCGCCGAGGCCCGAGTAGGTGACGGTGACGGCCGAGGACTCGCCGCCCTTGTCGCCGTACTCCCGGAGCTGGACGAGCTCCTGCTTGTCGTTGATCCAGAAGTCCACGGTCAGCGTGCTGCCGCCGGTGTCGAGCGTCTGGCGGACGGCCGCGCGCTGGTCGCCGCCGAGCGCGCTCAGGCTGTCGGCCAGCTTGGCGACCTCCTCGACGGCGCGGTAGTGGGTGGTCTGGACCCCGCCGACCGCCTCCGCGCCGACCTTGGTGAGCTTGCCGCCCTGGGCCGCCGCCGACAACTGGAGGACCGGGTTCGTCAGTTGCGCGACGGTCAGGAACATCACCGACATCGAGCCGACGACCGGGTCCTTCGGCTCGATCCTGGCCCAGTGCTTCCCGCCCAGCACGGCCGTGGTCTGCAGGCCTCCGCCGAGGTAGACCTCGTCACCGATGATCCTCGCCCTGGTGCCCGACTCGGTCTTGGCCGCGACGTCGACGACGGTCCGCTGCTGCCATTCGGCGGTACCGGCCATCGGGCCGGCCTCGACGGTCAGCGCGAGCGAGCCGTTGCCGGCCCGCTGCATCACCACGGCCGAGGCGGCCAGCGCCGCGCGCGGGTCGAGTCCCGCCGCGGCGCCGGCGATGGCGTCACCGGCCGCCTTGGTGCCGGTCGTACCGTCGCTGCCGCAGGCCGCCAGCCCGGCGGCCAGGACGGTCGCCGCGACCGTGACGCACGCATGGCGCAGAACGCGCATAAGGAGCCCCCCAAAGACCTGATCATCAGAAAATACCCAGCGGACTCTAATGGATCACCGGGCGCCTCCCCCACCGCGTGCGGTGGCGCCGCCTAGCCCGCGGGGGCCGGGCTCTCGGTGCCCGTCCCGAGCTCGGAGACGTCCGTCGTGGTGACCACGGTTCCGGCGCTGCCCACGGCGGTGGCGCGCAGCCGCAGCAGGCGGTCGCCGGGCGCGATCCAGACGTCGTACCCGATGGCGGTCACGCCGCGCTCCCGGTAGTAGCCGAGGACCACCGCGAGCCGCTCGGGGGTGAGGCCCTGGTCCGCGGCGAAGTACTCGGCCACCGGCGCGCTCCCCTGGTAGTGCGCCACGGTGGTGCCGGCGAGCTCCTCCCCGCCGAGCGAGGTGAGCCGGCCGGCCAGTGCCATGGTGTGCGCCGAGTCGCCCGGGTTGGATATCAGCCCGGTCATCCAGCCGCCCGCGTAGCCGCCCGCGCCCGGGGCGGCCCGCGGGTCGAGCGACTCGGCCTCGGCCCGCTCGGCGCGCAGCGGCGCCGCCCCCTCGTACCCGAGGTCGACCGTGCCGTCCTGGCTGCGCAGCCGGCCGGTGCCGCGCTCGTCGGTGACGGCCAGCTCGGCCGCGTCCCGGGGGCCCCAGACCACGGTGCCGGCGGCGGTGCGCCGCCCGGCCGGGCCCTCCTCGACCGTCCGCACCCGCGCGCCGCCGGTGTCGTCCAGCGTCTGGGTGGCCGAGAGCAGCACCTGCTTGGGCGGGCGGACCGTCGCGGGTGTGCCCAGCGGCGTGCGGTCCCCCGAGACCGCCAGCAGGCTGCACGCCGTCAGGCCGCTGGCGAGCACCAGGAGGGCCGCCCCCCAGGCGGCGGGGCGAAGGGCGGGCGGCACGGCACACTCCGGCGGTCGGCTTCGGTCGGGCATCGATCAGATGATCGGACCGGCCGAGCGTACGACGAGCCGCCCGGGAGTTCCCCACCGCCGGGATCTCGATCCGGACACGACGACGGGCCCGCACCCCCGGTGAGAGGGTACGGGCCCGTCGTGCGGACTACTGCTGCGCCCAGGACGCGGCTACCGGTCGGAGCTCAGGGCTCAGACGGAGGCCGGGTCCTCCTCGACCAGGAGGTTGCGGGTGCGGTTCGGGTCCACCAGGATGCCGGGGCCGATCGTGGTGCTGATCGCGGTCTTCTTGATGTAGCGACCCTTGGCGGCGGACGGCTTGGCGCGGAGCACCTCGTCCAGCGCGGCGGCGTAGTTCTCGACCAGCTGCTCGTCGGTGAAGGAGGCCTTACCGATGATGAAGTGCAGGTTCGAGTGCTTGTCGACGCGGAACTCGATCTTGCCGCCCTTGATCTCGTTCACGGCCTTGGCCACGTCCGGGGTCACGGTGCCGGTCTTCGGGTTCGGCATCAGGCCACGGGGACCGAGCACGCGGCCCAGGCGGCCGACCTTGCCCATGAGGTCCGGGGTGGCGACGACGGCGTCGAAGTCGAGGCGGCCCTTGGCGACCTCGTCGATGAGCTCGTCGGAGCCGACGATGTCGGCGCCCGCAGCACGCGCGGCCTCGGCACGCTCGCCGGTCGCGAAGACCAGGACCCGAGCGGTCTTACCGGTGCCGTGCGGGAGGATCACGGTGCTGCGGACCATCTGGTCGGCCTTGCGCGGGTCGACGCCCAGACGCATGGCGACCTCGACGGTGCCGTCGAACTTGGTGGTGCTGGTCGCCTTGGCGAGGCGGATGGCCTCGAGGGGGGCGTAAAGGCGCTCGCGGTCGACCTGTGCGTCCGCGGCCTTCAGAGCCTTGCTGCGCTTCACTGCTGCTCCTGAATGGGGAATGGAGTCGTGGTATGGACGGGCCGCGCAGGCCCTACCACAAGGACGAGAAGGGTGATCAGCCCTCGACCGTGATGCCCATCGACCGGGCGGTGCCGGCGATGATCTTGGACGCGGCGTCCAGGTCGTTGGCGTTCAGGTCGGGGAGCTTGACCGTGGCGATCTCGCGGACCTGGGCGGCCGTGAGCTTGGCGACCTTGGTCTTGTGCGGCTCGGCCGAACCCTTGTCCACGCCCGCGGCCTTCAGGATGAGGCGCGCGGCCGGCGGCGTCTTCGTGATGAAGGTGAAGGAACGGTCGTCGTAGACCGTGATCTCCACCGGCACGATCATGCCGCGCTGCGACTCGGTCGCGGCGTTGTAGGCCTTGCAGAACTCCATGATGTTGACGCCGTGCTGACCCAGCGCGGGGCCGACCGGCGGCGCCGGGTTGGCCGCACCGGCGTTGATCTGGAGCTTGATAAGCCCCGTGACCTTCTTCTTCTTGGGAGGCATTTCTCTCCGGGTCCTTCCGAGAGGTGATTGCTGGTGCGTGCGGAACCGGGGCGACACCCAGCCGCCAGCACACACATCGGACCAGGCTAACGCGGATGCGCCGCTGGACCAAAACGACTTCGGGGCGGGGCCGAAGCCCCGCCCCGAACCCGAGGACTCGTCCGAGTCCCCCGCGGCCGTACTAGTTCTTCTGGATCTGGTCGAAGGAGAGCTCGACCGGGGTCTCCCGGCCGAAGATCTCGACCAGGCCCTTGACCTTCTTCGAGTCCGGGTTGATCTCGTTGATCGTCGCCTGGAGGGTGGCGAAGGGGCCGTCGGTGACGGTGACCGAGTCGCCGACCTCGAAGTCCAGGACCTGGATCTCGCTGGGCTTGACCGGCGACGGCTTGCCGGCGTCCTTGGCCGCCTGGCGCTCGACGTCGGGGGCGAGCATCTTGACGACCTCGTCCAGCGTCAGCGGGTACGGGTCGTAGGCGTTGCCGACGAAGCCGGTGACACCGGGGGTGTTGCGCACGACGCCCCAGGACTCCGGGGTGAGGTCCATGCGCACCAGCACGTAGCCGGGGAGCTTGTTCTGGCGGATGGTCTTGCGGTCGCCGTTCTTGATCTGGACGACCTCCTCCTGCGGCACCTCGGCCTGGAAGATGTACTCCTCGACGTTGAGGGAGACCGCGCGCTGCTCCAGGTTCTGCTTCACCCGGTTCTCGTAGCCGGCGTAGGTGTGGATCACGTACCACTCGCCGGGCATGAAGCGCAGGTCCTCGCGGAACTTGGCGACCGGGTCGACCTCGACGGCCTCCTCGGCGGCTTCCTCCTCGGCCTCCGCCTCGGCGCCGGCCTCGTCCGCCGCCTCGTCCTCGTCCTGGTCCTCGGCGGCCTCGGTGTCCTCGGCGTCGAGCTCCTCGGCGGACTCCGCGTGCAGCGCGGCCTCCTCGGCGGGCTCGCCGGCCTCGGCCTCGTCGTCCGCCGCGACCTCGTCCTCGTCGCTGTCCGCGGCGTCCACGATCTGCTCGGCGGCCTCGGCTTCGTCAGCCAGCTCGGCCGCGTCCAGCTCGGCGGCGACATCCGCCTCGCGGACGGTCTCGTCGGCGTCGTACAGGGGGGACTCAGACACGGTGGCTGCTTCTTTCCTGGAGATGGTGAAGGTGGCGCGCTCCGGGACCTTTCCGGCGCCGCTCTGCTTCACACGGGCGCCAGGAGATGACTCGGAGACTTCAACAGTACCGAGTCAACGGTAGCGGCCTCGTACGTCCGGCGCCGACAGCTCGACCCGGGCCGAAGAATCGGCCCGGGTCGGGAAGCTGTTTCGAAGGTGGGACCGCTCGGTCAGCCGAAGACCCAGAGGCTGAGCTTCGAGAAGCCGTAGTCGAGGCCGGCGACGAACGCCATCACGACCACGACGAACACGACCACCACGGTGGTGTAGTTGACCAGCTCGTTGCGGGAGGGCCAGACGACCTTGCGCAGCTCCGCGATGATCTGGCGGTAGAACAGCGCGAGCCGGGCGAAGGCGCCCTTCTTGGCACGCTTGCCGGACTTCTTGTCCGCGCGGCCTGCCCGCTTGCGGTCGCGGCGCGACTGCCCCTCGTCCCCGCCCTCGGCAGGCGTGGTCTCGTCAGCGCCGTCGGCACCCTCGGGGTTGCCGCTCTCAGGCGTTGCGGTGGAGCCCGTGGTCTCCGTCACTCGTCCTCACCTGAATCCGGGTCCTGCCGAGCATCACCTGCGTGCCCGAGAGGGCACGAGCGGCCGGCTAAAGCGGTGCTGTTCGGAGCCCTCTCCGCATCAAGCCCGCTCGCTCTGTGGAGCGAACGGGCTGAATACGGATCAAGCAGCAGGGCAAGAGGGACTTGAACCCCCAACCGCCGGTTTTGGAGACCGGTGCTCTACCAATTGAGCTATTGCCCTACGGTGCCTCTCGGCCCCTGTAGCGACCACCAACCTACCGCATCTCCCGCCGCTGCATGCACAGGCGGTGGAAGCGTGGCTTCTCGGTGGCCGTCGAGGAGTGAGTGTACGTGGTCGAGAGGCATTTGGTCGAACCTCTTCTTTCACGTCCGACCACCGAACCGGCCGCCTGACGACCACGGACCGGCCCCGCTCGGGCCACCATCCGGACGAGCCCGTACATATGGTGAAACCCCCATGCCCGGTCCGTCCCGGTTCTGCGACCATGCAGGCATGAGCGCTTCCACCCCGCAGCCCGACAGTTCCGTCCGCCCCGCCGACCGCCGGGTCTCCGCCCGGATCGGCGCGATCGCCGAGTCCGCGACCCTCGCCGTGGACGCCAAGGCCAAGGCCCTCAAGGCGGCCGGCCGGCCGGTCATCGGCTTCGGCGCCGGCGAGCCGGACTTCCCCACCCCGGACTACATCGTCGAAGCCGCCGTCGAGGCCTGCCGCGACCCGAAGAACCACCGCTACACCCCGGCCGGCGGCCTGCCGGAGCTGAAGGCCGCGATCGCCGCCAAGACGCTGCGCGACTCCGGCTACCAGGTGGACGCCTCCCAGGTGCTGGTGACCAACGGCGGCAAGCAGGCGATCTACGAGGCCTTCGCCGCGATCCTCGACCCGGGCGACGAGGTCATCGTCCCGGCCCCGTACTGGACCACCTACCCGGAGTCGGTGCAGCTGGCCGGCGGTGTGCCGGTGGAGGTCGTGGCCGACGAGACCACCGGCTACAAGGTCTCGGTCGAGCAGCTGGAGGCCGCCCGCACCGAGAACACCAAGGTGGTGCTCTTCGTCTCGCCGTCCAACCCGACCGGCGCGGTCTACACCGAGGCCGAGGCCCGGGCCATCGGCGAGTGGGCCCTGGAGCACGGCCTCTGGGTGCTGACCGACGAGATCTACGAGCACCTGGTCTACGGCGACGCGAAGTTCACCTCGCTGCCGGCCCTGCTGCCCGAGCTCGCGGACAAGACCATCGTGGTCAACGGCGTGGCCAAGACCTACGCCATGACCGGCTGGCGGGTGGGCTGGCTGATCGCCCCCAAGGACGTCGTCAAGGCCGCGACCAACCTGCAGTCGCACGCCACCTCGAACGTCTCCAACGTCGCGCAGCGCGCCGCGCTCGCCGCCGTCAGCGGTGACCTCGCCGCCGTGCACGAGATGCGCACCGCCTTCGACCGGCGCCGCAGGACCATCGTGAAGATGCTGAACGAGATCGAGGGCGTCCTCTGCCCCGAGCCCGAGGGCGCGTTCTACGTCTACCCGTCGGTCAAGGGCCTGCTGGGCAAGGAGATCCGCGGCAGCCGTCCGCAGAGCTCCGCCGAGCTGGCCGCGCTGATCCTGGACGAGGTCGAGGTCGCGGTCGTCCCCGGCGAGGCCTTCGGCACCCCGGGCTACCTGCGGCTCTCCTACGCGCTCGGCGACGCCGACCTGGTCGAGGGCGTCGGCCGGATGCAGAAGCTGCTCGCCGAGGCCACCGCCTGACGGTCCCGACCGTCCCGCTCCACCGCGGACCGCCCCCTTTTCACCCCTTCGGGGGACGGGAAGGGGGCGGTTCCCGTATCGGGGCCCGATACGGCAGTATCGGCGAATGGAACGCCTGCTGAATCCGCGAGACGTCAGGGACCTCCCCAAGGCCCACCTGCACCTGCACTTCACCGGCTCGATGCGCCCCGCCACCCTGCTGGAGCTGGCCGACAAGCACGGCGTCCGGCTGCCGGAGGCGCTCAGCTCCGCCGAGCCGCCCAGGCTGCGGGCCACCGACGAACGCGGCTGGTTCCGCTTCCAGCGCCTCTACGACACCGCCCGCTCGGTGCTGCGCGACGAGTCCGACATCCGCCGCCTGGTGCTGGAGACCGCCGAGGACGAGCGGCGGGACGGCTCGCGCTGGCTGGAGATCCAGGTCGACCCGACCTCGTACGCGCCCCGGCTGGGCGGTCTGATCCCCGCCCTCGAACTGATCCTGGACGCGGTGGAGCAGGCCGCCGGGGCGACCGGCGTCGGGATCCGGGTGCTGGTCGCGGCCAACCGGATGAAGTCCCCGATGGACGCCCGGACGCTGGCCCGGCTGGCCGTCCGCTACACCGACCGGGGCGTGGTCGGCTTCGGCCTCTCCAACGACGAACGGCGCGGCTTCGCCCGGGACTTCGACCGGGCCTTCGACATCGCCCGCAAGGGCGGGCTGCTGGCCGCCCCGCACGGCGGCGAACTGGCCGGGCCCGAGTCGGTCCGGGACTGCCTGGACGACCTGGGCGCCGGCCGGATCGGCCACGGCGTCCGGGCCGCCGAGGACCCCCGGCTGATGCAGCGGCTGGCCGACCGGCAGGTCACCTGCGAGGTCTGCCCGTCCTCCAACGTCTCGCTGGGCGTCTACGAGCGGGCCGAGGACGTCCCGCTGCGGCGGCTGTTCGACGCGGGCGTCCCGCTGGCGCTGGGCGCCGACGACCCGCTGCTGTTCGGCACCCGGCTGGCCGCCCAGTACGAGCTGGCCCGCGACGTGCTCGGCTTCTCCGACGCCGAACTCGCCGAGCTGGCCCGCCAGTCGGTGCGGGGCTCACGCGCGCCGGACAGCGTCCGCAAGGAGCTGCTGGCGGACATCGACGGCTGGCTCGGGGACGGCACCACCCCGGGGGTGGCGGCCGCCCGGGGCTTCCCGGCCGACCGGCACCCGGGCCGCGCCGCCGGCTAGAGCTCGACGCCCACCATCACCGGCTCGTTGACCAGCTCCACGCCGAACGCGGACCGGACGCCGTCGCGGATCTCGCGGGCCAGCGCCAGCAGGTCCTCGGCGGTGGCCGCGCCGCGGTTGGTCAGGGCCAGGGTGTGCTTGGTGGAGAGGGTGGCCGGGCCGCTGCCGTACCCCTTGCCGAAGCCGGCCTTGTCGATCAGCCAGGCCGCCGAGGTCTTGGTCCGGCCGTCCGGCGCCGGGTAGGCGGGGGCGGTGAGCTCTCGCGCGGCCGCCAGCGCCAGGAAGGCGGCGTACTGCTCGGCGGTCAGCACCGGGTTGGTGAAGAAGGAGCCCGCCGACCAGGTGTCGTGGTCGGCCGCGTCGAGCACCATGCCCTTGCCCGCGCGCAGCGTCAGCACGGCGTTCCAGGCGGTGGTGAGGTCGACCCGCTCGCCCGGCAGCACGCCCAGGTGCCGGGCCGTCTCGGCGTAGGCGACCGGGGTGGAGAGCCCGCCGCCGTCCTCCAGGCCGAAGCGGACCCGGAGCACGACGTAGCGGTCCGGGTCGGCCTTGAAGCGGCTGTGCCGGTAGGAGAAGCCGCACTCGGCGTTGGTGAGGGTGACCACCCGGTCGGTCCGGCGGTCGTAGGCGACCACCTCGGTGATCGACTGGGCGACCTCCTGGCCGTACGCGCCCACGTTCTGGACCGGGGTGGCGCCGGCCGAGCCGGGGATCCCGGCCAGGAACTCGATCCCGGCGAGGCCGTGCTCCAGCACGGTCCTGGTCACCGCGTCGGCCCACACCTCACCGGCCGCGAGTTCCAGGGTGGTGCCGTCCAGCACGAAGCCGGTGGTGGCGATCCGCAGCACCGTCCCGGCGAAGCCGGCGTCGCCGATCACCAGGTTGGAGCCGCCGCCGAGGACCAGCAGCGGCTCGCCGGCCGCGTCGGCCTCCCGGACGGTGGCGATCACGTCCTCGTCGGTCTGCGCGGTCACCAGCCGGCGGGCGGGACCGCCGAGCCGCAGGGTGGTCAGCGGGGCGAGGGGGGCGTCGAGTTCTACCAGCACGCCCCCAGCGTACGGGGAGGGGCCGGTCCGCCCCTCCCCGCCGGGCGCTCGGGCTCCGGGCGCTCAGGCCAGCCGGACGACGGCGCGGGACATGCCCAGCACCTTCAGGCCGCCGAAGGTCGCCAGCAGGTCGACCTGCACCTTCCGGTCGTCCAGCAGCTTGGCGACCTTGCCGGTCACCTCGATCACGGAGCCGACGCCGTCGTTGGGCACCGTCACCGGCCGGGTGAAGCGCACGCCGTACTCGACCACCGCGCCCGGGTCGCCGACCCAGTCGGTGACCACCCGGACCGCCTCGGCCATGGTGAACATGCCGTGCGCGATGACGTCGGGCAGGCCGACCTCCAGCGCGAACTTCTCGTTCCAGTGGATCGGGTTGAAGTCCCCGGAGGCGCCCGCGTACTGCACCAGCGTGGCGCGCGTCACGGGGAAGGACCGCGCCGGCAGCTCGGTGCCGACCGCGACCTCGTCGTAGCTGATCGCCATGGTGTTACTCCCCCGCCTCGTCGGCGGCCCGGGCCACCAGGGTCATGACCGACGTCACCACGTGCTCGCCGGTCGCGTCCGTCACCTCGCCGCGCACCGTGAGCACGTCGTTGCCCGCGAGCGACTTGATGTTGTCGATGGTCACCGCGACGGAGAGCCGGTCGCCGGCCCGCACCGGGCGGGTGTAGACGAACTTCTGGTCACCGTGCACCACGCGGCTGTAGTCCAGGCCCAGCTGCGGGTCCTCCACCACCTGGCCGGCGGCCCGGTAGGTGAGCACGAACGGGAAGGTCGGCGGGGCGATGACGTCCGGGTGGCCGAACGCCTTGGCCGCCTCCGGGTCGGTGTACGCCGGGTTGGCGTCGCCCACGGCGACGGCGAACTCGCGGATCTTCTCCCGGCCGACCTCGTACGGCTCGGTGGGCGGGTACGTCCGCCCGATGAAGGAGGGGTCGAGTGCCATGGCAGCTCCTCAAGAGCTTGGTGAATGACGAAAAAGACTCCGGGCCGCACCCTGTGAGGGGTACGGCCCGGAGTCGTAGACCTGTGATCACACAGGCCCGCGGACACGCGACAGGGTCAGCGGGTCTCGCGGTGCGCGGTGTGCGAGTTGCAGCGGGGGCAGTGCTTCTTCATCTCAAGACGGTCCGGGTCGTTACGCCGGTTCTTCTTGGTGATGTAGTTCCGCTCCTTGCACTCCACGCAGGCCAGCGTGATCTTCGGGCGGACATCGGTGGCAGCCACGGGAGTGCCTTCCTTGGACATTGAATAAGAACACAACAAGAGTAGCCGACCGGGAGTGCGATCTCCCGACCGACTACGCGGGGTAGCGGTGACCGGACTTGAACCGGTGACACAGCGATTATGAGCCGCTTGCTCTACCAACTGAGCTACACCGCCACAGTGATCCGGAGCACAGCCGAAGCTGACTCCTTCTCACCAGAGCCCCCATGCGGAATCGAACCGCAGACCTTCTCCTTACCATGGAGACGCTCTACCGACTGAGCTATAGGGGCGAACGAGGAAGAGATTACACGTTCCGCGCCCAGAGGTGAAATCCGTATCCCGGCGCGAAGACCGCAGGTGGGCGAGGTGCACGGGCGAACGATCGAAGGCAGGGCGTTCGATCGGCCCCGGTGGGGCGCGGCCCGACCCGATACGACTATTGCCCGCGTCCCCGCACCCCGTGCCCCCGCGCCATAGGCTCGTCGCTCATTGATCGGGACGGGCCGGGGATCCGCACCGGCCGGCGCGAGGGAGGAACCGGGCGATGGACAGCGCACCCTCCGACGGGCCCCACCCCGGGTCCGGGCCGGCCGCCAATCCGCTGGGGCACGGCCCCGTCCTGCTGCTCACCGACGCCCGGCTCGCCGACGGCCGGGTGGTGGACGTACGGATCAGCGGCGACCGGATCCAGGCCGTCGGCACCACCGGCAGCCTCGGCCCGCTGCCGGCCCTGCCCGGTGCCCCCACCACGACCACCGGGGCCCGGATCGACCTCAAGGGCTATCTGCTGCTGCCGGCCCCCGCCGAGGCGCACGCCCACTACGACGTCGCCTTCTCGGCCGCGCTGCCCGCACCGCCGCCGGAGACCTCCGGCGACCTGACCCGCCGGGTCACCGAGGCCGCGCTCACCTCGCTGGGCTACGGCGCCACCGCGCAGCGCACCCACGTCCGGATCGGCGACGTGCACGGGCTGCGCCGGCTGGAGGCGGTGCTCACCGCCCGGCAGGCGCTGCGCGGCCTGGCGGAGCTGCAGGCGGTCGCGATGCCCCGGCTGCTCACCGGTCTGGCCGGCGCGGACGGCCGGGCCCAGCTGCGCGACGCGCTCAAGCTCGGTGCCACCGCGGCCGGCGGCTGTCCGGAGCTGGACCCTGACCCGGCCGGGTACGTCCAGGTGCTGCTGGAGGCCGCCCGGGAGGCGGACTGCCCGGTGGACCTGCACACCACCGGGGCCGACGCGGCGCAGCTGGCCCGGCTGGCGAGCGCGCTCGCCCCGCTGCGGCCCCGGGTGGTGCTCGGCCCGTGCGGCGCGCTGGCGCCGGGCGGGCCGGCGGTGCTGGCCAGCAGCGGCGTCCGGGTGGTCTGCCTGCCGCAGAACGGCGGCTGCAGCGGTCTGGAGGGCCGGGCCGCCGGGATGCGGCCGGGGCTGCCGCGGGAGCTGGCGCAGGCCCGGGTACCGCTCTCGGCCGGCAGCGGCTCGCTGCGGGACCCGGCCAACCCGGTGGGCCGGGCCGATCCGCTGGAGGCCGCCTACCTGCTGGCGGCGAGCGGGGTGCTGGACGTGGAGGAGGCGTACGACGCGGTGGCCAACCAGGCCCGGGCGGCGCTCGGGCTGCCGCCGGTCCGGGTGGACGCCGGGTTCCCGGCGGAGCTGCTGGCGGTGCGCGGGGACAGCCTGGCGGGGGCGCTCGCGGGCGGGCACAGCCGGCTGGTGGTGCACAGCGGTCGGATCGTCAGCCGGACCAGTGCCGTGCGGGAGTTCGCCGACACGGTGGCGCTGGCGCTGCCGCGGCAGTCGGGGAGCACGGGCGGGGGCTGAGTGGCGGGCCGGCGGCGGCCCGACCAGGGCGGCTGAGCAGGGCCGAGCAGGGCGGCCGAGCAGGGCCGAGCGGGTGACAGGGGCGCGCGTCGTTGGTCGCGCGCCCCTCCCCCACCGGTCGGCCGCCGAGGCGGCGGAGCGGTCCCGGCATCCCCCACATGGAGCAGGGCCGCTCGCTCACCGACGACGCTACGCCCGCCGACCGCCCCGTCCGGCCCGTCCTGACGCCCTCCTGTCGCCCGACGGCCCGCCCTTGACGCTCCGTTGACGCGCGGCCGTCGGGGCGCCGCCGCCGTCCCGGCGTCAGGGCTCGTACCGGTAGCCGAGACCGGGCTCGGTGATCAGGTGGCGCGGCCGGGCCGGATCGCGTTCCAGCTTGCGGCGCAGCCCCGCCAGGTAGACCCGCAGGTAGTTGCCGCGCCCCTCCTGCGCCGGGCCCCAGACCTCGCGCAGGATCCGCCGGCCGGGCACCAGGCGGCCGGGGTCGGCGAGCAGCAGCGCCAGGATCCGCCACTCGGTGGGGGTGAGCCGGACCGGGCCGTCCGGGCCGGTCACGGTGGTGGCGGCGAGGTCCACGGTGTGGGCGCCGATCACCCGCGCGGCCGGGGCCGGGCCGCCCGGCGGACGGCGCAGGACGGCGCGCAGCCGGGCCAGCAGTTCCTCCATCAGGAACGGCTTGGTGAGGTAGTCGTCGGCGCCGGCGTCCAGGGCGCCCACCTTGTCGGCCGCGCCGGTGCGGCCGGAGAGCACGATGATCGGTACGGCGCTGCGGCTGCGCAGGCCCCGGATGACGTCCAGGCCGTCCAGGTCGGGCAGGCCCAGGTCGAGCAGGACGGCGTCGGGCGAGGTCCGGGCGGCGCGGTCCAGGGCCTCGCCGCCGCTGGCGGCCGTCCGGACGGCGTACCGGCGGGCGCTCAGGTTGATCCGCAGGGTGCGCAGCAGCGCCGGTTCGTCGTCGACGACCAGGATCTCGCTCATGCGGGCGCTCCTCCCGGGTGGGCGGCGGGCAGGGTGAGCAGCATGGTGGTGCCGCCGCCGGGGGTGTCCTCGACCTCCAGGCCGCCGCCCATGGCCTCGGCGAGGCCGCGGGAGAGGGCGAGGCCGAGGCCGACGCCGGTGGTGTTGTCGGTGTCGCCGAGGCGCTGGAAGGGCAGGAAGACGCGGTCGCGGTCCTCGGCGGCGATGCCGGGGCCGCGGTCGATCACCCTGACCTCGACCCGGTCGCCGAGGTGGCTGGCGGCGACCAGGACCGGGGTGCCGGGGGCGGTGTGGCGCAGGGCGTTGGCGATGACGTTGGCCAGGACGCGCTCCAGCAGCGGCGGGTCGACCAGGACGGCCGGGACGCCTGCCTCGATGTCGAAGGTGAGGTCGAGCGGCCGTACCGGCGCGTACGGGTCGGGGAGGGTGTCCAGGGCCCGGGGCAGGATCTCGTCCAGGTGGGTCTCGGCGAGGTGGAGGGTGAGGGCCCCGGCCTGGAGGCGGCTCATGTCGAGCAGGTTGTCCACCAGCCGGGTGAGCTTGACCAGGGACTCGTCGGCGGTGGCGAGGAGTTCGGCCCGGTCCTCGGCGGAGAACTCGACGTCGGGGCTGCGCAGCGAGCCGACCGAGGCCAGGGCGGCGGCCAGCGGGGTGCGCAGGTCGTGGCTGACGGCGGCGAGCAGGGCGGTGCGCATCCGGTCGGCGGCCCTGATCGGTTCGACCTCGGCGGCCACCACGGCGAGCCGGTCGCGTTCCAGCGCGGCGGCCACGTGGGCGGCGAACGCGGTGAGGACGCGCTGGTCGGCGGCGGGCAGCCGGCGGCCGGTGAGCGCCAGCAGGGCGTCGGCGCCGACCGGGACCTCGGTGGTCTCGCCGGGCCCGGCGGGCCCGCCCTCGCCGTCGCAGCGGGCCAGCACCGCGCCGCCGGTGCGTTCCAGCAAGGCGACGGAGTCCATCCCGAAGGCCGTCCGGGACTTCTCCAGCAGGGCGGGCAGGGCGTCGGCGCCGCGCAGCACGCTGCCGGCCAGGGTGGAGAGGGTCTCGGCCTCGGCGGTGGCCCGGGCGGCCCGGGTGGTGAGCCGGCCCGCGTGGTCGACCACGGTGGAGACGGTGAGCGCGACGGCGGCGAACACCAGCAGGGCGACGAGGTTGTTGGTCTCGCCGATGGTCAGGGTGTGCAGGGGCGGGATGAAGAAGTAGTTCAGCAGCAGCGAGGCGACGAGGGAGGCCAGCAGGGCCGAGGTGGCGCCGCCGAGGAGGGCGACGACGACCACGCCCAGCTGGAAGATCAGCGCGTCGGTGGTCAGGTTGACGGTGCCGTGGGACTGCGAGAGGCCGGCCGTCAGCAGCCAGGGCAGCACGAGTCCGGCGGCGTAGCCGGCGACGGCGCGGCGCCTGGAGTGGCGGCGGCCGAGCGGGGGCAGCCGGCCGCGGCCGGTGAACGCGTGGGTGACCATGTGGACGTCGATGTCCTCGGAGGCGTCCACGGTGGTCTCGCCGATGCCGGGGCCGGTGAGGAGCCGGGTGATCCGGCCGCGCCGGCTGGTGCCGAGGACGAGCTGGGTGGCGTCGTGGGCGCGGGCGAAGGCCAGCAGCGCGGTGGGGATGTCGTCGCCGACCACCACGTGGTAGCCGCCGCCCAGCGCCTCCACCAGCTGCCGCTGCTGGGCGAGCGCCCCCGAGGACGCCCCGGCCAGGCCGTCGCTGCGGGTGACGTGCACGGCGAGCAGGTCGCCGCCCGCCGTGCGGTCGGCGATCCGGGCGGCGCGGCGGATCAGCGTCTCGCCCTCGGGGCCGCCGGTGAGGGCGACCACCACCCGCTCGCGGGTCTCCCAGACGCGGTCGATGCGGTGGCTGGCCCGATAGTCGCGCAGCCCCTCGTCGACCCGCCCGGCCACCCAGAGCAGGGCGAGCTCGCGCAGGGCGGTGAGGTTGCCGACCCGGAAGTAGTTCGAGAGCGCGGCGTCCACTTTCTCCGCCCGGTAGACGTTGCCGTGGGCCATCCGGCGGCGCAGCGCCTGGGGGGCCATGTCGACGAGTTCGATCTGGTCGGCCCGGCGGACCACCTCGTCCGGGACGGTCTCGCGCTGGGGGATGCCGGTGATCTTCTGGACGACGTCGTTCAGCGATTCCAGGTGCTGGACGTTGACGGTGGTGATGACGTCGATCCCGGCGGCCAGCAGCTCCTCGACGTCCTGCCAGCGCTTGGCGTGCCGGCCGCCGGGGACGTTGGTGTGCGCGAGCTCGTCCACCAGCACCAGGGAGGGGCGGCGGGCGAGCAGCGCGTCGAGGTCCATCTCCTCGAACTCGGCGTCCCGGTAGGACCGTCGGGCCCGGGGTGCGACGTCCAGGCCGTCGAGCATGGCCTCGGTGTGGCGGCGGCCGTGGCACTCGATGTAGCCGACCACCACCTCCGCGCCGCGGTCCTGTCTGCGCCTGGCCTCGTCCAGCATCCGGTAGGTCTTGCCGACACCGGGGGCGGAACCGAGGTACACCCTCAGCCGGCCGCGGCGGGGGCCGGTGCCGGGGGCGAGGTCGCGGGCCATGGGCGCTGCTCTTTCGTCTTCGTACGGGGGTCGGGGCGTGGTGCTTTCGTCTTCGTACGGGGGTCGGGGCGTGGTGCTTTCGTCTTCGTACGGGGGTCGGGGCGTACGGCGGCCGACCCGGGCGCGGGGTGGTGCCCCGGCCCGGGTCGGCCCGTCTCACGGTGCTGCCTGCCTGTCCGTCACTTCTGGTGCGCAAGAGCCGTGTTGAGGAGGACGACGTTGACTCCCGGCTGGCCGAGGAAGCCCAGCGAGCGGCCCTGGGTGTACCTGTCGATCAGCTTCTCCACCGTCTCCACCGGCAGGTTCCGGGCTGCGGCGACCCGGGCGGCCTGCTCCTCGGCGTAGGCGACCGAGATGTGCGGGTCGAGGCCCGAGCCGGAGGCGGTGACCGCGTCCACCGGCACCTTCGCCGGGTCGACGCCGTCGAACGCGGCGACCGCGGCGCGGCGGTCCTCGATCGCCTTGGCGAGGTCCTCGCTGTTCGGGCCCAGGTTGGAGGCGCCGGAGCTCTTCGGGTCGTACCCGCCGGCGGAGGGCCGGGGTTGGAACCACTTCGGGTCCGGCCGGGCCGCCTCGTTCTCGTCGCCGGGGTTCCGCTTGGGCAGGTCGTAGGTCTGGCCCAGCAGACTGGAGCCGACCTCCTTGCCGTCGGCCCTCACGATCGAGCCGTCGGCCTTGTCGGCGAAGGCGACCTGGCCGATGCCGGTGACCAGCAGCGGGTAGGCGAGGCCGAGGATCACCGTCATCACCAGCAGCATCCGCAGTGCGGTGAGGTGCGTGCGCACGGTGGTGGGCAGGGGCTTGGACATCTGGGTTCTCCTCTCTCAGCTCAGGCCGGGGACGAACTGGACGACGAGGTCGATCAGCTTGATCCCGACGAAGGGGACGACCAGACCGCCGAAGCCGTAGACCCCGAGGTTGCGGCGCAGCAGGGAACTCGCTTCCGACGGGCGGTACTTGACCCCGCGCAGGGCGAGCGGGATCAGGCCGACGATGACCAGGGCGTTGAAGACGATCGCCGAGGTGATCGCGGACTGCGGGCTGTGCAGGCCCATGATGTTGAGCCTGTCCAGGCCCGGGTAGACCGCCGCGAACATCGCCGGGATGATCGCGAAGTACTTCGCGACGTCGTTGGCGATCGAGAAGGTGGTGAGCGCGCCGCGGGTGATCAGGAGCTGCTTGCCGATCTCGACGATCTCGATCAGCTTGGTGGGGTTGGAGTCCAGGTCGACCATGTTGCCGGCCTCCTTGGCCGCCATGGTCCCGGTGTTCATCGCGACGCCGACATCGGCCTGGGCGAGGGCGGGGGCGTCGTTGGTGCCGTCGCCGGTCATCGCGACCAGCTTGCCGCCCGCCTGCTCCTTCTTGATCAGGGCCATCTTGTCCTCGGGGGTGGCCTCGGCGAGGAAGTCGTCCACGCCCGCCTCCTCCGCGATCGCCCTGGCGGTCAGCGGGTTGTCGCCGGTGATCATGATGGTCTTGATGCCCATCCGGCGCAGCTCGTCGAACCGCTCCCGCATGCCCTCCTTGACCACGTCCTTGAGGTGGATGACGCCCAGTACCCGGGCCGGGGCCGAGGCCGTGCGCGTCGCCACCACCAGCGGTGTGCCGCCGGCCGCGGAGATGCCGTCGACCAGGGCGGAGACCTCGTCGGTGACCGTGCCGCCGTGGCCGGTGACCCAGTGGGTGACCGCGGCGGCCGCGCCCTTGCGGATCTGGTGGACCCCGTCGGCCTCGTCCAGGTCGACGCCGGACATCCGGGTCTGCGCGGTGAACGGCACCCAGGTAGCGTGCGTCAACTCGCCCTGGGCGCGGGCCCGCAGGCCGTAGCCGGTCTTGGCGAGGACGACGATCGAGCGGCCCTCCGGAGTCTCGTCCGCGAGGGACGACAGCTGGGCGGCGTCCGCGAGCCGCTCGGTGGAGACGCCCGTGGCGGAGAGGAACTCGGCGGCCTGGCGGTTGCCGAGGGTGATGGTGCCGGTCTTGTCGAGCAGCAGGGTGTTGACGTCGCCGGCGGCCTCGACGGCCCGGCCGGACATCGCCAGCACGTTGCGCTGGACCAGCCGGTCCATGCCCGCGATGCCGATCGCCGAGAGCAGCGCGCCGATGGTGGTCGGGATGAGCGCCACGATCAGCGCCACCAGCACGATCATCGACTGCGGCGCACCCGCGTAGGTGGCCATCGGCTGGAGCGTGACGACCGCGATCAGGAAGACGATCGTCAGCGAGGCCAGCAGGATGTTGAGCGCGATCTCGTTCGGCGTCTTCTGCCGGGCCGCGCCCTCGACCAGGGCGATCATCCGGTCGATGAACGACTTGCCGGGCTCGGAGGCGATCTTCACCACGATCCGGTCGGACAGCACCTTGGTGCCGCCGGTGACCGCGCTGCGGTCACCGCCCGACTCGCGGATCACCGGCGCGGACTCGCCCGTGATCGCCGACTCGTCCACCGAGGCGACCCCCTCGACGACGTCGCCGTCGCCGGGGATGATCTGCCCGGCCTCGACCACCACGTGGTCGCCCAGGCACAGCGCCGTCCCCGGCACCTCCTCCTCGGCCCGGCTCGCCGGCCAGTCGGTGAGCCGGCGGGCCATGGTGTCCGTCTTGGTCTTGCGCAGGGTGTCCGCCTGCGCCTTCCCGCGGCCCTCGGCCACCGCCTCGGCCAGGTTGGCGAAGACGGTGGTCAGCCAGAGCCAGACGGTGATCGACCAGGCGAAGACGGACGGGTCGGCGATCGCGGCGATCGTGGTCACGACCGAGCCGACCTCGACCACGAACATCACCGGGTTCCTGACCATCACCCGGGGGTCGAGCTTCTTCACCGCGTCGGGCAGCGACGAGACGATCAGCCTCGGGTCCAGCAGTCCGCCGGAGACCCTGTGCGGCGCCGCCGCGGGCGCCTGCGGCTGCGCGGCCGGCTTGTCGGTAAGGGTGGAGGACATCAGGAGAGACCTTCCGCGATCGGCCCGAGAGCCAGGGCCGGGAAGTAGGTGAGACCGACGACGATCAGGACGACGCCCGACAGCAGGCCCACGAACAGCGGCTTGTGGGTGGGCAGGGTGCCCGGGGTGGCGGGGACGGGCTGCTGGCTCGCGAGCGAGCCGGCCAGCGCCAGGACGAAGACCATCGGCAGGAACCGGCCGAACACCATCGCCAGTCCGATCGCGGTGTCGTACCAGTCGGTGTTCACCGTGATCCCGGCGAACGCCGAACCGTTGTTGTTCGCGCCCGAGGTGAACGCGTACAGCACCTCGGAGAAGCCGTGCGCACCGGAGTTGAGCATCCCGGCCCGCTCACCGGGCAGCGCCATCGCCACCCCGGTGCCCACCAGCACCAGCGTCGGCGTGGTCAGGATGTAGAGCGAGGCGAACTTCATCTCCCGCCCGCCCAGCTTCTTGCCCAGGTACTCCGGGGTGCGGCCGACCATCAGCCCGGCCACGAAGACCGCGACGATCGCCAGCACCAGCATCCCGTACAGGCCCGAACCGGTGCCGCCGGGCGCGATCTCGCCCAGCATCATGTTGAACATCGTCAGCCCGCCGCCGAACGGCGAGTACGAGTCGTGGAAGGAGTTCACCGCGCCGGTCGAGGTGAGCGTCGTCGAGGCCGCGAACAGGCTGGACGCCGCGATGCCGAACCGCTGCTCCTTGCCCTCCATCGCGCCGCCGGCCGCCTGCATCGCGGTACCGGAGTGCCGGGCCTCGGAGAGGGTGATCAGCGCGACCGAGGCGACCCAGAACAGACCCATCACCGCGACGATCGCGTAGCCCTGCCGGTGGTCGCCCACCATCTTCCCGAAGGCGCGCGGCAGCGCGAACGGGATCAGCAGGATCAGGAAGACCTGCAGCAGGTTGGTGAACCCGGTGGGGTTCTCGAACGGGTGCGCCGAGTTGGCGTTGTAGAAGCCGCCGCCGTTGGTGCCCAGCAGCTTGATGACCTCCTGCGAGGCCACCGCCCCGCCCGGGACCGCCTGCGGGTCGCCCGCCAGGGTGGTCACCTCGTGGAACCCGTGGAAGTTCTGCACCACCCCGTTCGCCACCAGGACCAGCGCGAAGACGATCGAGACCGGCAGCAGCAGCCGCAGCGTGATCCGGGTCAGGTCGACCCAGAAGTTGCCCACCCGGTCCGTCCGGTTGCGGGTGAAGCCCCGGATCAGCGCGGCCACCACGGCGATGCCGACGGCGGCGGAGACGAAGTTCTGCACCGCCAGGCCCGCCATCTGCGCCAGGTGCCCCATCGCGGACTCGCCGCTGTAGGACTGCCAGTTGGTGTTGGCGGTGAAGGAGATCGCGGTGTTCCACGCCTGGTGCCCCGACATCTGCGGGACCCCGAGGCTCAGCAGCAGGTGTCCCTGGAGCCGGATCAGGCCGTAGAGGAAGAGCACCGAGACGGCCGAGAAGGCCAGCACCGAGCGCAGGTAGACCGGCCACCGCTGGTCGGCGTCGCCGTCCACCCCGACGACCTTGTACAGGCCGCGCTCCGCTCTGAGGTGCTTGGACGTGGTCAGGATCCGGGCGACGTAGTCGCCCAGGGGCCGGTAGCACAGGGCCAGCGCGCCCACCAGGGCGACGACCTGCGACCAGCCCGCGAGAACGGAACCCATGTCAGAACTTCTCCGGGTAGATCAGCGCGACGACGAGGTAGCCGACGAGGGCGACGGCCACGATGAGACCTGCGACGTTCTCGGCGCTCACAGCTTCTCCACCCCCCGCGCGATCAGGGCGATGACGGCGAACACGGCGACCGTGACACCGACGTGGATGAGATCGGACATGGGCTCCACCACAGTGGTTCGGAGGTGGCCGCGGCCCGGCCCCTGCGGGCGGTCGACGCGGCACCGGCGGTGGGCCGGCCTCGCCAGCCAACCGCGCCTACGGACCGTCACCGCCGTTCTTGACGCCCTCCATACGGCGCCCGTTCGATTGTTGACGGGCTCCATACGGTGACTCCCCGCGCTGCCCTCACACCTCGCCCGTCGCGCTGCCTGGCGTCCCTCGGGACGGCCGCGCGGATACGCCGAGAGCCCCGGACCGCGTGGTCCGGGGCTCTCGGCGTGGTCCGGGGCTCAAGCTGGGACCGGCGGCGCCTCAGGCGTTCTCGGGCGCCGGCAGCCGCTCGTACTCCGACCGCGTCGCCGGCTCGCCGCGGCGGACCGCGCCGGGGGCCCGGCGGGACGGGTGGTGCGCCTTGCTGGAGGAGGTCAGCTGCCACGGCACGCTGATCACCATCACGCCCGGGGTGAAGAGCAGCCTGCTCTTCAGCCAGAGCGCCGACTGGTTGTGCAGCAGGTGCTCCCACCAGCGCCCGACCACGTACTCGGGGATGAAGACGGCCACCGCGTCCCGGGGGCTGGTCCGGCGGTACTCGCGCACGTACGCCACCACCGGCTTGGTGATCTCCCGGTACGGCGAGTCCAGCACCTTCAGCGGCACCCGGACGTCCAGTTCGCCCCACTGCCGCTCCAGTTCGCCGGTGGCCTCCCGCTCCACCGCCACGGTCAGCGCCTCCAGCGAGTCCGGCCGGAACGCCTCGGCGTAGCCGAGCGCCCGCAGGGTGGGCTTGTGCAGCTTGGAGACCAGCACGATCCCGTGCACCTGGGAGGGGCGCACCGAGTCGGCCTCCGGGTCGTCCACCGCCAGTTCCTCGGCGACGCGGTCATAGTGCCGGCGGATGCCCCGCATCATCACCCAGAGCACCACCGCCGCGACCACGGCCAGCCAGGCGCCCTGGGTGAACTTGGTGAGCAGCACGATGACCAGCACCAGCGCGGTGGTGACCGCGCCGAAGGCGTTGATCACCCGGGCGCGCTGGGCCGGGCCGCGCACGCCCGGCTCGGTCTCGGTGCGCAGCACCCGGTTCCAGTGCTTCACCATGCCGATCTGGGAGAGCGTGAACGAGGTGAAGACACCCAGGATGTAGAGGTGGATCAGG
Source organism: Kitasatospora sp. NPDC028961 (assembly GCF_055564815.1). NCBI lineage: Bacteria > Bacillati > Actinomycetota > Actinomycetes > Kitasatosporales > Streptomycetaceae > Kitasatospora > Kitasatospora sp. NPDC028961. The sequence goes on along the minus strand of NZ_JBVHVO010000001.1, from coordinate 746,743 downwards.
CTGGTGACGTCCGCCTCGTACAGCCAGAGCAGCCCGCCGGCCACCACCGCGAGGGCGATGATGCCGTTGGAGAAGGCGAGGCGGTCGCCGCGGGTGTGCATCTGCCGGGGCAGGTAGCGGTGTTCGGCCAGGATCGAGGCCAGCAGCGGGAAGCCGTTGAAGGCGGTGTTGGCCGCCAGGATCAGCACCAGCGCGGTGACGGCCTGGATGAAGTAGAAGAGGAAGCTCCGGTCGCCACCGAAGATCGCGGCCGCCAGCTGGGCGATCACGGTCTGCTGCGGCGCGGTGTGGCAGTCCCCCGCGAAGCCGGTCAACGTGCAGGCGTCGTCGGCGATGTGGACCTTGGACATCAGCGCCAGCGCGGTGATGCCGACGAACATGACCACGGCCGTGGTGCCCATCACGGCCATCGTGGCGGCGGCGTTCCTCGACTTGGGCGCCCGGAAGGCCGGTACGCCGTTGGAGATCGCCTCCACGCCCGTCAGTGCCGTGCAGCCCGAGGCGAACGCCCGCAGGCCCAGCATCAGCAGACCGAGGCCGGCCAGGGTGTCCTTGCCGTCCACCGGCAGGATCCCGTACGAGGCGCTGGCCGCCACCGGGGTGTCCCCGAAGAGCGCCTTGACCAGGCCGGTGACCACCATCAGCAGCATGCCGCCGATGAACAGGTACGTCGGCGCGGCGAAGGCCTTGCCGGACTCCCGGACCCCGCGCAGGTTCATCGCCGCGAGCAGCACGACGAAGGCGACCGCCAGTTCGACCCGGTGGTCGGCCAGCGAGGGCAGCGCCGAGATGATGTTGTCGACGCCCGAGGCCACCGACACCGCGACCGTCATCACGTAGTCGACCAGCAGCGAAGCCGCCACCACCAGGCCCGAGTTGGCGCCGAGGTTGCGGGACACCACCTCGTACGAGCCGCCGCCGCTCGGGTAGGCGTGGACGACCTGGCGGTAGGACATCACCACGACCGCCATCAGCGCGACCACACCGGCCGCGACCCACGGGGTCAGGTACAGGAAGGCGGTGCCACCGACGGTGAGCACCAGCAGGATCTCCTGGGTCGCGTAGGCGACCGAGGAGAGCGGGTCGGAAGCGAAGATCGGCAGCGCCAGCCGCTTGGGGAGCAGCGTCTCGCCCAGCTCCTCGCTGCGCATGGCTCGGCCGATCACTAGGCGCTTGAGCGCCTGGGGCAGGTTGAACACATGGGCGAGCGTAAGGGCGGAAAACGGACCGTCCATGGGCCCGAGCGGAGTACCGCGAGCGCCGGACACGCCCTTTGGGCGGGGTGTTCCCGCAGGTGGAAGCCGCTATGGGGGGCGTGCTCCGAGCGGTTCGGAGGCGTTTGGGGGGCGCTAAGGGGGGCCGTTAAGACATCGTCAAGATATGACAATCAGATAGGACATTTACGACATAGGCTCTCAATTCCCGCCTTCGCGAGCCACCCCCGGAGCATCGCCCCGACCGCCGGATCCACAGCCACAGCCGGCAGACCACCGCGTCGGTGTGCTGGAGCCGCGCCGCTCGCCGACGCCTCGTCGGCGGTTCCTGCGCGGGGTGGGCGGGCCGATGTCCCGGCGGGCGCCGGTTGGGAAGACGATCAGCTCGGACGGAGGACTCCCGGCGCACCTGGGCACGTCCGGAACTTCTCGGCGGGGAGGCTGAACGGCCCGGCCCCACCCCTCGGAGAACACTCTGCTGCCCCCAAGAAGCAATTGCAAGTGATGCGCAATTATGCCGATCCCTCCAGCGGGCTACGCTCCGCGCATGGATCACCACTCTGCGCAGGCGAGCCCGCTCCTCCTCATCGACCTCGACCACACCCTGGTCGAACGCGACGGCGGCACCGACGCCTGGGCCACCGCGTTCTGCACCGCCCACGGCCTCCCCCTCGACACCGCACCCACCATCGTCACGCTGGTGCGCGCCGACCGCTCCCCGGCCGGCTTCGCCGGGATCGCCGCCCGCTACGGCCTCCGGCAGACCGGCGAGGCCCTCTGGGAGGAACACGTCGCCCACGAGGCCGCCCGCACCCACCCGATCCCGGGCGTCCCCGCCGCCCTCACCGCCCTGCGCGAAGCCGGCTGGACCATCGGCGTCGTCACCAACGGCTACACCGACGTCCAGCGCGCCAAACTCGCCCGGACCGGCCTGCTCCCCGCCGTCGACGCCGTCTGCGTCTCCCAGGAGGCCGGCGCCCGCAAGCCCGACCCCGAGATCTTCCGCCTGGCCGCCGCCCGCCTCGGCCGCACCCTCACCCCGGACACCTGGATGGTCGGCAACAACCCCGCCACCGACCTGCTGGGCGCCCACGCCTGCGGCATCCGCTCCATCTGGATCACCCCCACCCCACCTCCGCCGCTCCCCCCGGCCCACCCCGCCCCCACCCACACCGCCCCCGACACCCCCACGGCGGCCGCCCTCCTCCTGGCCGCCCCCTGAGCCGCACCGGCCGCCCGCCGATGTCGGCCCCCTCGGGCAGGCTTCACCCATGCGCGCACCACGAGTCCAGTGCCCCGCCTGCGGCCGACCCGTCGCCCTGATGCCCACCCGCCGGGCCGGCTACGGCGTCATCCACGACCACAAGAGGGACCGCCGCTCCCTCCTCCTCTGCGAGGCGAGCATGCGACCCCTCCCGCTCTCCCGGGCCACCGCCTGGCAGGACGCCCTCCCCGGCGTCACCCCCGACCCCCCGGCCCCCACGCTCTTCTGACCCCCCGGCACCGCCGGACCCCGGGCGGCCGCACCCGAGATCCGTCCCCGGATACGACAAAACCGGCCCTGAACAACGTTTCCGCTGTTCAGGGCCGGTCTGGTAATCCAGTGGCTGGTGCAGGGTTCGAACCTGCGTAGCTTACGCGGCAGATTTACAGTCTGCTCCCTTTGGCCGCTCGGGCAACCAGCCAGGATTTGGTGTCTCGCGGGGCTTGCCCCGTTCGACTCCGTAAACGATACCTGATGCCGGGGGGTGGTTCGCCACCTGGTTGGTCACGTGATGATCAACGGATGTGGCGTGGCTGTCGGGGGCGGGGGCGGGGTGGTGCTGGATAGGCTGGGGCTGCGGGCGTCCGGTGGGGCGGGCCGTGTCAGTGAAGCCAGAGCATCAAGGAGACCAACACCCATGGCCGACTCCAGTTTCGACATCGTCTCGAAGGTCGAGTGGCAGGAGGTCGACAACGCGATCAACCAGACCTCGCGTGAGATCGCCACCCGCTTCGACTTCAAGAACGTCGGCGCCGAGATCAGCCGCTCCGGCGAAACGATCGAGATGAAGGCCAGCGGCGAGGAGCGGGTGAAGGCCATTCTGGACGTGCTGCAGAGCAAGTTCATCAAGCGTGGCCTGTCGCTGAAGGCGCTGGACGCCAAGGAGCCGCAGCTGTCCGGCAAGGAGTACAAGATCTTCGCGGACGTGAAGGAGGGCATCTCCCAGGACGATGCCAAGAAGGTCGCGAAGATCATCCGTGACGAGGGCCCGAAGGGCGTCAAGGCCCAGGTCCAGGGCGACGAGCTCCGCGTGACCTCGAAGAGCCGCGACGACCTGCAGACCGTCCAGGCCCTGCTCAAGGGCAAGGACCTCGACTTCGCGCTCCAGTACGTGAACTACCGCTAGCAAACCGCGCTGACCTGCGGAAACGCTAGCTCTCCCGGCAGGGAGGGCACCTCGAGGACACAGCGCCGCAATCTTGAGCGCTGCCCGTGATGCTGCCCTCCCTGTCTGGCGTCCATGCCAGGCTGGGGGAATGCTCTCCGACTCCGCCACGCCAAACGACTGGCACATCTCAACCGAGCTGGCACCCCTCGACGGCAACGAGTCCTTTCGAGGCACTGATGCCGGCGCGGTGCTGGACTTCTGGCGCTATGCGATGCCCGACCTGCGGGTTAACACCACCCGGGGCCTCCTCGCGGAATTCCTGGTCCACCGCGCGGTCGGCGCTGTGGCACGCAACATGGAATGGGAGAGCTTCGACGTCCTGACGCCGGACGGGATCAAGATCGAGGTCAAGACCAGCGCCTACCTCCAAGCCTGGGGCCAGCGTCGGCTGTCGGAGATTCGCTTCTCCCGGCTACGCGGACGCACCTGGACTCCCGAGGACGGTGGCTCGGCAGAGCAGTCCTACAACGCGGATGTCTACGTCTTCGCTCTCCATACCGCGCTTAGCCACGCCGACTACGATCCGCTCGATGTCGGCCAGTGGGACTTCTACGTCGCCGCTCGCACCCTCATTCAAGCCACCGGCCAGGCCAGTCTGGCCCTTGCTTCGGTACGCCGGCTGTGTGGCGAACCCATCCACTACGAAAAGCTCGCGGTCCGGATCGCGACCTGCGCCCTCCGATCGTCCTCGACCGGAGGAGCCACCGAGTCTGCCATCAGCGGTGCGTGACAGGACAACCGGAATGCCAGCGAGCGGGACGCACGCAGCAATCGAACTCCTCCCCCCGCAGGGCCTTGTCGGCAACCCGCACGAGGGTCTCCAACACCGACACCCAGGCGGCACGGCGGATCGCCTCACCGCGCTCATTGGCAAAGACGAGCAGCGCCTTCCGCCGCTTCCACTTGGAGGGGTGCGGGTCGGTGCGAGACGACCGCCGAGCCCGTCTCCGGCCCGAAGATCACATCCAGCAGCACAACCAGGTGGCTCGACTGCGGGGATCTTCGCCGCAGGGCTGCTAGAGCAGCCCATCTACGCCATACACGAAAACGCTAGCCCTAACCTCCCCAATGCCATGGCGGCCACGCAATGGCTGCGTCAAGGGAGCAGACCGCGCCGGGCTCGCATCGCGATGCGGTCCTGCTGCCGCGCCATCCAGAGCAAGGCCAAGCGAACTATCAAAGCGGCGAAGCCGACGAACGCGGTCCACTGCAGACCTTCGGCGGCCGCGCCAACTGCCGCCTTGCTTGCATCTCCACGACTGAGGCCGAACAAGACACCGCACCACATGGCAGTGCCAATCGTGAACACGACCGCCATCACGCCCATGAGTCGGGCCGTACTGCGGCAAGTGGCAGCAGCCTCAAGCGCTTGGTAAGCACTACCGTCCTGTAGCGGACCCCCCTCCGGGGAGGGCTCGGCTTCGGCCAGCCCTGGGGTATCCCCGCCAACGACTCCGCCCCTGTCGGGCGCGTCGCGACTGACACCAGCGTTATGCCCCTGGTCGGCTCGTTCCCCGGCCCTGCTGCCGCGGCCGGAGCCCATGCCCTGACGCCGCTCGAACGCTGCCCGCCGCCGCAGTCGCTCCCAGTCCTGGAGGCTCCTGTGCTTGCGGGTTGGACTGCGCTTCGACGCGGCGCCCTCCAGTACCTCAACAAGGACACGGAACACAGCTGGGTCGGACGGCACAGACCTGCCACTGAGCCATTCGCTCAGTGAGGACTTTGAGAACGTCACAGACCCGACGCGCCTACTGAGCCTGATGGTCTCGTTCAGGGAGCACCCCGAAGCCTCCCTCAGAGCCTTCAGCTCTCTCGCGAGCTCCTCCGCAGCGCCATCCGGCGTGCTTCCCCCGTCTGCTCCGAACACTCGCCGAACTCTAGCCGAACCCCTCGCTACCAGGGCCTTCATGTGCTCCGACAGCGAACCCGCTCGCCGGACCCCACTGCGGTCCAGTGCACTGCTCCACGACGAGCCGGCATCTCTGTCGGACCAGCTTGAGGAGCGCCTCTATGAACGACCGTCACCTCGCTCGCCCTGTCGTGCGCACCCTGCGGGCCATCACCCGTCATCCGACCACCACCATGGTGGTGCGCCTGCTGCTCACCACCGTCATTCGGGTCATCGCGGACACCCTGACTCGCTCCTGATTTCTCCCGTTCTGCCGCCACGGCGGGCATAAGACCACGCCTTCACGGGTGTCGTAGCTCCGGTTCGCAGCCCGGCACGACAGGACCCACCAGGCACATGCGGGCGGAAAACGGCGCTGAGCAGTGAAACCTCTCTACGAGAGTTTTCCCAGGTCAGAGCCATGATCACCGACTATCTGCAGGTCGGCGCGGCGCTGGTCCAGGACGTGAACTACCGCTAGGTCCCGTCGGGACGCGCAGCGGCGACGGCCCCCCGGACACCGTGTGGTGTCCGGGGGCCGTCGTGTCGGGCGGTGGGTCAGGGGCCGGTGAGGCGGGTGACCGTGCCGGTGGTGGTCGCGACGGTGTCGGGGGCCAGAGCCGTGACGGCCTGCTGGACGGCGGCCGGGTCCGGCTTGGCGGCCGTGGCAGCGTCGACCAGGGCCTTGGCCTTGGTCCCGAGCGAGGCGAGCCGGTCCTCCAGGGCCAGCGGCGGGAGCGCGGGGGTGGTGGTGCGCGGGGGCTCCGCCGCCGGCTGCTGGTCCAGCGGGGCCGGGGCGGGCACGGGGGCCGCCACCGGGGCCGCGGGCAGCTGGGCGAGCAGGCCCTTCGTCGCCGTGTCGAGCGTGGCGAGCAGCTGCTGGAGGACGCCGAGGTCGGGGCTGCCGGTCGGCGGGGTGGCGGCCGAGAGCAGGCCGCTGACCAGCTTGAGGACGTCGCCGAGGCCGCCCAGCACCCCGAGCGCGGCGGCCGGGTCGGGCACGGCGGTCGGCGCCGCGGCGAGGTCGGGTGCGGCGGGGAGCGCCGGAGCCGGGGCGGAGACCGGCGGGGCCGCGACCGGCGGCACGCCGACCGGCAGCGGGACGTCCGTGAGGATCGCGGGGGGCGAGCTGGCGGGGGTGAAGGCCGCGGCTTCATTGCCGGCGGCGGTGGCGGACGCCGTGGCGACCGGGGTCAGCGCGATGGCTGCGGTCAGCGCGGCGGCCATCCAAGTGGCACGCATGGGTGATGCTTCCTCTCGATGCGAATCAGGCGAAATGCCTGATTCACACGTTGGGGCAAGCCAGTTGACCCAGCCACCGCGGGTACGCCGAACGGTTCACGCCCCGTCGGGAGCGGCCCAGCCGTCGGTGCGGCGGTGGGCGGACAGGCCGACCGCCTCGAACTCGTCGTGGTGGTGGGCGTCCACGACGCGGGCGCCGATGCGCCGCAGGGCGCGGGAGATCGGGGTGCCCTCGGGCGGGCTGGGTTCGAACTCGCCGCTGACGAGCGGGCCCAGGTCGAGTCGGCCGTCGGCCCAGACGGCGGCGCGCTGGGTGCCGCTGCCACCGAAGTAGTCGGCCTCCACGCAGGCGATCGGACCGGCCTTGGACCACGCGGCGAGCCGGCGTTCGAGACCGTCCGGGAACCAGTCGAAACCGGACTCACCGCCGAACCCGGGCTCACCGCGGCCGAACTGGAGCGCGGACAGGAAGGCGGGGGTGGCCGGTATCAGGGCCAACCCCTGGGCCAGCGGACTGAGACGGGCGGCCGGGACCTCCGCGGCGGCCACCGCGAGCAGCTCCGCCGAACCGATCAGCGCCTGAAGTTCGTACGACATTCAGTCATCCTGAACCAAGGCACTGACACTCCGCCCGGCATTTACCATTCCGTACCCGGACGGGTAGGGCCCGGACGGCGCGGCTCCGCGTTCGGGCGCCCCGGGCAGGGCCCGGACAGGGCTTCCGGCAGGGCTTCCGACAGGGCCCCGGACGCGGCGGCACCGCGCGAACGGACCCCGGCAGTCCTGACCGCCGGAGGCACGCGGGACGGCCGACCGGGACGGCCGACCAAGACGGCCGACCGGGCACCGGGGCCCCCGCGGGCCAAACCTCCGCCGCACATCCCTGACAGTCGCTCACCCGAGCGGCCGCACGCCGCATGCGACACCCCCGGCAACCGGGTGAACTGGCCGGGTACGGCCCGCCCCCGGGGCTCTCCCGGGGCGAACCCCACCGCCGGAGCGGACCCCCGGTGGACGTACCCCGGGCCGCACCCGAGGAGGACGCATGAGTTCGATGGAGGCACCCTCGCCCGGCCGGGGCAGCCCCGGCCCGAGCGCCGCCCGCAGGAGCGGCGGCGCGGTCGCCACCCGGATGGCGGGCGCACCACGGATGTCCTGGCTGACGCTGGCGCTGATGACGACCAGCTCCGTGGCCAGCCTCCGGGCCGCGCCGACCATGGCGGTCTACGGCCTGGCCTGCGTCTTCCTCTACCTCGTCCCCGCGATCGTCTTCCTGCTGCCGACCGCGCTGGTCTCCGCCGAGCTGGCCTCCGGCTGGGAGGGCGGCGTCTACCGGTGGGTGTCGGAGGGCCTGTCGAAGCCGCTGGGCTTCCTCGCCGTCTGGTGCCAGTTCGCGATGACGATCTTCTACTACCCGTCGCTGCTCGCGTACGTGGCCTCGACGATCGCCTACGTGGTCAACCCGGCGCTGGCCAGCAACGGGCCCTACACCGCTGTCGTGATCATGGTGCTGTACTGGACCGGCGTCTGGGTCTCCTCGCGCGGGACGAAGGCCGTGGCCGGCCTCTCCTCCTGGGGCCTGGTGATCGGCACCCTGATCCCCGGCACGCTGCTCGTGGTGCTCGGCCTCGTGTTCCTCGGCCAGGGCAACACCTCGGCCGCCCCGATGAACGCCGCGCACCTCTTCCCGCAGTGGACCGGCCTGGCCAGCCTGGTGCTGATCGTCAACAACTTCCTCAGCTACTCCGGCATGGAGATGAACGCGGTGCACGTCTCCTCGCTCCGCGATCCGGCCCGGGAGTTCCCGCGGTCGATGTTCACCGCCTCCGGGATGGTCCTGCTGATCTTCATCCTGCCCGCGCTGGCGATCAGCTGGGTGGTGCCGTCCAGCCAGCTGAGCCTGACGGCCGGCGTGATGCAGGCCTTCGACTCCTTCTTCCAGTACTTCCACATCGGCTGGCTCACCCCGGTGATCGCGGTGGCGCTGATCGCCGCCTCCCTCGGCGGCATGCTCACCTGGCTCGCCGGACCGTCCAAGGGCCTGCTGATGATCTCCCGCCAGGAGGGCTACCTGCCGCCGTTCCTGCAGCGGCTGAACAAGGAGGGGATCCAGCAGAACCTGCTGGTCACCCAGGGTGTGGTCACCACGGTCATCGCCCTCGCCTACGCCCTGATCCCGAACGTCTCCAGCGCCTACTGGATCTTCTCGGTGATCACCACGCAGGTCTACCTGATCGTCTACCTGCTGATGTTCGCCGCCGCGATCCGGCTGCGCCGCACCCAGCCGGACCACCCCCGCGGCTACCGCGCCCCGGCGCTGGTCCCGGTCTGCGTGACCGGCCTGATCGCCTCGGCGGCCGCGATGGCGATCGGGTTCGTCCCGTCCTCGCAGTTCGGCAGCGGCAGTGTCTGGTCGTACGTCGCGATCGTCGGCGGCGGCCTGGTGCTGCTCGGCCTGGTGATCCCCTACCTGTTCCTGAGGCTGCGCAAGCCCTCCTGGCGCAACGCCGACGCCCAGGCCGAACTGGCCGAGCAGGAGGCCGAGGAGCGGCGCGGCACCACCGGAGGTGCGGCATGACCGGCACCATGATGGCCTCCCGCCACCGCTGGATCTACCTGGGCGCGATCGTCCTGCTGGTCGGCATGCTGATCACCGGTCTGCTGACGTACTCCCAGCTGCACAGCACCAACGAGGCCAACGACAAGGCCAAGCAGCTCTCGTCCGCGCTGACGGCGGCCGGCTACCCGGTCCCCAGCCAGAGCCAGATCGTGCACACCCTGGGCGAGGACGGCGGCGCGGTCTGCGAGAACCCGGCCGACGCGCTGAACCAGGCGCAGTGGAAGTACGGGATGTCCAACGGCGCGGGCGGTCCCGGGCAGCGGCCGGTGCTCTCCGACCGCGAGGTGGTGTTCGCGGAGTCGATCGTGCTCTCGGTGTACTGCCCGGACAAGCTCGCCGACATCCGGCAGAAGATCGACGACCTCAAGCTCCGTGACACCGTGCGCAATTGACGATCAGCCCACCGAACCGACCGATCGCCCAGGAGCCGTACCCATGACCGACGAACTCGCCCGCCGGATCGCCGCCCTGATGCCCCGGGCCAAGGACGACCTGGCCGAGCTGGTCGCCATCCCCTCCGTCGCCGACCCCCGCCAGTACCCGCCGGAGAAGTGCCGCGAGGCCGCCGAGTGGGTCGCCGCCGCCTTCACCCGGGCCGGGCTGCGCGACGTCCACCTGGAGGAGACGCCGGACGGCAGCCACGCCGTGATCGGCCACCGCCCGCCGCCGCCCGGCGCCCCGACCGTCCTGCTCTACTGCCACTACGACGTCCAGCCGCCGCTCGACGACGCCGCCTGGACCTCCCCGCCGTTCGAGCTCACCGAGCGCGACGGCCGCTGGTACGGCCGCGGCACCGCCGACTGCAAGGGCAACATCGTCATGCACCTCACCGCCCTGCGGGCGCTCGGCGACGACCTCCCGGTCGGCATCAAGTTCGTCGCCGAGGGCTCCGAGGAGCAGGGCACCGGCGGGCTGGAGGCGTACGTGCCGCCGCACGCGGGCGAGTTGCACGCCGACGCCCTGCTGGTCTGCGACACCGGGAACGCGGCGGTCGGCGTGCCGACCGCCACCACCTCGCTGCGCGGGGTCACCAACGTGGTGATCGGCGTCTCGACCCTCGCCGGCGACGTGCACTCCGGCATGTTCGGCGGGCCCGCCCCGGACGCCCTGGCCGCGCTGATCCGCGCCCTCGACTCGCTGCGCGACGCCGAAGGCGGCACCCGGATCGACGGCCTGGACTCCACCGGCACCTGGCGCGGCGTCGGCTACGACGAGCAGCAGTTCCGCACCGACGCCGGAGTCCGGGAGGGCGTCCGGCTGACCGGTTCCGGCACCGTCGCCGACCGGCTCTGGGCCAGGCCCGCCGTCACCGTGCTCGGCATCGACTGCCCCCCGGTGGTCGGCTCGGCGGCCGCCGTCCCGGCCACCTCCCGCGCCCGGGTCAGCCTGCGGGTGCCGCCCGGCACCGACGCGCGGGCCGCCCAGGACGCGCTGACCGCGCACCTGAAGGCCGCCGTGCCGTGGGGCGCGCAGGTCACGGTCGAGCCGGAGAGCGTCGGTTCGCCGTTCCAGGCCTCCACCGGCGGGCCGGCGTACCAGGCGCTGGACCGGGCCATGCGGGAGGTCTACGGCAAGCCGATCTCCTTCCTCGGCCAGGGCGGCTCGATCCCGCTCTGCAACGTGTTCGCCCGCACCTACCCGGACGCGGAGATCATCCTGATGGGCGTCGAGGAGCCGCGCTGCCTGATCCACGCGCCCAACGAGAGCGTCGATCCCGGCGAGATCGAACACATGGCCCACGTCGAGGCGTTGTTCCTCCGGCACTACGCCGAGTCCGCCCGGACGTGAGGGAGTTCGGTACGCGCGACAGCCCCTGCCCGGCGGCCGGCCCGGTCCGGACGGCCACCGGTCCGGGACCGGTTCCAGAACGGGAAGGACGGCGAGGAAGACAGCGGGAAAGACAGCGGGAAAGACAGCGGGGAAGACCCCACGGGACAGAAGCGGAATTCCGGTACGGGGCAGACGCAGCACTTCCGGTACGGGACAGACGCAGAGAGGAACCCTCATGCCACGACCGTTCACCACCGAGGACTACACCGCCCGGATGGTCCGGGCCACCGCCGACGCGGCCGCCGCCGGACTCAGCGGCCTGGTCGTCGCCCCCGGCCCCGACCTGGTCTACCTCTGCGGCTACCAGCCGACCGCGATCACCGAACGGCTGACCGCGCTGCTCCTCACCGACGGCCGCGAACCAGCCCTGATCGTCCCCAAGTTGGAGCGGCCCGACGCCGAACGGGCCACCGGCGCCCCCGGCCTGCGGCTGCTCGACTGGACGGACGGCGAGAGCCCCTACGACACCGCCGTCCCGCTGCTCGACCCCGCCGGCCGCTACGGCGTCTCGGACAACGCCTGGGCGATGCACCTGCTCGGCCTCCAGGCCGCCCTGCCGGGCGCCGGCTGGACCTCGCTCACCGAGGCGCTGCCGATGCTCCGGGCGGTCAAGGACACCGACGAGCTGGAGCGGCTGGCCGCGGCCGGCGGCGCCGCGGACGCCGCCTACCGCGGCATCCTGGAGGTGCGGTTCGCCGGCCGGCGGGAGACCGACGTGGCCGCCGACCTCAGCGCCCTGCTCATCCAGTACGGGCACAGCCAGGTCGACTTCACCGTGGTCGGCTCCGGCCCCAACGGCGCCAACCCGCACCACGAGGCGGGTGACCGGGTCATCGAGGCCGGGGACACCGTCGTCCTGGACTTCGGCGGCCTCAAGGACGGCTACGGCTCCGACACCACCCGGACGGTGCACGTCGGCACGGACGTCCCGGCCGAGGTGCGGACGGTGCACGACGTCGTCCGGCAGGCGCAGCAGACCGCGTTCGAGGCGGTCCGGCCCGGCGTGACCTGCCAGGAGATCGACCGGATCGCCCGCCGGGTGATCACCGAGGCCGGGTACGGCGAGTACTTCATCCACCGCACCGGGCACGGCATCGGCATCACCACGCACGAGCCGCCCTACCTGGTCGAGGGCGAGGAGCAGCCGCTCGTCCCGGGGATGTGCTTCTCGATCGAGCCCGGTGTCTACCTGCCCGGCCGCTTCGGGGTGCGGATCGAGGACATCGTGACGGTGACCGACCAGGGCGGCCGGCGGTTCAACAACACGCCCCACGAGCTGGGCACCGTCTCCTGACCACTGCCGACCGGCCCCGCGACCTGCGGCGGAGTCCGCCCGCACCGCGCCGCACGGGGCCGATCGGGCGGGCCGGGCCGTTCCGCTGTCCGGCGTCTTTCTGAGTCTTTGCTGGACGACAGGCCGTTCGCGTGAAGAGTTCTCAAAGAATGCCTTGCTAGCTTCGGCTGGCATGACCAAACTGCTCCGCCCGGCGCCGCCCCCACCCGCGAGCGCCGGGCGGCTGCGTCCGGTGACCCGGCCGCTGCCCGGTGCGCGCGCCAGCGCACTGACGCGGCTGCGGCTCCTGGCGTGGCCGCTCTACCTCGTCGCCCTGCTCTGGTACGTGCGCGCGTACGGCCTGCCGTACTCCAACGACGTGGTCTTCTGCTGGCTGATCGGCGCGCTGCTGGCCGCCGCCGTGCACAGCGGCCACGGGACGCGCGGCTTCCTGCTGGTGCTGCGCGACTGGGTGCCGGTGATGGCCGTCGTCTGGGCGTACTCGCTACTGCGCGGGTACGGCGCGCACACCCCGTGGGCCCCGCACTGGCGGCCGCAGCTGCGCGCGGACGAGCTGCTCGGCTTCGGTGAGACCTGGACGGTCCGGCTGCAGCACGGGCTCTACACCGCCGGTTCGCCGCACTGGTACGACTACGCGGCGGTCCTCGTCTACATGTCGCACTTCTTCATGATCTTCGTGGTGCTGGCCGTGCTCTGGCGGCGCCGCCACGACCGGTTCCGGCACCTGCTCACCTGCTACCTCGCGCTGACCTTCGCCGGTTTCGCGACGTACATCCTGTTCCCGGCCGACCCGCCGTGGCTCACCGCGCAGGAGGGCCACATGCCGGCGCTCACCCGGGTGGTGTCGGACGTGCTGACGCAGAGCGGGCTGCCCCGGGCCGGGTCGGTCTTCGAGAACGGCAGCCGGTTCGCCAACGACGTCGCCGCGATGCCCTCGCTGCACTCCGCGTACCCGGCGATGCTGCTGTTCTTCTTCTGGCCGACGGCCGCGCGGTGGGTCCGCGTGCTGCTGGTCGCGTACCCGCTCGCGATGGCGTTCACCCTGGTCTACGGGGCTGAGCACTTCATCGTCGACGTCTTCGCCGGCTGGGCGTACGCGGCGGCGGTGGTCTACGGCGTGCGGTGGCTGCGCGCACGGCGCCGGGCCCGGCTGCTGGCGGTGGCCGTACCGGGGTAGCCGCGCCGCCCGGCCGGGTGCGGATCGCACCACCCCCGTACCCGGCCGGCGGCCGCCACCGGCAGACTGGACGGGTGACCGAGACGCCCAGGAAGCCCACGCAGGACCAGCTGCTCGCCGCTCGCGACAGCACCATCGCGGACATCGTCGGCCCCGGGCTCCGGGTGCTGTTCTGCGGGATCAACCCCGGCCTCTGGTCGGGCGCCACCGGTCACCACTTCGCCCGGCCGGGCAACCGGTTCTGGCCCGCGCTGCACCGCTCCGGCTTCACCCCGCGCCAGTTCCGCCCGGACGAGCAGCGCGAGCTGCTCGACCTCGGCCTCGGCATCACCAACGTCGCCCCGCGCACCACCGCCAAGGCGGACGAGCTCACCGCCGACGAACTGCGCGAGGGCGGCGCCGCGCTCGCCGCCCGCGTCCTGGCGCTGCGCCCGCGGGCGCTGGCCGTGCTCGGCATCGGCGCGTACCGGACGGCCTTCGGCCGGCGGACGGCGGCGGTCGGCCGGCAGCCGGAGGGCCTCGGCGAGACCGAGGTCTGGGTGCTGCCCAACCCGAGCGGGCTCAACGCGCACTACACGCTGGACGCGCTGGCGCGGGAGTTCCGGCGGCTGCGCGAGGCCGTGGAGTGACCGGGGCCGGGACCGCCGGAGGGCCGGCAACCGGCCCGCGGGGGCGGTTCAGCGCGCGCCGAACCGCTCGTCGGTGGGTACCACCTCGCGCCCCAGCGGCATCAGCGAGATCGGGATCATCTTGAGGTTGGCCCAGCCGAACGGGATCCCGATGATCGACACGAACAGCGGGATGCTCGTCGCGATGTGCGCCAGCGCCAGCCACCAGCCCGCGAACACCAGCCAGATCACATTGCCCACGCAGGACGCCGCCCCGGCCTCCGGCCGCTCCACCGTCGTCCGGCCGAACGGCCAGATCACGAAACCGGCGATCCGGAACGAGGCGATGCCGAACGGGATCGTGACGATGAGGACGCAGCAGATGATGCCGGCGATGACGTAGCCGAGCGCCATCCAGATCCCGCAGAAGATCAGCCAGATGGCGTTCAGGACGAACTCGATCACCTTCATGGTGGGCACCCTCTCACGACGGACGGCCGACCCCTATGACGTGCCATGCCCGCTGTCCGCCGTGTCTACGCCGCCGCCCGCCGACCCGGCCGCAGAACCGACGACCGAACCGACCGCCGAACCGGCCCGCCACGCGCGGTCCGCCGGTGCCGGGCCCCTACAGCGGGGTGACGGCCTTCAGCACCAGCAGCAGCGCCACCGCCGCGTTGACCGCGCAGAGCGCCGACGCGGCCGTGCCGATCGCCGCCACCATGGCCGCGAGGCCCGCCCGGGTGTGGGCCGGCGGCCAGTTCCGCGAGGACGGCACCGGGCCGAGCAGCGCGGCCACCCGGCGCGGCACCGGGCCGGGCACGGCCCCCGGCGCGGCGAAGGCGGCGAAGCCGGGAGCGGGCGCCCGGTGCGAGACCAGCGCCGCCCGGGCCACCGCCCGGGCCGTGATCCGCCGGTCGCCGACCGCCTGGGCAGACTCCTCGTCCGCCCACCGCTCCGCGCTGTACGCCACCGCCTGCTGCAGGGGCCGCAGGAACGGGTTGACGCAGCCCGCGAGTTGGGTGATCAGCAGATAGCGGTGGTGCCGGTGCTCCAGGTGCGCCCGCTCGTGCGCGAGCAGCGCCTCGCGCTCGTCGGCCGCCAACCCGGCCAGCATCCCGGTGGAGACCACCACCCGCCCCGGCGAGCCGGGCAGCGCGTAGGCGTAGGGCCGGTCGTCCGGCAGCACCGCGAGGTCGTCCGGGAGCCCGGCGCCGGGCGTGTCGCCGAGTCCGTACCCGGCGGTCCCGGCGAGTCCGTACCCGGTCGTGCCGCCGAGGTCGCGGCCGAGCGCCCGGCGGGCCCGGGCCCGGATCCTCAGGTGTCGCACCACCGTGCGCAGACAGGCCCCGGCCACCACGGCCAGGACGCAGATCGCCGCCGTGCCGACCGTCTCGTGGTACGGCAGCGCCGCCCGCACCTCCGGGTCGGACCAGCTGTCCGGCAGCGGGTTGCCCGGGATCTGGGCGGTGCCCACCACCCCGGTCAGGCCGAGGCAGACGGCGCTGCACAGCGCCATCACCGCACTGATCACGGTCAGCAGCCGGGACGCCCCGCGCGGATGCAGGTGCTGTTCGGTGAGCCGGGCGATCGGGACGGCGGTCAGCGGCAGGATGAGAGGGAGGAAGACGAAGACGCCCACGGGTCAGCTCTCGTGGTCGGCCACTGCCGGGTCGGCACCGGCGCTGTCCAGCAGCGTCCGCAGCAGCTCCTCGTCGTGCGGCAGCAGGGCGGTGACGAAGCTGGCCAGGACGGCGTCCCGGTCCGGCTCGCCGTCCAGCATCCGGCGCATCCGCAGTGCGGCCAGCCCGGCCGCGTCGGAGGACGCCTGCCAGAGGTAGGAGCGGCCCGAACGGGTCCGCGAGACGGCCTTCTTGGCGTGCAGCCGGGACAGGATGGTCATCACGGTGGTGTACGCCAGGCCACCGTCCAGCCGCTCCTGCACCCAGACCGCGGTGGCCGGGCCGGGCGCCCGCTGGAGCACCGCCAGCACCTGGGCCTCCAGCTCGCCCTGGCCTCGCCGGCGGGCCCGTGGATCCCCGGCCGCCGGGGCGTGCCTCTCCTCTGCCATGACGGCCACTCCCTCCGGATGCCGCGCCCCGCAGCCGGCGGGACGCGCTCTCATCCTAACGAGCGGCCGCCGGCCGCCCACCGGCCCGCTCAGACCAGCGGCTCACGGGCGTTCTGCCGCCGGTCCAGCTCGGCGATCCCGGGGTGGTGCAGGTCGAAGGCCGGGGACTCCGAGCGGATCCGGGGCAGGGTGACGAAGTTGTGCCGCGGCGGCGGGCAGGAGGTGGCCCACTCCAGCGACCGCCCGTACCCCCACGGGTCGTCCTCGGTGACCCTGCGGCCGTACCGCGCGGTGTGCCAGACGTTGTAGAGGAACGGCAGGGTGGAGATGCCGAGCAGGAAGGAGCCGATGCTGGAGACGGTGTTCAGCGTGGTGAAGCCGTCCGAGGCCAGGTAGTCGGCGTAGCGGCGGGGCATGCCCTCGGCGCCCAGCCAGTGCTGCACCAGGAAGGTGGCGTGGAAGCCGACGAAGAGCGTCCAGAAGTGGATCCGCCCGAGCCGCTCGTCCAGCATCCGTCCGGTGAACTTGGGCCACCAGAAGTGGAAGCCGGCGAACATCGCGAAGACCACGGTGCCGAAGACCACGTAGTGGAAGTGGGCGACGACGAAGTACGAGTCCGAGACGTGGAAGTCGATCGGCGGCGCCGCGAGCAGGACCCCGGTCAGCCCGCCGAACAGGAAGGTGACCAGGAAGCCGACCGTCCAGAGCATCGGGGCCTCGAAGCTCAGCGAGCCCTTCCACATGGTGCCGATCCAGTTGAAGAACTTCACCCCGGTCGGCACCGCGATCAGCATCGTCATGATCGAGAAGAACGGCAGCAGCACCTGGCCGGTGACGAACATGTGGTGCGCCCAGACCGTGATCGACAGGCCGGTGATGGCGATGGTGGCGGCGATCAGCCCGGAGTAGCCGAAGACCGGCTTGCGGCTGAAGACCGGGATGATCTCGGTGACGATGCCGAAGAACGGCAGCGCGATGATGTACACCTCCGGGTGCCCGAAGAACCAGAACAGGTGCTGCCAGAGCAGCGCCCCGCCGTTCGCCGCGTCGAAGACGTGCGAGCCGAACTTGCGGTCCGACTCCAGGCAGAGCAGCGCGGCCGCCAGCACCGGGAAGGCGAAGAGCACCAGGACGGCGGTGAGCAGGATGTTCCAGACGAAGATCGGCATCCGGAACATCGTCATCCCGGGGGCCCGGAGGCAGACGATCGTGGTGATGAAGTTGACCGAGCCGAGGATGGTCCCGAAGCCGGAGAAGGCCAGGCCCATGATCCACAGGTCCGCGCCGAGGCCCGGGCTGTGCTCGGCGCTGTTCAGCGGCGCGTAGGCGAACCAGCCGAAGTCGGCCGCGCCGTCCGGGGTGACGAAGCCGTAGAGGGCGATCAGCGAGCCGAACAGGTAGAGCCAGTAGGCGAGCGCGTTCAGCCGGGGGAAGGCCACGTCGGGCGCGCCGATCTGCAACGGCATGATCCAGTTGGCGAAGCCGGCGAACAGCGGGGTCGCGAACATCAGCAGCATGATCGTGCCGTGCATGGTGAAGAGCTGGTTGAACTCCTCGTTGGAGAGCAGTTGCAGCCCCGGCCGGGCCAGCTCGATCCGCATCAGCATCGCCATCAGCCCGCCGACCAGGAAGAACAGGAACGCGGTGGTGATGTAGAGGGTGCCGATCCGCTTGTGGTCGGTGGTGGTGAGCCAGCCCACCAGGGCCCGGCCGCGCCGTCGGCGCGCGGCCGCCCGCCGGCGGTCCAGTCGCGGCGTGCGCGACGGGCGCGGAGCCCGCTCCACGGCGTCCTTCGGCAGGAGAGTCACGCGGCGCACCTTCCGTACTCGGGGCCGGGCCCCGGTCGAGCCCGCCGGCCCGGGCCCGGACAGCAGTCGGACAACGACTACCAGCCGCCGCCCGGCCCCGCCGGGGGCGCGCGGGGCCGGTCACCCGAACAGGCGCGGTCCGGTTGCCCGGCGCCCGGCCGCGGCGGACGGTCGAGGTCCGTACCCCTTTCCGTGCGCCTGTTCGCCCGTCGGTCCGGCTCCGGCCGGGTACCGCCGACGACGCCGGCCCGCGGCCCAGGAGGAGTCCATGAGCACCTCGTCGCCCACCCCCGACCAGCCCCCGCCCCGGCGCTCCGGCACCGGGGCGCCGCCCCCGCCGCCATCGGCCGACCGGTTCCGTGACTGGGCCCCCGGCCTGGTGATGTTCGCGGGTGTGCTGATGCTCATCAACGGCTTCATGGAGGCGGTGCGGGGCATCATGGCGGTCGCCGACGACGACATCTTCGTCTCGACCCCGCGCTACGTCTTCCGCTTCGACCTCACCGGGTGGGGGTGGGTGCACATCGTCATCGGCGCCCTGGTCGCGGTGGTCGGTGCCTTCGTCCTCAAGGGCGCCGCCTGGGCCCGCTGGGCCGGTGTGTTCCTCACCGCGCTGAGCGCCCTGGACAACTTCCTGGCCCTGCCGTACTACCCGCTCTGGTCGATCGTGGTGATCGCCCTGGACGTCTTCGTCATCTGGGCGCTCTGCGTCTACCGGCCGGAGGACGACGTGTACTGACCGGCCGCACCGACCCGCCCCGCGCCCGTACCGCACCGCCGGTACGGGCGCGGGCCGTCTCAGCTGCGGGCGCGCTGGGTGACCGCGATGCAGACCAGCACCACCACCGCGGTGACCGGCGCCGCCACCGGCAGCTCCTCGCCCAGCAGCAGCACCGCCCAGACCAGCGTCAGCAGCGGCTGGGCGAGCTGGAGCTGACTGGCCCTCGGCACCCCGATCGCCGCCATCCCCCGGTACCAGAGCACGAACCCGCCGAGCTGCGACACCGCCGCCGTGTACGCCAGCCCGGCCAGCGCCTTCACCCCCGGGTGCGCCGGCTCGCCCGGCAGCGCCAGCGCCGTGGTCACCACGGTGACCGGCAGCGCCGCGACCACCGCCCAGGCGATCACCTGCCACCCCGGCAGCTCGCGCGAGATCCGCCCGCCCTCCGCGTACCCGGCCGCGCAGACCACCAGCGCGGCGAACAGGTAGAGGTCGGCGGTGGTCGGCCGCCCGTGGCTCTGCAGCAGGGTGAAGGCCAGCACCGCCGCCGCACCGGCCAGCGCCGCGCACCAGAAGGCCCGGGACGGGCGCCGGCCGGTGCGCAGCGCCGAGAACGCGGCGGTGGCGAGCGGCAGCACACCGATGACCACAGCCGAGTGGGCGGTCGAGGAGGCCCGCAGCGCCAGCGTGGTGAGCAGCGGGAAGCCCAGCACGCAGCCGGCCGAGACCACCAGCAGCCCGGGCCAGTGCCGGCGGGCGGGGAGCGGGACGCGGGCGGCCGCCAGGCAGAGCGCGGCGAGCAGCCCGGCCACGGCGCCGCGCAGGCCGGTCGCCGTCCACGGACCGAAACCGGACAGGGCCCAGGCGGTCGCGGGGAAGCTGAAGGAGAAGGAGAGGACGCCGAGGGCCGCCAGGGCCGTACCGGAGCTGCCCGAGCTGGCGGAGCTGCCGGAGCCGATCGGTGCCTGCGGTGCTATCGCGATCGGGCGGGTAGCGCTATCTTGTGCCGTCATGAACGAGCGTAGCAGCGTGACCGATCTGGCCGACAGCCTGCGCCGGGAGGTCGAGCGCTACCCGGAGGGACGCAAGCTGCCGTCGAGCCGGGCCCTGATGGAGCGCCACCAGGTCAGCCCGGTGACGGTCTCCCGGGCGATCGCCGTGCTGGCGGCCGAGGGCCTGGTGGTCTCCCGGCCGGGCGCCGGGGTCTTCCGGGCCGCCGCCTTCGCGGGCGGCGGCACCACCGGCGGAGGTTCGCCGCTCGCCGCGCCGACCGCCCGGCCCGGCGACCTCTCCTGGCAGGAGCTCGCGCTGAGCGCCGACGCGGGCCCGCGCGACCGGGGCGCGGGCGCGCTGTTCGCCACCCTGAACGTCCCGCCGCCCGACGTGGTCGACCTGAACGGCGGCTACCCGCACGCCTCGCTCCAGCCGGAGCGGCTGCTGGCCGCCGCCCTGGCCCGGGCCGGCCGGCGGCCCGGCGCCTGGGAGCGCCCGCCGGTCGACGGGCTGACCGAACTGCGCGCCTGGTTCGCCCGGGACATCGGCGGCAACGGCGGGCCGCTGGGCGCGGGCGACGTCCTGGTCACGGCGGGCGGGCAGAGCGCGCTGACCGTCGCGATCCGCTCGCTGGCAGCCCCGGGCGCACCCGTGCTGGTGGAGTCGCCGACCTACCCCGGGACGCTCGCGGTCGCCCGCGCGGCGGGCGTGCGGCCGGTCCCCGTCCCGGTGGACGAGGACGGCGTGCGCACCGACCTGCTGGCGGCGGCCTTCGACGCCACCCGGGCCCGGGTCTTCGTCTGCCAGCCGCTGTTCCAGAACCCGACCGGCGCGGTGCTCTCCCCCGAGCGGCGCGCCGAGGTGCTGCGGATCGCCCGGACGGCCGGCGCGTTCGTCGTCGAGGACGACTTCGCCCGCCGGCTGGTCCACTCCGACTCCCCCGCGCTGCCGCGCCCGCTCGCCGCCGACGACCCGGACGGCGTGGTGGTCCACCTGCGCTCGCTGACCAAGGCCACCTCGCCCAATCTGCGGGTCGGCGCGCTGACCGCCCGCGGCCCGGCCCTGCGGCGGCTGCGGGCGACCCAGGTGGTGGACAGCTTCTTCGTGCCCCGGCCGCTCCAGGAGGCAGCGCTGGAACTGGTCGCCGACCCGGGCTGGGCGCGCCACCTGCGCACCCTCGGCGCCGAGCTGCGCGACCGCCGAACGCTCACGGTGGCCGCGCTGCGCCGCGAACTCCCCGGGCTGCTCGGCCCGCACCGGCCCGGGGGCTACCACCTCTGGCTGCGGCTGCCGGAGGGCACCGACGAGGCCGCGCTGGCCACCGCCGCGCTGCACGCCGGGGTGCTGGTCGCCCCCGGAAGCCCCTACTACGCCGCCGAGCCCCCGGCGCCCCACCTGCGGCTGAGCTACGCCGCCGTCGACAGCCCGGCCCGGATCGCCGAGGGCGTCCACCGGCTGCGCCGGGCCTACGAGGGTCTCACCGGCTGACCGCGGCCGGCCGCCGAGCGAGCCGGCGGGCGGGCGGGGGCGCGGGGCAGGCGGGCCCTCGTCAGCCCCGGTAGCCCGCCATCCGCTCCAGGCGGGCGATCCGCTCCGCCATCGGCGGGTGGGTCGAGAAGAGCTTCGTCCCGGCCTCGCCCGGGCGGAACGGGCTGGCGATCATCATGTGGCTGGCCGTCTGGAGCTGCGGCTCCGGCGGCAGCGGCAGCTGCCGGGTGCCGACGTCCAGCTTGCGCAGGGCGCTCGCCAGGGCGAGCGGGTCGCCGGTGATCCGGGCGCCGTCGGCGTCGGCCTGGTACTCCCGGGAGCGGCTGACGGCCAGCTGGATCAGCGAGGCGGCGAGCGGCCCCAGGATCATGATCGCGAGCATCCCGAAGAGCCCGGGGCCGTCGTCGTCGTCGCTGCGGCCGAACGGCACCAGCCAGGCGAAGTTCACCAGGAACATCACCACCGAGGCGAGCGCCCCGGCGACCGAGGAGATCAGGATGTCCCGGTTGTAGACGTGGCTGAGCTCGTGGCCGAGCACCCCGCGCAGCTCCCGCTCGTCCAGCAGCTGGAGGATGCCGTCGGTGCAGCAGACCGCCGCATTGCGCGGGTTGCGGCCGGTGGCGAAGGCGTTCGGGGCCGGGGTCGGGGAGATGTACAGCCGCGGCATCGGCTGGCGGGCCGAGGTGGAGAGCTCACGGACGATCCGGTACAGCCGCGGCGCCTCGATCTCGCTCACCGGGCGGGCCCGCATGGCGCGCAGGGCGAGCTTGTCGCTGTTCCAGTACGCGTAGGCGTTGGTCCCGAGCGCGACCAGCAGGGCGATCACGAAGCCGGTGCGGCCGAAGAAGCTGCCGATCACCAGGATCAGCGCCGAGAGGCCGCCGAGCAGTGCGGCGGTCCTCAGTCCGTTGTGCCGGCGGTGCACGGCAGGCCCTCCAATGGTGCGGTGGGGAAGCCCTCGCTGCCTCGTCCCTCTGCCCGCTCAACGGGCGAGCCCGGCGGCCTTGTTCCCTTGTGACCACCGCTACACCCGGACCGCCCAGGCGCCCGCCCCGGCCGGCGGCCTCAGAACAGCGTGCCGCCGACCACCTGGAGGACCAGCTGCGGGGCCACCGAGAGCACCACGGCCACCGAGGCGGTGAGCCCCAGGGTGGCCGTCAGCGAGGCCGGCAGCCGGCGCTCGGCGACCGCCGTGACCGCGTCCTGCGACGGCGCCGGGGCGAAGAGCCGCGCCGTCCAGAGCAGGTAGTAGTACAGCGCGATGACCACATTGACGGCCATCACCACGGCCAGCCAGCCCAGCCCGGCGTCGACGGCGGCGCGGAACACCACCACCTTGCCGAACAGGCCGATCACCCCGGGCGGGAGCCCGGCCAGGCAGAGCAGGAAGAAGGCCAGCGCCAGGGCCGTCCAGCGGCGCCGGGCGAACAGGCCGCGGAACTCGTCCACGCTCGTCCCGGCCCGGCGGCCGACGGCGGCGACCACCGCGAAGGCGCCGAGGTTCACCACGCCGTAGATCAGCGCGTACGCGGCGGTGGCGCCCAGGCTGTCCGCCCCGGTCCGTGCGTAGCCGGCGGCGGCGAGCGGCACCAGCAGGTACCCGGCCTGGCCCACCGAGGACCAGGCGAGCAGCCGCACCGCGCTGTACCGGGTGTCGAACCGCTGGCGCAGCGCGCCCACGTTGCCGACCGTCATGGTGACGGCGGCCAGCACCGCGAGCACCAGGCCCCAGGTGTGCGCGTACGGCCGGAAGGCGATCGTGGTGACCAGCGCCAGGCCGGAGAGGCCGGCCGCCTTTCCGACCACCGAGAGGTAGCCGGCCACCGGCAGCGGGGCGCCGACGTAGGTGTCGGGCACCCAGAAGTGGAACGGGACGGCGGCGACCTTGAAGGCGAAGCCGACCAGGGTGAGCACCGCGCCGGCCTCGGCCAGCGGCTTGAGCTGGGCAGGGGCGTGGGCCAGGCCCTCGGCGACGGCGCCCAGGTGCAGGCTGCCGCTCGCGGCGTAGACGAAGCCGATGCCGAGCAGCATCACCGCGGTCGCGGTGACGGAGGAGAGGAAGAACTTCAGCGCGGCCTCCGCGCCCCGGCCGTCCCGGCGCAGCGCGACCAGGGCGAAGGCCGGCAGCGAGGCCACCTCCAGGGCGACCACCAGGGTGGCGAGGTCCCGGGAGGCGGGCAGCAGGGCGGCGCCGGTGGCGCTGGAGAGCAGCAGGAACCAGTACTCGCCGCCGGGCAGCCCCGCGGCGGAGCCGTCGTCCGGCGCCGGGCCGTTCACGGTGTGCGTCGAGAGCAGCGCGGCGATCAGCGCGCCGCCCAGCGCGAGCAGCTGGAAGACCAGCGCGAAGTGGTCCGCGACGTAGGAGCAGCCGGCGTCCCGCACGCAGAAGGTGCTCCGGGGCGAGCCGCCGGTGAGCGGGAGCAGGGCGAGCAGCG
The DNA here is from genome assembly GCF_055564815.1 of Kitasatospora sp. NPDC028961. NCBI lineage: Bacteria > Bacillati > Actinomycetota > Actinomycetes > Kitasatosporales > Streptomycetaceae > Kitasatospora > Kitasatospora sp. NPDC028961. Next base: position 722,922 of record NZ_JBVHVO010000001.1, on the reverse strand, counting down.
CGAGGGCGAGGCCGCCCACGGCCAGGGCGCCGAGCAGCTTGCGGTGGCGCGCGGGCAGGAAGAGGTCGGTGACCAGCACCGCGAGGGCGGCCAGCGCGGCGATCAGCGGGGGCGCGATCGCCACCCAGTCCACGGACTGGATCAGGCTGCCCGGGTCGGCTACGGCGAGGGAGGTCACAGTGGGCTGCCCCGTGGAGTGAGGTCCGAGTGCGGCGAGCTGGGGTCCGAGCATGTCAGCCACCCCCGAGGAGGTGCTTGACGGCCGGGTCGGAGAGACCGAGCAGGAGCGCGGGCCAGAGGCCGGCGAGCAGGGTGAGGGCGGCCAGCGGGGTCCAGCTGACGGCCTCGTACGGGCGCAGGTCGGCGAGCTCGGCCACCGGGGCCGGCTGCTTCGGGTCGCCCATGCAGACGCGCTTGACCACCATCAGCAGGTACCCGGCGGTGAGGAGGGTGCCCAGGCCGGCCAGCACCATGTAGGTGACGAACGCGGGGCGCGAGAGGCCCTCGGCCGGGTCGAACGCGCCGAACATCGCGAGCAGCTCGCCCCAGAAGCCGGCCAGCCCCGGCAGGCCGAGGCTGGCGACGGCGGCGAAGGCCAGCAGGGCGCCGATCCGCGGGGCCCGTCCGTAGAGGGCGGCCCCGGTGGAGCCGGCCAGGGTGTCGAGGTCCGCCGTGCCGTAGCGGTCCTTCAGGGCCCCGACCACGAAGAACAGCAGGCCGGTGATCAGCCCGTGGGCGATGTTGGCGAACAGCGCGCCGTTGACGCCCACCGGGGTGAGGGAGGCGATGCCCAGCAGCACGAAGCCCATGTGGCCGACGGAGGAGTAGGCGATCAGGCGCTTGAGGTCGCCCTTGGCCCCGGGCCGGACCAGCGCGAGGCAGGCCAGCGAGCCGTAGACGATGCCGACGGCGGCGAACGCGCCCAGGTAGGGGGCGAGCGTCGCGGTACCGTCCGGGACGACCGGGAGGAGGACCCGGACCAGGCCGTACGTCCCCATCTTCAGCAGCACGCCGGCGAGCAGCACCGAGCCGACCGTGGGGGCCGCCGTGTGCGCGTCCGGGAGCCAGCTGTGCAGCGGCCAGGCGGGGGCCTTGACCACCAGCCCGACCATGATCGCCAGGGCGGCGACCACCTGGGTGGTGTGGCTCAGGCCGCCGCCGTGCGCGGCGGCCAGCGCCTGCATGTCGAAGGTGCCCGCCTTGCTGCCGACCAGCAGGAAGCCGAGCAGCATCACCGCCGAGCCGAGCAGCGTGTACAGGATGAACCGGTTGGCGGCCGGCACCTTCGCCCCGGTGCCCCAGCGGGCGATCAGGAAGTACATCGGGATCAGCACGATCTCGAAGGCCAGGAAGAAGAGCAGCAGGTCCAGCACCGCGAAGGTGGCGAGCATGCCGACTTCGAGCAGGAGGAACAGCCCGGTGAAGGCCCGGGCCGAGGGGACGCCCTCCCCGGTCGGCAGCCGCTTCTCCGAGTACAGCGCGCAGAGGAAGGTGAGCAGCGCGGTCAGCACGATCAGCGGGAGCGAGACGCCGTCCACGCCGAGGTGGAGGCGCACGCCGATGGCCGGGATCCAGGACACGTCGGTGGTCGCCTGCATCCGGCCGGGCCCGTCGTGGTCGAAGCCCGCCGCGAGGACGATGCCGAGCACCAGGACGGCGCCGGTGACCACGGTGTTCAGCCGCAGCGCGCGCCGGTCGGCGGCGGCCGGGTCGGCGCCGAACGCCGGTACCAGGGTCAGCGCGGCCCCGGCCAGCGGCAGCACCAGGAGGGCGATGAGGACTGCGTTCATCGGGGGCTCCTACGGGCTGCGGTCGGCGGGGCTGGGCGGCGGGGCTGCCTGTTCTGGTCCATCCGGCTACACCGCCACCAGGACGGCCAGCAGGACGACGCCGGCGAGCAGCGCGCTGAGGTAGGTCTGCGCGTTCCCGGTCTGGGCGAGCCGGACGGCCCGGCCGAGCAGGCCGGCCGCCGTCCCGCTGCCGCGCACGTACGTCTCGACGACCTCGCGGTCGAGGAAGCGGACCAGCCGGGCCGCGGCGGTCACCGGCCGGACGAACAGCGCGCTGTAGAGCCGGTCGACGCCGAAGCCGTGCCGGGCCGGGCCGAACAGCGGGCCGAGCAGGGTGCGGCCGGGGTCGGCGACGATCACCTCGGCGGCCGGGGCGCCGGCCTGCTCGGGCACCCGGCCCAGCGGTGCGGCGGGCGGCAGGCCGGCGCCGAGCCGGGCGGTGGCGGAGCGCCAGGCCCCGTACGCCAGCAGCGCGCCGACCACGGCGAGGCCGGTGCCGGTCACGGCGGTGACGGCCGAGGGCCGCAGCGAGCCGCCGTCCAGCAGCGCGGGCAGCCAGTCCGAGCGCAGGCTCGTCACGCCGAAGGCCATGGTCGGGACGGCCAGCACCCAGAGCGGCCAGCGCATCGCGGGCGGCTCGGCGGTGGCCGGGTCGGCCTCGTCCACCTCGGGCGAGTAGGGCGCGTCGGCCTCGTGGTCCGCCGGCGAGACGGGGGCGGCAGGCGCGGCGGCGCCGGCGGCGGCCGGGCTGTGGAACGCCACCAGGAACAGCCGCGCCGCGTACGCCGCGGTCAGCAGGGCGGTGAGCGCGGCCGAGATCAGCACGATCCAGCCGGCCGCCTGCGGTACCGCGGACGCCGGGCCGAGGCCGTTGGTCAGCGCCTCGCCGTTGGCCGCGTGCTCGGCGGCGGTCAGCACCGCCTCCTTGCTGAAGAAGCCGGAGAACGGCGGCAGCCCGATCAGGGCGACGAGCGCGATGCCCATCGTCCAGTAGGCGTCCGGCACCCGCTTGCGCAGCCCCGGCATCCGGGACATCGCGGAGATCGAGTTGGTGTGCGCGGCGTGGATCACCACACCGGCCGCGAGGAACAGCAGGGCCTTGAACGCCCCGTGGCTGACCAGGTGGAAGACGGAGGCCTCGCGGTCGCCGGCGGCCAGGGCGCCGGCCATGTAGCCGAGCTGCCCGACGGTCGAGTAGGCGAGCACCCGCTTCAGGTCGTCCTGGGCGAGCGCGCAGAGCGCCGAGCCGATCATCGTCACGGCGGCCATCACCGCGAGCACCACCAGCGCCGCGCCGGAGAGCAGGAAGACCGGCAGCAGCCGGGCGACCAGGTAGATGCCGGCCGCGACCATGGTGGCGGCGTGGATCAGCGCGGAGACCGGCGTCGGACCGGCCATCGCGTCCGGGAGCCAGGTGTGCAGCGGGAACTGCGCGCTCTTGCCGGCCACGCCGGCGAGCAGCAGCAGCGCGGTCAGCGTCGGGTGGCCGAGCCGCCCCTCGGCGGCGGCCGCCAGGACGTCAGAGATCCGGAAGCTGCCGGCGTCGGCGCCGAGCAGGAAGATGCCGAACAGGAACGGCACGTCGCCGAGCTTGGTGACCAGGAAGGCCTTCAGCGAGGCCGACCGGGCGTCCGCGGTCTCCCAGTGGTGGCCGATCAGGAAGTACGAGCAGATGCCCATGACCTCCCAGCCGACCAGCAGCACGATCAGGTCGCCCGAGTAGACGACCAGGAACATCGCCGCCGTGAACAGCGAGACCAGCGCCGCGTACGACGGGTAGCGCGGGTCGTCCTTGAGGTAGGCGGTCGAGTACACCTGCACGCAGGTGGCGACCAGGCCGACCAGCACGGAGATCAGCGAGCTGTAGCCGTCCAGGTAGAGGCCGAGCGTGAGGTCCGGCCCGCCGGTCGGGGTGAGCCGGGTGCCGGCCTCCAGCACCTGGCCGGTGCCCAGCTGGAGGGCGACCACCAGGGCGAGCACGGCCGAGACGGCGACCGGCACGATCGCCAGCGGCCGGGCCAGACCGGGCGCGCGCCTGCCGACGGCCAGGGTGGCGGCCGATCCGAGCGCGGGCAGGACGGGGACGAGGACGGGCAGGGCGAGGTTCATGCGGCGGCCTGGCCCTTCAGTGCCCCGGCGCCGGCCGGCGCCTCCTCGGCGGACTCGGCGGGGTCACCGAGCGCGGTGGCCCGGTCGATGTCCGCGGTGCCCCGGGCCCGGAAGAGCAGCAGGACGATGGCGAGCCCGAGGCCGATCTCGGCGGCGGCGATGGTGATGGTGAACAGGGTGAGCGCCTGGCCGGCGTGCAGGGAGTCCCGCAGCCAGGCGTCGAAGGCGACGAGGTTGAGGTTGACGGCGTTGAGCATCAGCTCCACGGACATCAGCACCAGGACGACGTTGCGCCGGGCGAGCACGCCGTACACGCCGACGCTGAACAGCAGCGCGGCGAGCACGACGGGGTAGGCGAGATGCATCAGCTCTCCTCCGCCGAGGTCGTCGAAGCGGGAGCCGCGGGCTCGGCCGGGGCCTTCGGCGCGGTGGCGGCGACCGTCCCGTTGGAGCCCACCGGCCGGCCCGCGCGCAGCTTGGCGGCCCGGGGCGGCGGCACCCGCCGGCCGGCCCCGCGCGACAGCACGATCGCGCCGACCAGCGCGGCCAGCAGCAGCACCGAGAGCGCCTCGAAGGGCAGCACCCAGGTCCGGAACAGGCTGGTACCCGTCGCCTGCGCCGAACCGCCGCCCCCGCCGAGGTCGATCCACGACGTCCGGAAGGCGTCGACGAGCAGCGTCACCAGCGTCCCGGCCGAGGCCAGCGCCACCACCAGGGCGACCCAGCGGTTGCCCGAGTCGGCGTCCGGCGAGCGCCCGATCGGCGCCCGGGTGAGCATCAGCCCGAACAGCACCAGGACGACCACCGAGCCGAGGTAGATCAGCACCTGCACCCAGGCGATGAACTCGGCGGTGAGTAGCAGGAACTCCACCGCCAGGCCGCCGAGCGCGACCACCAGCCAGAGCGCGGCGTGCACCAGCTGCCTGGTGGTCACGGCCGTCACGGCCGAGCCCAGCACGGCGACGCCGACCAGCAGGAAGACGATCTCGACCCCGGTCGGGGAGAGGAACGAGCGGGCGGCCGGGTCCAGCGACCCGGCCGCGGTCAGCAGGGCGGCACTCATCGCGGGTCACCCTCCTCCGGCGCCGCCGAGGCGGCGGCCAGCTTGTCCGCGGCCTTGCGCGCGGTGGCGATCTCCTTGGGCTCCTCGGCCGCCGGGTCCAGCGCCGGCGGCGCCGGCACCGTCCACATCCACTCGCGGAGCTTGTCCCGCTCGTGGGTCAGCTCCAGGATGTCGGTCTCCGCGTACTCGAACTCCGGGGACCAGAACAGCGCGTCGAACGGGCACACCTCGATGCAGATCCCGCAGTACATGCAGAGCGAGAAGTCGATCGCGAAGCGGTCCAGCACGTTGCGGGTCCGGGCGCGGGCGTTCGGGTCGGCGGCCGGCAGCGTCTCCTTGTGGGAGTCGATGTAGATGCACCAGTCCGGGCACTCGCGGGCGCACAGCATGCAGACCGTGCAGTTCTCCTCCAGCAGCGCGATCACGCCGCGCGAGCGCGGCGGCAGCGCGGGCTGCACGTCGGGGTACTGCGCGGTGACGGTCTTCTTCGTCATCGTCCGCAGGGTGACGGCCAGGCCCTTGGCCAGTCCGGAACCGGGGAAGCTCATGCGCCCACCCCGCTCCGCCGGGCCGGGGCGTCGGCCCCTGCGTGCCTGTCGGCCACGAGCTCGCTGCGCTCGGTCATGAGATCGCCACCTTGATGATGCCGGTGAGGGCGAGCTGGACGAGGGCCAGCGGGATCAGCACGAGCCACGCGAAGCGCATCAGCTGGTCCTCCCGCAGTCGCGGGTAGGTGACCCGCAGCCAGATGACCACGAAGGCCAGCGCGAAGGTCTTCAGGATCGTCCAGAGCCAGCCGAGCTCGTCCGGCAGCGGACCGTGCCAGCCGCCCAGGAAGAGCACCGCGGTCAGCCCGGAGACCACCAGGATCCCGACGTACTCGGAGAGCAGGAAGAGCGCGAAGCGCAGCCCGGTGTACTCGGTGTACGCGCCGAAGATGATCTCCGAATCGGCCACCGGCATGTCGAACGGCGGGCGCTGGAGCTCGGCCAGGCCGGCCGTGAAGAAGACGAAGGCGCCGATGAGCTGCCACGGGATCCAGTACCACTGCCAGGCGTCCAGGATCCCCGGGAGCGAGAGCGTGCCGGCCGCCATCGCCACCGAGGCGGCCGCGAGCACCATCGGCAGCTCGTAGGACATCAGCTGCGCGGCCGTCCGCAGACCGCCGAGCAGCGAGAACTTGTTCGCCGAGGCCCAGCCGGCCATCAGCTTGCCGATCACGCCGACGCCCATCACGGCCAGCACGAAGAAGAGGCCGGCGTCGATCGCCTGGCCGACGAAGCCGTCCGGCCCGACGGGGATGGCGAGCAGCACGAACAGGTAGGGCAGCAGGGAGACGGCGGGCGCCAGCTGGAAGATCCTGCGGTCCGCCCCGGCCGGGACGATGTCCTCCTTCTGCGCGAACTTCACGCCGTCGGCGACGAGCTGCGCCCAGCCGTGGAAGCCGCCGGCGTACATCGGGCCGAGCCGGCCCTGCATGTGCGCCATCACCTTGTGCTCGGTCTGGCCGATGACCAGGGGGAAGGTGAGGAAGACGACGAGGGTGGCGACGCAGCGCAGCAGCGTGTCGAGCAGGTTCACGTGCTGTCTCCGTCCTGGTCGGCCGGGTCGGCCGGCGTCTCCTTCGTCCCGTCCTCCGCGCGCTTGCCGTCCTCCGGTCCGGTCGCACCGGCCGCCTCGCCGGGCGCCTCGGGCGCGGCGGCGGCCTCGGTCTCGGTCTCGCTCTCGGGTGCGGCGGTGCCCTCGGGTGCGGCCTCGGCCTCGGAGCCGTGCGCGGGCACCGGGGCGTGCCAGGGCGCGTCCGCGGACCGGGTCCGGGCCGGCGCCGCCCGCCCGGGCTTCGGCTCGGCGCTCTCCACGACGGGCTCCCCGGCGGGGGCCTGGCTCGCCGAGCCGTCCGTGACGGACCTGGTCCGGCGCGGCCGGTCGGCCCGCACCGGCGGCGCCGCCTCGGCGGCGGCTCCCTCGGCGGTGGTTCCTTCGGCGGTGGTCTCGGCGGCCTGGCTCACCGAGCCCGCGTCGACCGACCTGGTCCGGCGCGGCCGGTCGGCCCGGACGGCGGGCCCGCCCTCGGCCGAAGCGGCGGCCGCACCGGCCCGGGGCGTACGGGCCGCCGCGCCGGCCGCCCGCGCACCGCGCGCGGGCCGCTCGGCCACCGGCGGCAGGGTGCCCTTGAGCGGGCCCCACTCGTTCGGGTCCGGGACGCCGGGCGGCTGCATCTTGCGCCGCGCCGGTCCGTCACCGTGGTCGGACTCGCCCGGCTCCTTGGCGCCCGGCCAGGCCTTGGCGACCCGGGCCGCGAGCACGAACTCCTTGCGCAGCGGGAACCCCTCGAAGCCGTCCGGCAGCAGCAGGGTGACCAGGTGGGGGTGCCCGGGGAAGTCGATGCCGAACATCTCGTGCGTCTCGCGCTCGTGCCAGCCGGCCCCCGCGTACACCTCGACGGCGGTCGGCAGGGCGGCCCCCGCCCGCGCCACCTTGGTGCGCAGCGCCAGGTGCCGCACCCCGGGGCCGTCCGCGGCGGCCAGGTGGGCGACCACCGAGAAGCCCTCGGCCAGCTCGTCGACGGCGCTCAGCCAGTCGAAGAACCGCAGGCCCAGGACGTCCCGGGCCGCGGTGAGCGCCTCGATCCAGTGCTCGGCGGGCACGTCGACGGTGACCAGCCCGTACGCCTCGGCGCCGGTGGCCCACTCGCCGACCGACGCCGCGTACTGCTCGGCGGTGCTCACGAGACGCCCCCTTCGGACGGCGCGGGGCCGGCCACCAGCGGGCGGCGCAGCGCGCTCGCGGGCGCGGCGTACCGGCCGGGCAGCGACTCGGCGGCGATCTTCTCCTGGAGCTTGAGGATGCCCTGGAGCAGGGCCTCCGGCCGGGGCGGGCAGCCGGGCACGTAGACGTCGACCGGGATGATCTGGTCGACGCCCTTGGTGACGGAGTAGGAGTCCCAGTAGGGGCCGCCGGAGTTGGAGCAGGCGCCGAAGGAGATGACGTACTTCGGCTCGGGCATCTGCTCGTAGAGGCGCTTCACGGCGGGCGCCATCTTGTCGGTCACCGTCCCCGAGACGATCATCAGATCGGCCTGCCGGGGGCCGGGCGCGAACGGAATCACACCCATCCGGATGAAGTCGTGCTTGGCCATCGACGCGGCGATGAACTCGATCGCGCAGCAGGCGAGGCCGAAGTTGAAGCACCAGAGGCTGTAGCGGCGGCCCCAGTTCAGGACGACCTTGACCGGGTCCGGCGCCAGCCGGGCGAGCGGGCCGAGACTGCTCCGCCCGACGGCCGCACCGGGGCGCGACGGGTCCGGCAGACCGAGCGGTACCGGGCCCCCGGCGCCGTGCGCGTGCGAGTGGTTGTGGGTCACGTCCATTCCAGAACGCCCTTCTTCCAGGCGTAGAGCAGCCCGACCGCGAGGAAGCCGATGAAGACGAACATCTCGATCAGCGTCCCGGCGCCGTAGCCGGCGGCGGCGAAGACGGTCGCCCACGGGAACAGGTAGATCGCGTCCACCGCGAAGATCACGTACAGGAAGGCGTAGACGTAGTAGCGGATCTGGGTGTGCGCCCAGTCCTCTCCCACCGGGTCCACGCCGCACTCGTAGGCGAGGAGTTTCTCCGGCGAGTACACCACCGGCCGCAGCAGCCGGTTGGCGGTGAACGCCACGGCGACGAAGAGCACGCCGACGACGGCGAGCAGGCCCATCGCGGCGTACGCGTCGAAGTAGCCGCTGCCGGCGGCCGGGTCGGCCGCGACGGCAGCTGCCGGCTGCCCCTCCATGCCCCTCGCCTCCACATCGCCTGGGAAAACCGCCCTCACGGCAGTTCTACGACGTTTCTTTACACGGTCATAACCATCGCCAATGCGTGAGTCTAAGTGCACGGCCGTGGAGCACCGCATCCCGCCCGATCCGCAAGACGGCCGATGGACATTCGGTGGACGACCGCGCCCGCCGGCCGCCCCGGCCGGGGGTGGGGATAACCCCCGGGCGGGAAGACGTATCACCCCCATGGCCCCGCGCGCCCCCGACCGGGGAAGCTTGGATCACCAGCTCGACCCCAAGGGACGGTAGATCCGACATGAAGCCACTGCACCGCCGCGCCGCGGATGCCCTCAAGGAGCAGGACGCGGGCCCCGAGCGCGCGCCGCTGTACGGCGCGCGGATGTGGCGGCAGGCCGGGCAGCTGATGCTCAATCTGCCGCTCGGCCTCGCCGGGTTCGTCTTCACCGTCGTCCTGCTCTCCGTCGGGCTGGCGCTCTCCATCACCGTGATCGGCCTGCCGCTGCTGGCCGCCGGGCTGGCCGGGTGCCGGCTCCTGGGCGCCTTCGCCCGCCGCCGGGCCCGCTCGGTGCTCGGCTCCGAGGTGCGCGAGCCGGAGCCGGTGCGCCGGAACCGGCCGGGGATCACCGGCTACGCGATCGCCTACCTCACCGACCCGCTCAGCTGGCGCTCGGCGCTCTACAACGTGCTGCTGCTGCCCTGGGGCCTGCTGAGCTTCACGGTGACGCTGATCTGCGTGGTCGTCGGCTGGCCGGTGCTGCCCTGGGTGGTCCGCTTCCAGGCGGCGATCGACCGGATGCTGGTGGAGGTCCTGCTCTACCCGGGCGCGCTCTCCGAGCGGGTGCGGGAGCTGGAGGACGACCGCGGCACGGTGATCGACACCGCCGCCGCCGACCTGCGCCGGATCGAGCGCGACCTGCACGACGGCGCCCAGGCCCGGCTGGTGGCCCTGGCGATGGACCTCGGCATGGCCAAGGAGAAGCTGAGCGAGACCGAGACGCCCGAGGACGTGGCGGCCGCGGCCCGGATGGTCGGCGCCGCGCACGGCGAGGTGAAGCTGGCCCTGCAGGAGCTGCGCGACCTGGCCCGGGGCATCCACCCGGCGGTGCTCACCGACCGGGGGCTGGACGCGGCGCTCTCCGCGGTGGCGGCCCGCTGCACGGTGCCGGACGGGGTCAAGGTGCACGTCGAGCTGACCGCCGCCGACGGCACGGTGGAGCGCCCGGACTCGGCGGTCGAGGGCATCGCCTACTTCACCGTCAGCGAGCTGCTGACCAACATCTCGAAGCACGCCCGCGCCCGCTCCGCCACGGTGGACGCCTGGCGGGCCGGCGACCAGCTGATGCTGCTGGTCCGGGACGACGGCAAGGGCGGCGCGGCCGCCTACCCGGGCAGCGGCCTGGCCGGGCTGGCCGAACGGATCCGGGCGGTGGACGGGGTGTTCCTGGTGGAGAGCCCGGACGGCGGGCCGACCACGGTCACCATCGAGCTCCCGTGGCGCACCCGCGCCGCCCGCCGCTGACCGTTCCTCCGGGCACCCCCCGCCGGACACGACAATGGGCCGGGACTCCGTCGAGGCAGTGACGGAGCCCGGCCCGTACCCGTGCGGCGGCCGCCCGCCGACCCTTGCGCGGTGCGCGGGCGGCCGCCGCCGGGGACCCGAGGGGCCAGGGCTTGTCCCACCCGGCCCTAGGGCGTTTCCAGCGTGCCGAGGGTGACGTCGGCGGTCTTGGCCTGGCCGTCCCGGGTGTAGCCGACGGTCGTCGTGGTCCCCGGGGTGAGCGAGGCGAGCGCGCTGGTGAGCCCGTTCAGCGAGTCGACGGTGGCGTCGCCGACCTTGGTGATCACGTCGCCGGGCTGGAGCCCCGCCGAGGCGGCCGGCCCGCCCGCGCTGACGGCCACCACCACGGCCCCGGCCGGACGGAAGTTCTGGTCGAAGTACGTCCGGGCGGTGACCCCCAGCGCGGCCCGGCCGGAGTTGGTGACCTTGCCGTCCTTGATCAGCTGGTCGGCGATGCTGGTGATGGTGGACGCCGGGATGGCGAAGCCGATACCGGGCGCGGCGGCCCCGTTGGCCTCCGGCTCGGTGGCGGCGAGCGTGTTGATGCCGATCACCTGGCTGTTCAGGTTGACCAGCGCGCCGCCGCTGTTGCCCGGGTTGATCGCCGCCGAGGTCTGCACCATGTTGCCGATGGTGGCACCCGGCGAACCACCGCCCTGGGGCTCCGAGACGGTCCGGCCGGTGGCCGAGACGATGCCCTGGGTGACGCTGCTGGACAGGCCCAGCGGACTGCCCATCGCCAGGGTGATCTGCCCCAGCTCGACCTTGGCGGAGTCCCCGAAGACGGCCGGCTTGAGGGCGCTCGGCGGGCTGGTCAGCTTGATCACCGCGAGGTCGGAGTCCGGGTAGGAGGCGACCAGCGTGGCGTCCAGGGCCTTGGTGCTGTTGGCCAGCGTGACGGTGAAGGTGGTGGCGGTGCCGACCACGTGGGCGTTGGTGACGATGTCGCCCTTGTTGTCGTAGACGATCCCGGAGCCGAGCCCGGTCGCGGTGGTGATCTGCACCACCGAGGGCAGCACGTCGGCGATCACCTTCTGGTAGGCGTCCTGGAGCTGGTTGCCGCCGGCCGGCTGGGCGGAGGACGACGAGGACGCACCGGGGGTGGTGGCGGTCGACGAGGAGGAGGACGATCCGCTGCTGCACCCGGCCACCGTCAGCGCGGTCAGCGCGGCGACGGCCGCCGGCCCGGTCAGTCGCCCGCCGAACGCCCGGGGGCCGGTGGGGCGCGGCCCGGCCGGGAGCGGGCGGGTGGGTTCCTTCTTTCGGTTCACCTGGGCTGCCTCCGATTCCATCGGCCGTACCGGGGCCGTCGAGTTCCGTGCGGAACCATCGAGATCACAGAGATCTTTGTCAGCATTTCACCGATATGTCCGAATCATTGCCCCGACGCGCCCGTCACCGGGGCACGACCTGGGGCAAGGCGGACAAGCCCTAGGATTCACGCCATGACTTGGTTGATCACCGGTGGTGCCGGGTACATCGGCAGGCACGTGGTGCACCAGCTGGTCGAGGCCGGCGAGCGGGTGGCGGTACTGGACGACCTCAGCACCGGCGACCGCGCCCGGCTGCCGCGGGGGGTCACCCTGATCGAGGGCTCCACCCTGGACCGCGCCGCGCTGGACACCGCCCTGCGCTCGCGGGACATCGCGGGCGTGCTGCACTTCGCGGCGAAGAAGCGGGTCGGCGAGTCGGTGGAGCGGCCGTTCTACTACTACCGGGAGAACCTCACCGGCCTGCAGAACGTGCTGGAGGCCGTCGCCGAGGCCGGGGTGCCGCGCTTCCTCTTCTCCTCCTCCGCCGCCGTCTACGGCATGCCCGACGTCGAGCTGGTCACCGAGACGGCCCCCTGCGCCCCGATGAACCCCTACGGCGAGACCAAACTGGCCGGCGAGTGGCTGGTGTCCGCGGTCGGCCGGGCGCACGGCATCTCCACCGTCTCGCTGCGCTACTTCAACGTGGCCGGCGCCGCCTCGCCCGAGCTCTCCGACGAGGGCGCCTACAACCTGATCCCGATGGTCTTCGAACGGCTCACCGCCGGGCGCGCCCCACTGATCTTCGGCGCCGACTACCCCACCCCGGACGGCACCTGCGTCCGCGACTTCATCGACGTCCGGGACATCGCCTCGGCCCATGTGGCGGCCGCCCGGCGGCTCGCCGCCGACCCGCCCGGCGAGACCTCGCTGGTCCTCAACATCGGCCGCGGCGAGGGCGTCAGCGTCCGGGAGATGCTGGACGTGATCGCCCGGGTCACCGGCTACGACACCACCGGCGAGGTCACCCCGCGCCGCGCCGGCGACCCGGCCCGGGTGGTCGCCTCCGCCGAGCTGATCCACCGCGAGCTGGGCTGGACGGCCCGCCACGGGGTCGAGGAGATGGTGACCTCGGCCTGGGAGGGCTGGTGCGCCCGGCACCCGGGGGCCCGCAGGCGGTAGGGCCGGTCCTCGGGGTCCCGCCTGCGGGGCGTTCGGGACGGCGGCTCAGTGCGAGGGCACCGCCGTGCCGTAGAAGGCGTCCAGCGCGTACACGCAGCGGTCCTTGCTGCCGACGAAGACCCGCCCGCCGACCGCCACCGGCGAGCCGGTCAGCTCGCCCTTGGTGCCGAGCTCCCACCGCAGCTGACCGCTCACCAGGTCCAGGGTGTGCAGCGAGTGGTCGCGGCTGCCCAGGTGGACCAGGCCGTCGGCGACCGCCGGCGAGCCGACGATCTCGCCCCGCGCGGTGTAGCGCCAGCGCTCCCGGCCGGTGGCCGCCTCGAACGCGTAGAGCACGTCCCCGCTGCCGACCAGCACCATGCCGTCCCCGACGACCACCGGCTCGGCGCCCTGCCGGTTGCCGGTGGCGGCGCGCCAGCGGTCCCGGCCGGTCGCCGCGTCGAGCGCGTAGACCGTGCCGAGGTAGTCGGCGACGTAGACCGCGTCCGCGTCCAGCGTCGGCGGGGTGAAGAGCACCACCGGCGCCTCGAAGCGCCAGCGCTCGGCGCCGCTGGCCGCGTCCAGCGCGTACACCCGGGTGCCGGCCGTCACGTACAGCACGCCGGCCCGCTCGGCGGGGCGCGACGGCACGTCCTCCCCCACCGGGAAGGACCAGCGCAGGCCCGCACCGCGCGGATCGACGCAGCGCAGCCGCCCGCCGCCGTAGTAGTACGCGGCGCCGCCCACCAGGGCCGGCCCGGACTGCGGGTTCTCGTAGTCCTGCTGGGCGTCGTCGGCGCGCCACAGCTCGGCGCCGCCGGCCGCCGAGCGCAGCTGCACCCCGCCGCCCCGGACACCGCAGCAGAGCACGCCGTCGGCGGCGTCCAGCGAGTAGACCCAGCCGTCCAGCGAGTTGCGCCAGCGCTCGGTGCCGTCCGCGACGTCCACCGTGTACAGGTGCGGGCCGTCGGCGGCGTGCACCCGGCCGGCGTCCACCGCGAGCGCCCAGGCGACGTCCCGGGTCTTGTAGCGGCGCTGGCCGGAGGCGACGTCCAGGGCGTGCACCTCGAAGCTGGAGACGAAGAGCGTGCCGTCGGCGACCACCGGGGTGCCCCAGACGTCGTTGGACATCCGGAACCGCCAGGGGCGCCAGCGGGCGGCCTGGACCGGCGGCGGCGTGGCCCGGCGGACCCAGTCCGTCTCGGCGGGCGCGGCCCCCGGCCCGGCCTGCTCGGCGCGCGGACCCGGGCCTATCCGGACCGAGGCCCCGGGCAGCCGGACCTCGGCGGCGCTCTCCCCTGCGACCGGGGCCCGGTGGCGGCGGGGGGCGGCGAGCTTCTCGGTGGCGGCCTCGGTGTCCGGCCCGGGCAGCGCGTGCACCGGCCCGGGCGCGGGCGGCGCGTACCGCTCGGCGGGGTGCCGGGTGCGCGGGTCGTCCTGCGCGGGGCGCTGGGGCGGCAGCGGCTGGTGCTGGTGGGGCGGCGGGGCCGGCTGCGGCGGCACCGGTGCGGGCGCCGGAGCGGGGGCGGGCGCCGGGGCCGGGGCCGGGCGGCGGCCGCGCTTGCGTTCGATCAGCTCCAGCGCGTTGGCCGGCAGCCAGTCCCCCGCCTCGCCCGAGGCGTCGTCACGGGAGAACAGGTGCGGGGCCAGCTCGGCCTGGATCTGCGCCGGCGAGGGCCGGTGCTCCGGGGAGGGCCGCATGCAGGCGCGCACCAGGTCCACCAGCTCGGCCGGCAGGCCGGAGAGGTCGGGCTGGTCGCGCAGCAGCTGGAAGACCGTCTCGACCGGGTTGGCGCCCCGGTACGGCGGGTGCCCGGTGGCGCAGAAGACCAGCAGCGACCCGAGCGAGAAGACATCACTGGCACCGGTGACGCCACGGCTGTCCCGGGCCTGCTCCGGCGACATGTACGCCGGGGTGCCGACCGCGACGTTGGTCATGGTGAGCCGGGTGCTGGAGACGCCGGCGGCGATGCCGAAGTCGATCACCCGCGGACCGTCCTCGACCACCAGCACGTTGGAGGGCTTGAGGTCACGGTGGACCAGCCCGGCCGCGTGGATGGACTGGAGCGCCTCCGCGATGCCCGCCACCAGCCAGCGCACCGCCCCCGCGGGCAGCGGCCCGCACTCGGTGACCAGGTCCTCCAGGGACGGCGCCGGGACGTACGCGGTGGCCAGCCAGGGCACCCGGGCGTCGGCGTCGGCGTCGACCACGGCGGCGGTGTAGAACCCGCCCACCGTCTTGGCGGCCGCGATCTCCCGGGCGAAACGGACCCGGAACAGCTCGTCCTCGGCCAGCTCCCCCCGGACGGTCTTGATGGCCACTCGCCGGCCGGAGGCGGAGCGCGCCAGGTAGACCAGGCCCATCCCGCCCGCGCCGAGCCGCCCCAGCACCTCGAAGGGCCCGATCCGCCTCGGATCGTGCGCCGTCAGCTGGTCCACTCCGCTGCCACCTCCCCGTCTTCCGCACCCGCCACGGGGTGCCGCAGCCGATTCTCCAATGCCGCCCCGGTCAACTCCAACCTCCCCCGCCCAGAGGCCCCTCCGGCTCACCGTCCGGTCAGTGCCGCCGGAACGGCCGGATTCTGACGCCCGCTCCGCCTGCGGCTTGCACACGAGATGCCCGCAACTCTTTTTCGGGCACCTCGGATCCGACCTCGGTCGTCACGCTCTGTCACTCGACCACCCCTCAGCGGAGGGTCCGTCACGCTGTGGGGTCATAAGCACACGGGGGGGCTTCAACAGGCGCCTCCGGAGCCCGATGAATATCCGTCCGAAGTCGTTCACGCCCCCTATAGCAACCCCCCGTGCGGAGTAATAGTCGCATCACCGAATCGCGCCAAGATCGTGCCACGGTAAGCTGACGGCATGACAGGACAAGTTCGCACCGTCGACGGTCGCGTCGCCGGGCGACGCGGACAGGAGACGCGGCAGAAGCTGCTCGACTGCCTCCGCGAGATGCTCAGCACGTCGCCCTATCGGGACGTCAAGGTCATCGACGTCGCCCGTATGGCGGGTACCTCCCCCGCGACCTTCTACCAGTACTTCCCGGATGTCGAGGGCGCAGTCCTCGAAATCGCCGAGGAAATGGCCAAGGACTCCGACACCCTCAAAGAGCTGGTGGCCGGAAAGTCCTGGGCAGGGAAGTCCGGCACGACCACTTCGGAAGAACTGGTCGACGGATTCCTCGCCTTCTGGCGCAAGAACGACGCCATTCTCCGAGTGGTCACGCTCGGTGCCGCCGAAGGGGACAAGCGGTTCTTCAAGATCCGCATGACGGTCCTCAACGCGGTCGCCAAGCCCCTCACGGAGGCCGTCAAGGAGCTCCAGACGAAGGGCCAGGCCGACAAGTCGCTCGACCCGGCCGCCGTCGCCGGCTCGCTGGTCTCGCTGCTCGCCTCGGCGGCCGAGCACCAGAAGGCGTTCACCTCGTGGGGCGTCAAGGTCAAGGACCTGAAGCCCAACCTCGCTCCCCTGGTGTACCTGGGTGTCACCGGCAAGAAGCCGCCCAAGTAGACCGATCCCGCCTACCCACCCATCCGCTCCGCACGCAGCCCCGGCCTCCTGTCCGGGGAACGACGGACGGCGGCCGTGTCCTCGGGGGAGGTCCGCCGACGTGCCGCAGCGTGCCAGACATGCCGGTGGGCGGGCACCCGTGCAGGGTGCCCGCCCACCGGCATGGGAGGGGGGAGGGGGGGTTCCCGGTCCCCCGGGGAGAACGGGGGCCAGGGAGGGGCGGGGGGGGGGGCCCGGGGGGTCCTTG